>NZ_PJBE01000012.1:720489-1080734 GCF_002836205.1 Shewanella sp. Choline-02u-19
GATGACTATTTTTTGCTCTCGTGCAACGTGTAATATGGCGTTGGAGAAACATGCCGCATAACCGGCTGCAAAAAGCTGTTCTGGATTAGTCGCATTGCCCGCACCGCCCATCTCTTTTGGGTAGCTAAGATTGACATTAAGTAGGCCATCTTCTGTTTTAGCGACACCGTTACGTCCAGCGGTTGCGTTTGCAGTTGTTTGATAAATAGTTTTCATGGTAAATCCTTAAGTATTTAGATTGCGCGCAATTCAATTGCTAGCAAGTTTATATCGATTTTTATGTTTAACGCAAGTATATTGTGCGCAATTAAGTTTTAAAGGATTCAAATAAATGTCAATTGAGCAAACACGCGATCCGCTATGCCTTGATAATCAAGTGTGTTTTTCGCTGTATAGTGCAACAAATGCGATGGTGAGGGCTTACCGACCTTTACTGGAAAAGTTAGATCTTACCTATCCACAATATTTAGTCATGATGGTGCTATGGGAAAATGATGGCATCAGTGTGAAGGAACTGGGCAACGCGCTGCACTTAGACTCAGGTACGCTAACACCGCTGCTTAAGCGCTTGGAAGTCAAAGGTATGGTGCTTAGAGGACGCAGTGAACTCGACGAAAGAGTCCGAGTGCTGCATATCACCGATGCGGCGAGAACGCTAAAACTTGCAGCTGAAAAGGTGCCAGAGCAGATGATGTGCCAGTTAAAAACTTCGGTTGAAAAGTTGAGCCAGTTAAAATCACTTTGTGATGATATCTACACCGAACTTAGCCATTCAAAGGGGTAAAGGGGGTTAGCTGTGCCGTTTGAGATGAATGGTAATGCGGTTAATAGTTGTGACTGCCGGCAATTCAGATAATACTCAAGGAAGCGAGAATGTTAGTTGCGACTTAAGTTCGATGCCAAGTAGGTTAGGTTTTACATAAGGAGGTGAAATGTCAGCAGTTGATCTAGTTATTGTTGGTGGTGGTATTAATGGTGCAGGCATTGCTCAGTGTGCGGCTGCAGCAGGATACAGTGTCACGTTATTGGAAAAGGGCGTGATTGCCGGTCAAACCTCTGCTAACTCCAGCAAACTTATTCATGGTGGCTTACGTTATTTAGAGACTGGCCAGCTAGCTTTAGTGAGGCAATCTCTTGCAGAGCGTCGGGCACTGTTAAAACTCGCGCCCTCTTTAGTCAATCCTATTCCGTTTTACATTCCTGTTTATGAAGATAGTCGCAGAAGCTCTATAGCGATAAGAGCGGGGCTAAGCTTATATTCGATGCTGAGCAATTTTGATTCTCTAGGCCAATTTAAGTCTATTCCGTCAGTGCATTGGGCAAAAATAAAGGGGCTTAAACTTGACGGGCTTAAAGCGCTTTACCAGTATTGGGACGCTCAAACAGACGATAAGCGACTCACCGAATCTGTGGTGAAAAATGCGCGTAGTATGGGCGCATATGTACTTGAACATGCTAAATGTATCCAAATAGAGCACCAGAAAAGACATTGTGTTGTGCGTTATGAATGCCAAGGGCAACAACATGAAGTCGAAGCGCTTGCGGTGGTGAATGCCGCTGGGCCTTGGGTTAATGATGTACTTAATTGTGTGACGCCTGTCGTGTCACCAGTGCCTATCGAATGGGTGCAAGGTAGCCATTTATTACTGGATATAGCGGCAAACGATGGCATTTTATATCTTGAATCTTGTTTCGATAAACGGGTTATTTTTGTGATGCCATGGAATGGCAAAACACTGATTGGCACCACCGAAGTCGTGCTTGATGAAATGACGGGACGACCAACGCCCACTGAATCCGAAGTGGATTATTTACTGGGTATTTATGGCCATTATTTTCCATCTATGGGGGATGTCGACAGTCTGAAATCTCGTGTTTTGGAAACCTTCTGTGGAGTGCGAGTGCTGCCAAAGCAGCAAGGAAATGCGTTTGATCGCCCCCGTGACACTTTGCAGCAAACCAGCTCATCGCATCCGCATCTGCTCACACTCTATGGTGGCAAACTGACGACTTATCGAACCACCGCTGTCGAAGTGCTTGGATGGCTTGAGTCGCATATTGGCAGCCGCAATGCATTGGCAGACTTCAATCAATTGCAACTGGATTAAGCCCATTAAGCTTTGTCGCTAAAACTAATTTAGCTTTGTGCTGGGCGCTTCATTAAACTGTCACCTTTATGTCATATTCTTTGGCCGTTTTCACTTTGGAAGTTGACCATGCTACAGATATTTATTCGATTTTTTTCTCTTGGTTTAATCTCGTTTGGCGGGCCCGCGGCTCATATAGGCTATTTTAGACAGACATTTGTGCAGGAGCTGCAATGGCTTGATGATAAGCACTATGCCAGTCTGGTGGCGCTAAGCCAGTTTATGCCTGGCCCAGGTTCGAGCCAGGTTGGTTTTGCTATCGGTTATCATAGAGGCGGCTTATTAGGCGGCCTTGCTGCTTTTTTAGGTTTCACGCTGCCGTCGTTTATTTTACTTTTCTTATTAGCGGTAACCAGCAGTCAATGGCTGGACTATTCAATGGCTCAAGGCGTGATACATGGCCTTAAGTTGTTGGCCGTGGTGGTGGTGGCTGATGCCATCTTGATTATGTTTAAGCAATTTTGCCAACGTAAACAAGCGAAGTTATTGATGGTATTTAGTTGCGTGGTGATTTTACTGCAACCTGCAATGCTGATTCAATTTTCACTATTGGTAATCGCTGCCATTATTGGCCGCTATTACCTCTCAGCGACTGACGACAGTGATACACATCCTCCAGTACAAGCACCTGTGCAGCTGAATTTCTTTTGGTTGAGTCTTTTCGCGGGTTTGCTGATAGCATCTTTAGTGGCAATAGGCCTGTCTACGCAAGCAGGAATTAGCAATCTTACCGAGTTATTCAGTCAGTTTTATCAAGTGGGTAGCATGGTGTTTGGTGGCGGGCATGTGGTCTTGCCTTTACTGCAATCGAGTATTGGTGACACCATCAATAACGATCAGTTTCTAACGGGTTATGCCTTGGCACAAGCAGTCCCTGGACCTATGTTTGCGTTGGCGGCCTTTCTCGGTGCTGAAATTTGGGTGTCGCAACCGTTAGTTGGTGCACTCGTGGCGACTTTAGCGATTTTCCTACCTGGATTTTTGTTGATGTTAGTCGCGCTTAAAAGCTGGCATGCGATTAGTAGTCGACCTAAGATAACGGGGGCTATCGCCGGGGTTAATGCGTGTGTGGTGGGGTTCTTGTTAGCGGCCCTCTATAACCCAATCTTTAGCAGTGCTGTACTGTCGCCATTGGATATGGCACTGGTGATATTAGGTTTTGGTCTGTTTAAAATATTCAAGCCCAACATCTTTATTCTGGTGGCGGGTTTTGCAATTTCTGGTGGCTTAATTTCTGCGGTCATCACTTAACGTTAAATGATAACGTAAGCGTTCATCGTGCTACTAAAAAGCCGCAGATATTCTCTGCGGCTTTTTGATATCAGTAATCGCTCAGTGGCGATATCAGCCCCTAGGCTGATTCGACTACCATCACCTTTTCAACTTTTACAGCGCACACTTTTAATTCTGGGATCTTGGCTACGGGATCCAAGGCATTAATAGTGAGTTTATTGGCTGCGGACTCTGCAAAATGAAATGGCAAGAAGATAACACCGGCTTGCGCACGTTTAGTCACAAACGCATCTATCTCAATCTCACCACGCCGGGTCGACAACTTAAGTCTGTCGCCGTTGTGTATTTGCAGTTGCTCTGCGTCAAATACCGAGATCATCACTCTGGGCTTGCCAAGCTCATTAAGCCCCGGGGTTTTACGGGTGAGTGTGCCGGTATGGAACTGCTCGAGTAAGCGCCCTGTAGACAGTATCAGTGGGTATTCAGCGCACGGCATTTCAGCCGGGAGTCTATATTGCACTGGGCGCATCTGGCCTTTGCCATGGGTAAACTGCTTGTTATGCAGTATTGGCGTGCCTGGGTGACCTTCAGCTGGGCAAGGCCACTGCAATCCTTGGCGACCATTGGCCGTTTCACTGTCGATCATTTTCCAGGTAATACCACGATACTGCGGCGTGACTTCGGTTATCTCATGCCAGATCTGTCTTTCTGTTTGATAATGCCAGTCTTCACCCATTTGTTTGGCAATAAGTTGAATTATCTCCCAGTCGTTCTTGGCCTCTCCTGGAGGAGTCACCGCAGGGAGTAGCTGCTGCACTCGGCGTTCGGTATTGGTAAAGTGTCCCAGCTTTTCTGCAAACGCAGCGGCAGGCAATACCACATCAGCAAGCTCGGCAGTCTCGGTTAAGAAAATATCTTGTACTACGATGAACTCAGAGGCCTTTAAACCTGCAAGTACATGCTTTTGGTCTGGGTCACTCAGTACAGGGTTTTCACCCATGACATATAGGGCTTTGAGTGAACCATGGGTCAACCCCTGCATCATCTCGGTGGCCGACACTCCTATCTCTGATGGCAGATCGTCTTTGCCCCAAGCTTTTCTAAAGCGCATTTGGACTAACGGGTCATCCAGTTTTTGATAACCACTAAAGTAATTAGGCAACGCGCCCATATCGCAAGCGCCCTGTACATTACTTTGGCCACGCAGAGGGTTTATACCAGCGCCTTTCATCCCTATATTGCCGCATAGTAACTGTAAGTTAGAGATTGCTGTGACATTGTCATGGCCAGAAGTATGTTGGGTAATCCCCATCGCATAATAAATAGCGGTTTTTTTAGCGGTGCCAATGAGACGAGCAATTTCAACGATATCTTCTGCTTTTACTCCGGTGATTATTGCAGTATTTTCAGGGCTATAGTCATCGCTCATCACTTCATCAAAAAGGTCGCTAAAGCCATCGACACGCTGTTGAATATAGTCTAAATCATGCCAATCATTCTTGATAATCTGCTGCATAATTGCATTCAACAGCATCACATCTGTGCCTGGCTTTTGCGCAACATAAAGCTGGGCTTTATCAGCGATTGAGACTCTTTTAGGGTCGGCAACGATTAAGCGTGCACCATGATCCTTTATTGCCAGCTTAATATGTGAAGCAATAATGGGATGAGCACTTTCAGTGTCGGATCCAATGATAAATATTAGATCCGAATCTTTAATGCTGGGAATGTCATTGGTCATGGCACCGCTGCCTATGCTTTCGCGGAGCGCCGTAACTGTTGATGCATGGCAAAGTCGAGCGCAGTGATCGATATTGTTGTTACCAATAACGCTGCGAAACAGTTTCTGGAATAGAAAATTGTCTTCGTTGGTGGCCTTGGCCGATGACAAACCCGCTATTGATTTTGCCCCATACACGGCTTTAATTTTGCTAAATTGATTACCAATATGCGTAATCGCTTCTTGCCAGCTGGCTGGTGTTAGCACGCCATTTTTACGAATAAGTGGCGTTGTTAGGCGCTTGTCACTGTTGACAAAGTCAAAACCAAAACGGCCCTTAACGCAAAGCATACCAGCGTTGACGGGGGAGTTTTTATCGCCATTGATGTGGCGAATTTGATTCTTTTGTTTATCGACATGCATCTCAACACGGCAACCAATACCACAATAGGTACAAATAGTTGAGACCGTTTCCAATGGTTGCTTAAGCTCAGCGGTTAATCCCTGCGTCTTATCGCGAGAATCGACCAGAGCACCCGTTGGGCAAACTTGCACACAGTTACCACATTGTACGCAATCACTGTCATTCATGGTGGCGCTAAAGCCCACTCTCGGAGCATTGCGCTGGGCTGTGTCCGTAGAAAAGGGGAGTGCGTGGTAATGGTCTTTTTCAAAACAGATAGCATTGTGACCACTGGCTCCTTTACAGGTTTCAACACAGGCGCCGCAGCTAATACAGCGGTTGGCATCGAAAGTGATAAAGGGTGCGCTGGTATCGACACTAAAATGCTGGGCATTTTGACTATCGAGCTCTACTGCCTTGACCTTGTATTCGGTGGCGTAATCTCGCAGTTTACAGTCGGTGTTGACCTGACAAGCACACTCAAGACAACGAGCCGCCTCTTTCATCGCTTCATCGGGAGCAAAACCGAGTTCTACTTCGCTGAAATTAAGCGCGCGTTGTAGCTTTGCAAGCTCTGGCATTTTACTGCGTAATTGCTGCTCTGTATCGGGGTAAAGCGCATCGGTGCCAAGCGTGGCTAATTGGCTCATTTTGGCGGCTTTGCTGGAGTTAAATAGCTGTTTATCAAGCTCACAAGTCAGCCCTTGTGTCAGCAGTTTTTCAATGGCATCGGCAGCTTTTCTGCCATCGGCAACAGCAGCAACTGCAGTGGCGGGTCCTGTTCGAGAATCCCCAATGACAAACAGTTTATCGAGTCCTGCGGAAAGCCCAGCAGACATCGTATGTTCACAGCCTTCAAATGTATTCCATCGAGTCAGCGCCACTTCACCGGTCGCTAATTTGCTGTCTGGATGATTTAAAAAGCTCATGTCTGGTGTTTGCGAAACCGCAGGGATCACGGTATCAAAGGCTTCAACAAAGGTGTCACCTGTGGGTTTTGGCGACCGACGACCCGAAGCATCGGCATCACCGAGTGCCATTATTTCGAATGTGACCTGACTAACTCGGCCAGCATCATCGCTATGGTTTTCAATTGGATTGGTTAAGAAATGAAACTTAATGCCTTCTTGCTCAGCTTCATGAATTTCATAAGGCTCTGCTGGCATCTCATCGCGAGTACGACGATAGATTAAGGTCACATCTGCGCCATCACGTTTTGCCGTGCGAGCGCAATCGATGGCGGTATTGCCGCCGCCAATAACGGCCACTTTCTGGCCTGTTTTATAGGTCTTCTCAGTGCAATAATCTTTAAGGTAGTCAACGCCTAAATAACACCCATCGAGTTCGATACCGGGATAGTTCATTGGCACGGCTTTTTGCGCACCAATTGCCAGACAAACGGCATCAAAATCGGCCAGTAAACCGTTTAAATGAATATCTCGACCCAAGCGAACATTAGTCTGAATATCCAGACCATTTTTGCATAACAGATCAATTTCTTTATCCAGAATGGCTTTAGGTAAACGATACTCTGGAATGCCGTATCTTAACCAACCTCCAGCTTGCGGCATGGACTCGAATACCGTGACATCATGGCCATTATTCGACAAGTAATAACCTGCTGATATTCCCGCTGGGCCACTGCCTATAATGGCGACTTTTTTGTTGGTGGCCGGCTTTTTAGGGGGCACGTAAGGGGCATCACCTTCAATGTCCAGATCCGCTGCGTGACGTTTTAGCTGTCGAATAGCCACGGGTTCGTCAACCAGACCACGTCGACATTCTGTTTCGCAAAAAGCGGGGCAGACACGACCAATCGACAACGGAAGTGGCAGCGTTTGCTTAATCACTTTAACCGCTTCGCGGTGGTCGCCTTGTGCTATGTGGTGCAGGTAAGATTGTACATCGACCCCCGCAGGACAAGCGGTTTGGCATGGTGCTTCGCAGTCGGCAAAGTGGTCAGATAATATGGTGTGTAACGCGGCTTTACGCTGTTTACTGAGTGCGGCTGATTGAGTGATAACGTCAATATATTGTGAGTCAATATCAGCGACTTTGGTTTCACAGGCGCGAACGGTGTTGAGCTTGCCATCTGCATTTTTAAGTTCAACATGGCAGAGATTACAGTGCTGCTTAGTGTTGGTGACCAATGAGCTTGCAGGGCTTTTACACAAATTGGGGATCGCGATATTAGCGTTAAGCGCTACATCGAGTAGGGTATCTTGTTGATTGGCAGTAAGGGTTATGCCATCAATACGTATTTGTTTCATCGCAAGGGCCTTTTAGTTATTGAGGTGCACAGCTTTCGACATTTTATTGAGACGCTAAGCCTCGATTGTCAAAGTGCGCGCTCTGAGTATGGACTCGACGATACTTGATGCTTTTGAGTATACCCTCGCACTTTTTTTACGCAGAAATTGGCGCTTATTTTTCTGCTGTATTTGCTAGTGAATTCACAAAGGCTGATGGAAATGTGCACTAACCTGTGGGTGTAGGTTTGTAAGTGTGAGCTAGGTAGGGTTTGTGTTTGACTTGGCTGCTTATGCGGCCTTACGGCCGAGGTAAGTCTTGGCGCTTCGCCCACCCCCGAACCAAGGGACAAAGCGCTTGCGCCCCTTGGTAATCCTTCAGCGCCCCGGCTAAATTTAAAAAGCAAAATTTCCAACGGGGAAAATTGGTGTTATTTGTTAGTAAAGAGGTAGGTTTCTAGAGTTGGGTTTTCAAATTTAAAAACTTAGATACCGAGAGTTTGCGCTTTTAGAAACCAGTGTAGATGCGGCCGTGACCGTCCATTACATGGATGTCATGGCCGAGCTTCCAAGGATGGACTTGTAGCGTGTCACGGAAGTATCTGCGCATACGCCGACCGCTGGTCATTGGAACCGCCTTTGCCTGAAGGTAACGCACTTTTGTCCCAAAGTTTGTTAGCTGCGCATTAGCCTTTTGAGCTAATGAAGCTGTGCTTGCTCAACGCAGTGGTGCTTCACCAATTATAATAAAGACTCGAACAAGAAGGCTGTTCTTGTCTTCCTTAGCGGGTCATCTTTTTTACAAATACCACTACGAATAACGCGATAGTAAAGCTGCCGGTAAAGGCTTCGAAAGCGGCAATAGCGCGGGAAATGCCAATCGGAGTAAAGTCGCCATAACCGAGGGTGGTAAAGGTCACTACCGAGTAATATACGCAGTTAAGAAAAACAATTAAGTTGCTGTAAAAGCTATTATTTAAATTAAACTGATGTATCTCACCATCAAAGTTTAGACCTGTGAAAAAATAAAGGATAGCGCTGAAAAGGATCAGTGCAAGCGAGAAGACAATGACTCTTAAAGGGGCTTCGCCATAGCCACAGAATAGGTCAATTGCTTTTGAAAGAAAGCGTTTAAGGCAACGCTTAGGCATTTGGTGGCGCCGCATGGTGAGTTCTTTACGAATGTATTTGCCAGACATGGCGAACAGGCCTTCACGTTCAGCGGCTTTTCGTAGATCGCGATAGATCTCTTCAGCTTGTTGAAAGTAGTCCAATGCTTGCTCTTTATGGCCATTTTGCTCCGCCACATTAGCCAGCTTTTCTTGGCGTAAGACGTTGCCTGCTTGCATATTTTCTATCTTAGCTCCGACCCATTTTATGCCGAGTAAATTACAGCCACTAAGATTAGCGCAATGCAGATTGGCTTCCCGCAGGTCTGCTTTCATCAAGCTGGCGTTACTGAAGTTTATGTTGAACAGGTGCCCGCCGCTTAAATCGGCGCGATAGAGTTCGGCGTTACTAAGGTCATAGCCGATTTTTTGATGGTGACGTACTAAGTCAATTCCGGCGAGTTTAGCGTGGTTGAGACTGATGCCCCTGAGTTGACCACCGCGGTTTGCATACAGTTCAAGCAGTTGAATATCTTCAGGCCTATTCTTAATAAATTTAGGATCATGCCAATAACATAACCCCGAATCACCGGCAGGTTCGTGGCAAATATGGACGTTGTCTTCATGATAGCGACATGTCAGAGCTTGTTCATGTGATGGCTGGATCAATGGCATAATCGCCTCAATCTTTAACGGTATTTTTATTATAGTAATGGAGTGGTTGATTTGCAGATTTTGCAAATGAATTCACCGTTTTCTTATTTTGCGCGTTGTTGTTAAATGGCAGAATAGAGGGCTGAAAGTGGCTTTATGTCACCTAAGTTTAAAATGTTGAATAAAATTGCGGTTTTGATTGCTTTTGCAGCTAGGTTTCAACCCATGCATGGGTTAAAATAGTCGGCTGTGTATCTATTGATAATTGAGACGATAGACGCGGACTCTTTCTGCTGTTATCTGTCGTCAGTAAAATTAATTAAAAAGTTGATTAAATCATGTTTGAAGTAAATCCAGTTAAATTCAAAATCAAGGAGCTCGCTGACCGTACCGACCTTCTTCGGGGGTATCTTTGACTACGATGCTAAAAGTGAGCGTCTAGAAGAAGTTAGCAGAGAACTTGAGAACGCGGAAGTTTGGAATAATCCAGAAAATGCTCAGGCGCTAGGCAAAGAGCGTGCGTCGCTTGAAGCGATAGTTAAAACTATCGACGATATGGATAGCGGTCTAGAAGATATTCAAGGATTGCTAGAACTTGCCATTGAAGAGGACGATGAAGACACCTTCAATGATGCCAGTACAGAATTAGATGATCTTGAGAAACGGTTAGAGGAACTCGAATTCCGCCGCATGTTCTCAGGTCCACACGATATATCAAACAGTTACTTAGATATTCAGTCAGGTTCTGGCGGAACTGAGGCGCAAGATTGGGCCAATATGGTGCTGCGTATGTTCTTGCGTTGGGGCGATGCTCACGACTATAAACCTGAACTGATTGAAGTGACTGATGGTGATGTTGCCGGTATTAAAGGCGCCACCATTAAGTTTACCGGCGAGTATGCCTTTGGTTCACTGCGTACTGAAACTGGCGTACACCGTCTAGTGCGTAAGTCACCGTTTGATTCATCAGGTAAGCGTCATACCTCTTTTTGCTCGGTATTTGTTTATCCAGAGCTTGATGACTCGATTGAGATTGATATCAATCCATCGGATCTCAGAATTGATACCTACCGCGCCTCGGGTGCGGGTGGTCAGCACGTGAACAAGACTGAATCAGCGATTCGTATTACTCACGTGCCCACTAACACTGTCGTGCAGTGTCAGAATGACCGTTCGCAGCATAAGAACCGTGATGCTGCGATGAAACAGTTAAAAGCGAAGTTGTATGAGCTAGAAATGCTCAGACAAAACGCTGATAAGCAAGCCGCCGAAGATGCCAAATCAGATATTGGTTGGGGCAGTCAGATCCGCTCATACGTGCTCGATGATGCACGTATTAAAGATCTACGTACCGGTGTTGAAAACCGAAATACCCAGAGCGTTTTAGATGGCGATCTGGACAAGTTTATTGAAGCTAGCCTTAAATCTGGCCTTTAACGAGAGAAGAAGATGACTGAACAAACACAAGATGAGAACAAGTTAATTGCGGAACGCCGAGCCAAGTTAGATCACATTCGCGCGAACTGCCCAGCAAACGGTCACCCGAACAACTTCGATCGAAAACATAAAGCGGCAGATATTCAAGCTGAATATGGTAGTTATACCAAAGAAGAGCTTGAAGGCATGGACATTCAGCGTTCAATTGCTGGCCGTGTTATGGCTAAGCGTGGCCCATTCTTGGTTATCCAAGATGTCTCTGGCCGCATCCAAGCCTATGCAGGTAAAGATGTTCAAAAAGATCTTAAAGCGACGTTCCAAGGTTTAGACATTGGCGACATCATCGGTGTCACTGGTAAGCTACACCTTTCAGGTAAAGGCGATCTTTACGTGAACATGGAACAGTACCAGTTGCTAACTAAAGCACTGCGTCCACTGCCTGAAAAGTTCCACGGATTGTCAGACCAAGAAACACGCTACCGCCAGCGCTACGTTGACTTAATCGTTAACGAAGAATCACGTAATGCTTTCATTATGCGTTCTAAAGTGGTTTCTTCTATCCGTAACTTTATGATTAAAAAAGAGTTCATGGAAGTAGAAACACCAATGATGCACAGCATTCCTGGTGGCGCTACTGCACGTCCGTTTGAAACTCACCATAATGCACTAGATATGGCGATGTACTTGCGAATCGCACCAGAGCTATACCTTAAGCGTCTAGTGGTTGGTGGTTTTGAGCGTGTATTCGAAGTTAACCGTAACTTCCGTAACGAAGGTCTGTCTCCACGTCATAACCCAGAATTCACTATGATGGAATTCTACATGGCTTACGCTGACTTCAACGATCTAATGGATCTTACTGAAGAGATGCTAAGTTCTATCGCGACTGAACTTTGTGGTTCTCCACAACTTCCGTACGGTGAGCATACTGTTGATTTCGGTGGCCCATATGCTCGTTTGAGCATGTTGGATGCGATTAAGAAGTACAACCCAGACAACGAAACGATTCAGTCTATGACTTATGAAGAAGTTAAAGACGTTGAGTTTATGCGTGAATTGGCTCTGAGCCTTGGCATGAAAATCGAGAAGTTCTGGACTTGTGGTCAGCTACTTGAAGAGATCTTTGGTGAAACAGCTGAAACTCAGTTAATGCAACCTACGTTCATTACTGGCTACCCTGCTGATATCTCACCGCTTGCACGTCGTAACGATGAAAACCATTTCATCACCGACCGTTTTGAGTTCTTTATCGGTGGCCGTGAAGTGGCTAACGGTTTCTCTGAGCTTAACGATGCAGAAGACCAAGACAGCCGCTTTAAAGCGCAAGTTGACGCGAAAGATGCAGGCGATGACGAAGCAATGTTCTACGACGCAGATTATATCCGCGCACTAGAGCACGGCTTACCACCTACTGCAGGTCAAGGTATCGGTATCGACCGTTTGGTTATGCTGTTTACTAACACGCACACCATTCGTGACGTGATCTTGTTCCCAGCGATGCGCCCTGAAGCTTAATCGTTAGTCGCAAACTTTTTACTCTTTGAGTAAAACAAAAAACCAGCCTTCAGGCTGGTTTTTTTATGCTTTAAAAGGCTTAAAAGCTCAATGTTTGAAGCCTATTTTAAGTTTACTGCCCTTTTTTGAATGGCTGATAAAAATTAGTACGGTGATGCACAGCAATATCTTCTAGTGCTAATGGACCATCTTGCCAAGGATTACCATTGTCATAGAGAGACTCAAGCACGTAATAGCGATTACCATGTTGACCTAATAACTGCCAACTTCTGTACTGACGATAGAAGCAGTTACTATCGCTACGAGGATCGCAATTACTACTGGTTGGGTTACCATTTAACCATTCAAGTGAACGGTATAGAACCACTTGGTTGTTCTCCATATACCAATGCAGGGGCGTTGTTTTGTACAAAATGCTGCCATCTACAGAGGTTGCTTTTAGGTTCGCACTACCGTCGGCTAACAGCTCCCATTTGATCCCGTAACCCATTACATCATATTTGGGCTGACTGCTGCTAAAACCATGATCCCAGTTACCCACGAAATCACTGGCTTGCCAGCTCGATGCTGATAGTGTCGTCGCCATATTAGTGTACTGTACATTGATTTCGCCTTTTTCATACAGGGCAAATACCGATGCGCCACCTTTACGATCAGAGCGATCATCAAACAGCTTTAACCAGCGGATGCTGTAGTCGCTAAAGCTCATTGTTAACACGCCATCAGCATCGATAAGCCAAGTGAAATTAGCGTTATCTTCCAACACCGAACCGCTGCCATTATCATCGAACTGATAGGTCATTGCAGGTAATGTGTTTTGCAGACGATTTAATGCCAGCGCGCTATCAGAGTAGTGTTCAAAGACAATAGCTTGCCCCTGTAGATCTTTCTCTTGCCAAGCTTCTACGTCATCGATATTAAAGGCAGTGAAATACATCTCTTCATCGATGATTTCGTTGGCAACCTCAGCGCCATTATCTCTATCTACGCACACTCGATGACGCTTAAAGATTTCGACAGCTTGTTGCACACCTTTAAAGCGGCCTTTTATCATCTCAAAACGTTTACTTATTGGTGTATAGGTACAAGTGGCTGGATCTTGGATCCCTTCTATCCAATTAGACTGAACTTGGGTTGACCAAGATGAGGTATCAACTACAATGCCACTCCCATCAACCGACCAACTCGCTGTGGTGATTTCGTCAAGATTCTGTTGTGTGAAAAGGCCGTCCTCAGCAAACGTGTAGGATAAGTTAAATGGAAGCCCTAATCTAACGGTACCTGGTGCGCTGGCTAAGGTGGCGTAATAGGTTTTACCATTGGCTAAGAAGTCATTCGTCTTATTGCCAGTGTGTTGCTTTTGATGACTTAACAACGAATCAAACAGCGCTTTACCGGCATCATCGGCATAAATACCGCTTAAGTATTCCTGCAGCCCTACCATTCCATTGCTGGTGGGTACTGTTTGGTTTTGATCCGCGGCATAACTCAATGCTGTTGCTATCTCTAACAGCAACTCAGTGTCGATATTTTTATAACGTGCGGCTAGCACTTTTGCATCAACGCTTGCATCAGTAATAAAGTCGCTATTACCAAAAAGAGTGATTAAATACAGGTAGTCTGCGGTGGTTAAACTGTTGAGATCGGCCTGTACATTGCCGTTTATTGCTGCAGCCTGTTGCAGGGAAGCTACTTTTTGCACTGTCGCTTTATTGGATGTAGGCTCAGCTTGATTGATATTTTGCAGTAACTCGGCAATTAGACCTGTACGTACTAGTGGGTTTTGAGCCACATCGGCGCTTAATTTGTAGGAACCTTGTTTCTGTAATATATCGATATCAACAGGTAACACATAATTACCATCGGCATCGGTTGTGGTGACAAAACTCTGATCATTAAGGGTTAATGTAATACTGCTATCGCTAACGATAGCGCCATTGTTATTGGCATTACCTGAGAGCTCGATATTGTGGTGGGTATTGTTGAGAGTGAAATCAAGCAGTAACTCAGTGGTTTCACCACTGTCATCGGTGGCGACAAATTTAAGCTGCCCGGCTTCAGTCTGCGCAACCTTAGGCATTTTTATGGTGAGTGTGTCGCTCATTTCACCAGAAAGTACCGCTGCGCTGCCTAATACTTGCTGCCACTGTGTCGCAGCTATATCACCATCTTCATCCGCTACTGTGGCTGTAATAGTGTAAGTCTTGTCTTCATCAACTTGAGTAAGTGCTGCAATACTCACTGTTGGCGCTAAGTTGTTGAGCAATTGCACATCTACTGAGGTTGAAGCTGTCGCTCCGTCATTGTCAGTCACCGTAAGCTTGAATGTCACCGTTTGATCTGCGTCTACAGTGGGGATTGTTAGGCTTACACTGGCAGTATCGATATCGGCCATCTGTACCGCAATACCTGCCATTTGCTGCCATTGAAAGCTCGCTATACTGCCATCATTATCTGAAGCACTGGCGCTGATCGTCAGCGATAATCCTTCTTTGACTGTCAGTCCTTCAATAGGTGCTATTTGTGGTAATTGGTTCTGAGGAGTGGGTGCGGATTCATCTCCGCCGCCACCGCAAGCCGTTAAGGCTAATGTAAGAGGAAATACAGCCAAGGAAGTTAATATTTTTTGAGACATACGTTACCTTTATAATAATTTTTATTGGTAAACCTATTGCCTACATAAAGATTGGGTATTGCTTGAATTCCTTTTTAAGCACTTGCAATAAATATGCAGTGTCTTGAGGTTACTATGTGTAAATAACTGTAACGAATTTACATTTTTATAACTAAAAATCAATACTTCTTGATCTTATTTTTATTAAAAAAGAGATAATGACTCAATGACGTTATCGCTATAGTGATATCACCTACTATTGGCCATTAGACTGGTTAATAATTTATAGCCATGTAACCGTCTCATTTGAGATGACTACGCATAAATATCAGCAATAGCATTAGCCACTCCGAACCAATGTGTTTGCTTTACATTGTCATTGTGCATGATCCTTAAGCCCCATCGGCAACCCTGTCGTTTATTTTCCATCCGTGGGGGAATATTAAACGCTTCTCTGCACTTGCTAAGTCGTTATCTTGATTCCTCCAGTGCTGAGCTTGTTAGTCGACCATTAACCCCGCTGGGCTTGCTTATGCCAGTGAATAATATTGACTGGGGACAATATGGATCGCTATATTCGAAACTAAATTAGCCTTTCAGGCTATTGTTTTGCGGATGTGTAGTCGTTTATTCTTATTTTGTACCGCGTTATTCGACGCGATGAAATTGACTAGGCTAGATGTTTGCAGTTGGTCTTAATTAAGGATGATTATGAAAACTAAAATACTCGCATTACTGACAACATTATCTCTAGGTCTAGGACTTGTTGCTGCGGTGAATGCCAATCCAATGCAAGATGAGCAGCGCTACTGTGCAGCGAACCCAGTCGATTGCTACTGCGAGTATCGCGGTGGCGTTAAGTATTGTTTTATTAAGTAATTTAAGCGCTATCTAAACATAAAAACCAGCCACAAGGCTGGTTTTTATATTTAGGTCTTGAATGTTTTTTTAAAGCTTAGCGTCTTGTGCGGTGTTTGCAGTTTGCGTTTTTATTGCAGGTGTGAAAACTGGCGTGCTGCTGGATAATTGTTTCGCGGTCTTGGCGGCATAACGGGTTATTTTCTTGTGAATAGGTTTCTGCGCCAGCGTATCCAATACCTCTTTATAGCGGCCATTTTTACTGTTGCTGAGTACCTTGCACAGCCAAGCGAGAGAATCGGCAAAATGACCATCTTGGGTGCCTTGGTTATCCCAAATGTATTGCGCGATATGGTCGAGCGAAGCCTGATCAGTTAACGGTAACTTAATAGCTTCTCTTGCCGCTGCGCGTATTTGAGTGACATCGTTGCTGACAAGGCGAGATAACAGGTCGCGGTACTCTGCGGTAACAGCAGAAATGTCGGCATTAGTCTGTTTAGATTTAAGATCAACTATCCAGTGAGTGTCCTCATACCTCAGCTCCATAGAGCCAAAGTTGATATAGGACAGACGCAAATTCTGAAACGTTTGGCGGCCAATAAAGGGGCGACTATAGCTGCGAATATACTGGCCTACGCCATCAGGATTACCTAGTAGCGACAATACGACTTCTAAGGTGTCACCGGTTCTAATTCTTTCAAAATTATCTGCAGTGGCACGAATATGTTTGGGATTACTGGGGGCGATTTGTGCTGTATATTCAGCGGCAATAAATTGCGGCACCTCAGTATTATTAAGTGCTTTTATGGCGCTTTTAAAATAGCGTTTTATCTTGTTTGATTGGGCAAGTTTTAGTTGCTGGTTGAGTAATTGTTGATATCGACCATTTTTACTTTCCCCGATAGCTTTGGCTAACCAAGAGATAGTGTCGTCAAATTCTTTATCTTCTTTATCACCATTGTGATTCATAGACCAAATTGTAAATGCCGCTAAGTCCCACAGTTGAACATTATCGGGTAAATCATGGTGTAGTGCTTTTGCCCCTAATTTCACGTTTTGTAAGTTCTGGCTGGTGAGCAAGTTCGCGTAGATAGATTCTTTACTGTCAAAGCTAGCATGAGCCACAAAAGAGCATAGGGTTAAAAAGATAAAGAGGAGTTTTTTCATATTGTGAAGATCCATTTTTCGGCATCTTAAGTTGATGATGCCCTAAAGCTGTCCATTGTGAGTGCATAATGACCGCTTATTAGGCTGACTTCAATTGATCCATATTGATGTGGATGAGAGCTATCGCTTGCCCAGACTTAGCGGTACTTTTCTGTGAGACGTCATTGAGCTTGAGTGTTAACGGGTTAAGCTTGTTGTAGCTGCTTGAGCACTAGCATCGTCCTTATTGGTTACTTAAAGTTGAATATGGTGATGAAAAGCATATTAGTTATATTTAGATTTAACTATCAGTAACCTATCAGTAACCTATCAGTAACGTGGCGACGGTAAATTATACTCTTATGCCGAGTTAATAATCTTTCGTTTGTTTGAGGTTTAGGCCCCTTCAGACGAAATATTCTATTAATGTTAAATAAGTGATTTTTGGACTATAAATGTTTGCCCTTACAGGATATTGTGGCAGGTTATATGGTTATAGTGCGTTGGTTCGTTCGCATTAATTGGATGGAGTGTTGAATGATAGTGATAAATATCTCTACGACTCAGCAAGCACAGTGGCGGAAGTCCATTGACATGCTGGCACGCATTTCTTGTTGTGGAGTTGGCCTATTGAAGGTTAATCAAGATGACTGCCTAGAGCCTTTTACGGCGGTAGGCATTGATCGTGATAATTTAGAAAATCTCTGTCAAATCTGTGCTGCATCAGATCTCAATAACGCGTCTTCAACATCTTCTTTTTCAAACACTTCAACTAAAACCGCCCAACCCGCATCCAATGATAGCTTATTTGAATCGGGTTTAAGCTGTTGCGTGGCAATCCATTGGCCTTCTCAAGCACTCTTTGGTTACCTATGCCTTACTACACCGGCAAAGCAAAATACTCACTCGCTAAACAAAGCTGATTTAAGGCTACTACTAAAACAATGTGCTGATAGTTTTGAGCTTGATCTCTTGAGCATTTATCGCCATTACCGGAAAAGTATCCAGCGAGAAAATGATGCTGAAACAGCAGTAACAAAGGTCAGCTTGCAGCAGTTTATCGATACGATGAAAGAACATGTATGGATGAAAAATCCCCAAGGACGCTATGTAATTATTAACCATAGTGTCGAGGTCGCTTGGGATATGTCTCGTGCGCAGATCCTTAATCATACGGACGAAGAACTATTTAATCCTCAATTAGCAAAACAGTTTGTTGATGGCGATAAAGAATCGGTTACCAAAGGTGTACAGATTACGGCTGGAGAGTGCCAAGGTCTGGATATTGGTGATGTTGAATCATGGTTAGAAACGACCAAAGTGCCGATTGTGGCTGATACTGGAGAACTGACTGGCATCATTGGGATCTCGCGTAATATCTCGTCGCATAAGGCGGCGCAAGATCAGCTAGAACTTGCCGCTCGCGTATTCGAAAACTCTGTGGAAGGGGTGTTGATCACCGATGTTGGTGGCAATATTATCGACGCTCATGGTGCTTTTACTCATATTACTGGCTTTGATAAAAGTGAGTTAATCGGTCAAAATCCGAAGATGTTTAATTCTGGTCGTCACGATAAAGCATTTTTTAACAATCTATGGAAGTCACTGTTAAACACGGGCAAGTGGCACGGTGAAATATGGAATCGCCATAAAAATGGTGCGGTTTTTCCACAATTATTGACGATCAGTGCCGTGTACGGTGATGAACATCAAATCCGTTACTTCGTTGCTGTTTTTGCTGACTTATCGACACAGAAAAAAAACGAAGCGGAGTTGGTCCATTTAGCCTTTCATGACCCACTAACCAAACTACCTAATCGTATGGCGGTAACCTCTCGGTTAGAGCAAGAGATTAGACTGGCAAATAGAAGTGAATATCAGTTAGGCGTGGTTTACATCGACGTCGACCTATTTAAGCAGATCAATGATAGCTTTGGTCACCTTATGGGTGATGAGGTGTTGGTCAAATTAAGTCATCGTTTAAGCCTTGCTTTAGGCAGCTTAGCAACTGTTGCGCGGCTGGGGGGAGATGAGTTCGCGGTGATCCTCCCCAGTATTGAAAGTAGCGATATGCTTTCACTAAGGATCAGTACGCTACAACACGTTTTTGAACGGCCGTTTTTACTGGGTGACAATGCACCAGTGCGGTTGACGGCCAGTATGGGGGTGGCTATCTATCCCCAAGACGGTCGCGATTCGAGTACGCTCTTGGTTAATGCTGATGCTGCTATGCACAGGGCTAAACACGATGGTCGCAATAATTACGCCTTTTACACCGAATCTTTAACTTATGAGTCGGTAGCGCACCTTAAACTGCAAAGTGCGCTACATGATGCGCTGTCTCAAGACGCATTGTACTTGGTGTATCAACCGAAAGTTGATTGTCGCAGTCAGCAGCTAAGTGGCTTTGAAGCATTATTGCGTTGGGAAGATCCTGTATTAGGCAGAATATCTCCGGCTATATTTATTCCAGTCGCTGAAAAAATTGGTTTGATCCAAGAGATTGGCCGCTGGGTATTACAACAAGCTTGTGAGCAAGGTGTGAGATGGCTCGCTGAGGGCAAAGATTTTGTGCGCATTGCAGTCAACGTAGCAGCGCAACAATTGCAACGGCGTAATTTTGTCAACGAAGTTGCTGAAGTGCTCAAAGCCACAGGTTTACCGGCAAATAGATTAGAGCTTGAAGTGACCGAAAGCTGCATGATGACCGATCCTGAATCAGTCGGTCGCGATCTGGTTAAGCTCGGGAACATGGGGATTATGTTATCGATTGACGATTTTGGCACCGGATACTCGTCCCTCAATTACCTTAAAAAACTGCCTATCAATAAACTGAAAATAGACCAAAGCTTTGTGAGAGATATCCCTGATGATGTCCATAACACCGCCATCGCCAAAGCGGTTATTGCCTTGGGCCATTCACTTAACTTAAAAGTGATTGCTGAAGGGGTTGAGACCGTAGAACAAGCGCAGTTCTTAGCGGATTATGGTTGTGATGAAGCCCAAGGCTATTTATTCAGTAAGCCAAAGCTGGCGGCAGAACTTAATCACTTTTTCGTAAATGAGGGCTGTATTAACGACTCACCTAATGATGAGTGTTAACGGTTGATGATAAGCGATTAGTTGTAGCAGCCACTTATAAGTGACTAATTTAAGTGGCTAATTATAAATGATTAAGTACGGCGCTAAAATCTAGCAAGGGGATCACGTCGCCAGCTTGCATTGTCGCTATGTCTATATCACCAATTCTCACCCTCACCAGCCTCAGTGTGGCGAATCCTACCGCGGCAGTCATTTTTCTAATCTGGCGATTCTTACCTTCACATAATGTAATCGAGACCCAACTCGTTGGGCCGTGTCTTGGATCGCGGATCTTACGGCCCCGTAAAGGCAATTGCGGTTCCTCTGCTAACTTGAACGCTTTACAGGGTAGCGTTTGATACTTCTCTCCATTTACCCCAATTTCAACACCGTTTTGCAGCGCTAATATCGCGTTGGCAGATATATCGCCATCAAGCTGAACATAATACTCTTTTTCGACTTTCTTACTGCGGATCAAGTGGCTCATCATACCGTCGGTTGTCAGTAATAGTAGGCCTTCTGAGTCATGATCAAGTCGGCCGATAGCCATGGTTTTTTCGGGAAAACTAAATAGCTCACCCAGTAGCTTTTTGCTTTTACGTGTTTCAGGTAAAAATTGGCTTAAAAAACCGTATGGCTTAAATATTTTAAAGTGCTGAGCGCTATCAGCCGCTTCTTTCAACTCGATTTTGTCTAGCGTGCTTGAGGGCATTAATATCGCTCTTAGTTGGCTTTATTGGGTTAATCTGAACTTAAGGTGATTATACGTAAACTTTTATTCCCAAGCCAATTGACACTGCAAGATTCAGCGGGGATGACTCAAGCATGCCACTCCTGCTTTGGATTAACTTATGAGCGAGTCACCATGAGTTGAACAATGAGCTTTTAATTGAAAATCTTAAACGGTGCTGAATTGGCTCAATAGCTAATACAATGGGGATTTAATCGATTGATAATCTCTTCTACAATCAGAGAAGTTCATATTCAATTGTTGAGCAGTGGTCATTTAGTAATTGAAGCCACAATAGCTAATGACAGCGTTGTCATTTGAGGTTATAGTTATGTTACATATTTAGCTGGCAGTACGATAGCTAACCTAGAGTGAGTGTGTGATGCTCGATATAGGCGAGTGCAGATCGACTGGCGCTGCTAATTTCTCACTTTCATTGGATCAATTTTATGCAAATCGTAATATTAAAAGACAGTGCTGCGGTAGCGGCATATGGCGCAAATATTTTTATTAAACAACTGCACAAAAAATCAGACTCAGTGTTGGGATTAGCCACAGGTTCTACACCAGTATCCTTGTATCAGCAGTTAATCGAGGCGACTAAAGCGGGGCAAATATCATTCGCTCATACCACCACCTTTAACCTTGATGAATACTTAGGTCTTGCGGGTACGCACCCTCAAAGCTATCGCTACTTTATGAAGCAGCAACTATTTGATCATATTGATATTGATCAGACTAACACCCATGTTCCTCCTGGTGATGCGGCGAATCCTATAACCGCATGCCATGGCTATGAAGCACAGATAAGCGCTGCTGGTGGGGTGGATATCCAGCTATTGGGGATAGGCCGTAATGGCCATATCGGCTTTAATGAGCCGTCATCTGGTTTGATGTCGAGAACGCGGGTAAAGACGCTAACAAAAGCGACTATTGACGACAATGCTCGATTTTTTGAAGCCGATGAATACCAACCACATCTATCGATAACCATGGGGATTGGTACGATCATGGATGCCAAGAAAGTAGTCTTGTTGGCAACAGGCGCAAACAAAGCTGAAGCGATTAAAGCAACAGTCGAAGGGCCATTAACAGCCGCGTGCCCGGCTTCTGCGCTGCAGATGCACCAAGATGTGGTGTTGGTTATTGACGAAGCGGCCGCATCAAGTTTATCTGATTGTGACTTTTACAAACATATTGAAGCGGAAAATCAAAAGCTGATGGCAAGATTAGGCCTGTAGCTATCAGTAATCAATAACGTATAAAAAAGGACAAGCATTGCTTGTCCTTTTTTATGGCTAGCGTATCTCACCAACTCTATTTTCACTCTCTTCAAGTTTAGCTTGGCCTCTATGGCAAATTGATTGTCCTTTTTGACTGTTAAAGCCGCTTATAGCTGATGGTATAAAAACAATGAGTGATAACTTCTATTATGTTAAATATTTGTATACTCTAAATCTAAAGGAATTGGAGTAATAAATTATGCTGAAGAAAATTTTAATCGTGATTCTAGTGCTGATAGCATTGCCGTTTATCATCGCGCTATTTGTCCAAAAAGAGTATTCGGTTATCACGAATATAACGATCGATAAGCCTACTGCTGAAGTCTTTAATTATGTGAAGTATCTTAAAAATCAAGAAAACTTCAGTGTATGGGCACAGATGGATCCCAATATGACAAAGAGGTATCTCGGCACTGATGGAACTGTCGGTTTTGTGTCTCGATGGGAGAGCGATAATGAGGAGGTGGGTGTCGGTGAACAAGAGATTATGCGCATCGATGAAGGCAAGCGTATTGATTTTGAATTGCGGTTTTACTCCCCTTTTGAATCGACCGATTTGGCCTTTATGACCACCGAATCAACCAGCACAGATCAGACCTTAGTAAAATGGGGTTTTGATGGGCATTTAGATTATCCAATGAATTTGCTGTTTTTGTTTATGGATTTTGAAACCATGATTGGTAACGATTTGAATCAAGGGTTAGTACAGCTTAAGCAGGTACTTGAGGCAGAATAGTGCTTGCTGGAAAGGAGTCCAAGTATGGGTCTGTATTTGCAGGTTTAACATTATACGGAGATGGTCACTTCTAGCTAATTAACTAATTTGGATATGTTTACGTGCGGTTAAAGTAAGGCGTGTTACTTAAAGTGGGAAAATAACATGACAGAAGCTCATCATCCGTTAACGGATTTTATTGAATATTCAGAACAAGAGATGCTTGCTCGAGCAGATAAAAATTATGCAGAGGTGAAACGGCGTCATTCGATCCGCAAATTCTCTGATAGACCCATAGCTAAAGCTATTATCGAAAAGTGCATCTTGGCAGCGGGCACCGCGCCCAATGGTGCTAATCATCAACCATGGCATTTTGTGGCGATAAATAGTCCTGAGATTAAGGCGCAAATACGTCATGAGGCCGAAGCGTTAGAGCAGGCATTTTATGCGGGCAGAGCAGGGGAGGAGTGGTTAGATGCACTTAAACCGCTAGGTACCAATGCGGATAAACCTTACCTTGAACATGCACCTTGGTTAATCGCTATCTTCAGTAAAAAACGTACTGAAGAAGAGGGCGAGCAGAAGACCAATTACTACGTTCATGAATCCGTTGGCATCGCTACCGGTTTTTTGATCCAAGCACTGCATCATGCAGGCTTAGGCACTTTAACGCACACCCCAAAACCTATGTCATTTTTAAGCAAAGTGTGTGGCCGAGATAGTTCAAATGAACGACCTTATATGCTGATTGTTGCAGGGTATCCAAGCGAAGAGGCAACCGTGCCAGAACACGCACTGCAAAAGAAATCATTAGCAGATATCAGCGATTTCATCTAGGGACTGTAGAACTTTCACGGTTGTTTTTGCCGCAGTTTGGAGGGGCGGAGAGAGTCAGTTTAGGAAAAAATGGACGCTTAATCGCGTCCATTTTTGTTAATCGGAGGAGCAGGGCTTGCTATGCTCAGCGCTATAGCGAAGCGTGAGGACCGAAGACTTCATAGTGAATACGATCACTTTTTACGCCGAGCTCAAGCAGTTGTTGCTTGGCAAACTGCATAAAAGCAACGGGGCCACATAAGTAGTAATCGCCATTATCGATAGGCAATGAATCTCTAACTGTGGCAAAGTTCATAAAGCCCTGATGGATGTTGCTATCCGCCACAACTTCATTTGATTTAGTAATATCGCGGTACCAAGTGTGATGCTGTAGATCCAAACTTTTACCCAATGCTTCCACTCGTTGGTTAAATGAATGTTGCTCTACACCTTCGCAGGCATGCAGGTAAAACACGGGTTTTGCAAACGATTTAGAGGCCAACATCTCCAGCATAGATTGCATTGGAGTGACTCCGACACCAGCAGAAATCAGTACCACAGGAGCCTCTCGCTCTTCATAGTGGAAATCACCAGCGGGTGGGTAAATATCAACGCTATCGCCAACATGGATATGGTCATGCAGATAGTTAGAGACCACGCCAGGTACGCCTATTGCTTCACGCTTTACCGAAATACGGTATTGCTTGCCGTTTGGTTTATCTGATAATGAGTATTGACGCATCTCTTGGTAATCGTGGTTAATCGGTGCCACGCTAACGCCAAGATACTGACCTGATTCAAAATCAATAACCACTTCGCCATCCTCTGGGGCGAGCACAAAGCTGGTGACGAGTTCTGATTCAGACGTTTTCTCGATTACTTCAAATTTTCGAGCACCTTGCCAACCACCCACTTCAGTGGCACTTCTGTGGTAAAGCGTTGCTTCTCTATCAATGAAGATGCCCGCTAACACGCCATAAGCAGCGCCCCAAGCCTCTTCTACATCCGGTGTAAAGGCATCTGGCGCCAGTTCACGCAATGTTTCAAGTAGGTGATGGCCGACAATGGGGTAGTGTTCAGGTTGAATATTAAAACTGGTGTGCTTGTGGGCAATACGCTCTACCGCGCCGCTTAATGCGCCAAGGTTATCAATATTCTTTGCATAGGCTGCTACGGCATTAAAAAGTGCCGCGGGCTGTCCACCAGAGTGCTGATGGCTCATGTTGAAGATGTTTTTTAGCTCAGGATTATGGGCAAACATGCGCTTATAAAAGTGTTCGGTAATCGCTGTTCCTGCTGATTCTAATAATGGAACTGTACTTTTTACTATGCTGATATGTTTCTCAGATAACATCTAAATATCCTTAATAATTGTTCTTTATAAGTTGCTATGCGGGCTTAGCAACATAGGTAGGGTGTCATTTTAAACAGGTGTTTTTAACGTGTGTAAAACCAATTTTATTGTTGTCTCGCGCTCAACAGTATCGAGCTGTAGTGCCATAGGAATAGGCTAAAAGCGACTATCCAACAAAGTGCGCTAATGTCCCATGCGAGAATAGGTTGCTGCACCAAGGGTAAGATAACTCGCGCTAGTGCGCCGAGCAGTATGAGCATGAAAGCAATATTGATTGAAAAATGGGGTTTAAGAGCTCGGCCTGTATGCCCTAACGATACGCGAGCGATCATGGCTAAGATCATCGCACCAATGGTGCCAACAGTGATGAGGTGTAGTGCATCCGCAAAACGTAATAACTCGATATGATAGCTTAAGCCAAGTGCAATCAGACCCAGTGCCAATGCCAAGTAAGAGCCGTGTAACGACCAGAGTAGTGGCACTTTAAGCGTGGCGATACTGTTCCAATTAAGCAGACGAAGTAAGTGCAATACACCGGCTAAAATGAGCAGTGGTGCTGGGGTGAAAGGCAGCTGAATAAAGTAACCCGTAAAAAATACCGTCACGCCTAACAAGGTGGCAATAGGGATTAACTTGTCGAGTAAAGGTGTCGTTTTAACGTTGGCGTTATCAGCGCCTCGACCGGTAAAAAAAGGAATAACGCGCCCGCCAATAATGCCGACTAACAAACCGAACAGTAAAATAGCACTACGCGAAAGGTGTAACGCCAACTCTGTATGGCCATTAATATCCGCCAGTAAAAAGCCGATATTGAGCGCCATCATAGCGAGAAGTAACGGAATAAATTGGTAGTTGCGGTTGCTACTGGATTTGATAACCATGCTCGCGATATAGGCAATAGAGACTAGCCACCAAGTTGCTTGCAATGCGACCGCAAGCATAAGCAGGTTCGGGTCTGCTGACCATATCAATACTCTTACTGCCAGCCATATCAATGTCAGCATCATTAATGGCAAGCCATTTATACTGCGGCGATTAGTCCAAGTCTGGGCTGCTGTAAGCAAAAAGGCTACGGCAATCGTCGCCCCAAAACCAAAGAGCATTTCATGAATATGCCATATCACCGGGCTAAGTCCCGCAGTGGCGAGACCGAGAAATTGTCCGTGAAGAAACAATATCCAAACAGTGATACTGACCACTGACGACAGCGCCGCCGCTAGAAACCAAGGTCTAAAGGCCAGATCCCATAACGGCTGGCTGGCAAGTTTTGTCAATTTTGGTCCGGGTTCAATTGCTATCATTTCCACTTCTCCGCTTGAAGACAGCACCTGTTTGGTCTTAGGTTCATTAATCGTTTGCATTAGTTTAATAGGTTTCCGTTTAAGCTTGGTTTATCTAATTAAAAGTTGCAGTGTTGGCACTTTAGTTTTGCGCATTACAACTGCATATGACCCATACCATCGAGTCCAACACAACGCATGACGTAGCCAATTTTTATCGCTGTAGCAAACAGAATTAAACCAATGTGGCTGGCCACTTGCGCCCAGAGTGAAAAGCTATCAGCATAGGAATAACCAACTAAAATGCACAGTAGCAGGCCGATAACCGCGATGAACATGGTGCCATTCCCACCGGTAAGGGCATGGGAGTAAAACGTATTCGATGCCGTGCTTATTTGTTGTAAGGTACGATTTTCAACTGCAAAACCGCTCGATACCAGCATTGGCTTATTGCTTTGAAGATGAGTTAACTCTTCAACTAAATCTTCATGGGTGTAGGGCATTGTTTGATTGGCTATCATGACATTGCTCCATAAGTAAGTGTTGCCGTTTCGACTTTTCGCTGTTTATCTAAAGCCATTTGTCGGATTAGAATCTATCTTAATTAAAGACATTGCGATAAGCGTGCCAATGTTGAAAGTAGTGATTATTACTCGCATTTAGATTGTAGATTCGTTTGATGTAGTCATATTGACTTCACACTTTTGTAGTCATTAAGACTCTTTAGGGTTGTTTTGAGTGTTGGCGAGAGCCGTGATATGGTGGCGACAGTTACAATCTATTGGGTTTACTATTCTTGTGAGTGAAATATCCTCCGCCGCCTTAGTCCAACTAGCCTTAGATCTCACTAATAGCCTCACAACCAACGACAGGTACGAGCGTTTGCTCAATACTGTACGTCATGCCGTCATTTGTGATGCTGTGGTGTTGTTGCATGTGCAGGGCGAGTATTTAAAACCGCTGGCACAGCAAGGGCTAACCAAAGAGACCTTAGGTCGCCGCTTTGAAACGGTTGCTCATCCAAGGTTTGAGAAAATTTGTGCATCGCAAACACCAGTGAGATTTGCTGCGGATAGTGAATTGGCTGATCCTTACGATGGTTTACTGCTGTCCCATGATGGCGATCTGCCGGTGCATGCTTGTATGGGGCTGCCACTGCTTGCTAACGATAAGCTCATTGGAGTGTTAACCCTCGACAGCATGGTTCCCAATGTCTTTGATGAGATCCCCAAACGAACATTAGACATCATTGCTGCAATGTCTGCAGCCACCCTGAATACAGCCATTTTACTGCAAAAGCTCGAACAGCATTCTAAACATAATCAACAGGTTGTTGCTGAATTAACCCATGAGGCTTTAGTTAAAGATGGTGGTGAGCTGATTGGTAATAGCGAGATCATGCTTAAACTCAAGCGTGAAATAGAGATGGTTGCCGGGTCTAATTTCTCAATCTTAATTGAGGGGGAGACTGGTGTAGGTAAGGAGCTGGTGGCGAGAACGCTGCACAGGCAATCGAGCCGCAGTGAAGGCCCTTTGGTATACGTTAACTGTGCTGCATTGCCTGAAAGCCTTATCGAAAGCGAACTCTTTGGCCATGTTAAAGGCGCATTTACGGGAGCGGACCGAAACCGAATCGGTAAATTTAGCCTCGCCAGTGGCGGTACCATATTCCTCGATGAGATTGGCGAGTTACCACTTGCAGTGCAGAGTAAGTTATTACGGGCTTTACAGAATCAAGAGATCCAAGTCGTTGGTAAAGATGACGTTGAGTATGTTGATGTGCGTATTCTGGCGGCCACTAACCGACAGCTCAAAGTGGAAGTTGAGCAGGGGCGTTTTCGTGCCGACCTTTATCATCGTCTCAGCGTGTACCCCGTTATCGTGCCGCCGTTAAGGCAGCGTGAGGAAGATATTAGTCTGCTCAGTGGTTACTTTATTGAATTAACCCGGCGTAAATTGGGTATGAGTCAACTAACTCTAGAGCCGAGTGCGATAAAAATGCTCAATCAGTATGACTGGCCGGGTAATGTGCGCGAGCTAGAACATGTTATTAGCCGCGCCGCCCTAAGAGCGAGAAGTGACAGTGCTGCAGCGATTGTGCGCATTGGCATCACCCATCTTGCGCTAGTGTTGCCTAATACCGCTCTTGGCGAAGCGTCTAGCCCGGTGGAAGAGAAGCAGATAGCGCAAGACACTGGTAACCTAAAGCAGCAAACCGATGATTTTCAACGGCAATTGATTTTGCAGACGCTAACCCAGCAACAAGGTAATTGGTCGGCAACAGCTAATCAATTACAGATGGATCGTGCCAATCTAAATCGTCTTGCAAAGCGCTTGGGGGTCAGAGTGAGTAAGAGTATTGTTGTTAACCCGCTTTAATTGCGTAAATGACTGGAGGCTAAATGGATAAACAGCATATTCTTGATAACCTGCCTAGCGATCTAACCCTAGAACAGTTTGAACCGCTGGTGAAAACGGACAGCGTTTTAATCGAACGCATTATCTCTGCCGCACATGTTACCGCGGAAGGTCAATGGTACGATCAAGCCAAAAGTGAGTGGGTGATGGTGGTGCAAGGGGCTGCCAAGCTAGAATTTGAACATGGTGAGATGGTCAGCTTAAATCAAGGTGAGCATCTAACCATTAAAGCCCATGTGAAACATCGGGTGGCTTGGACAAGTGAGGAAACCGAAACTATTTGGCTAGCAGTACATTATTAACAACTGTCAGCCAACATCAGATCATCATTATGGAGAAGAGCAGCTATGCAACATGATAAGTGGACCTGTATTAAGTGTAATCATAAAGAGTTCGATACTGGTGAGATCCGTGTGTCGGGTGGTTTTTGGTCGCGTATTTTCGATATGCAGAATAAAAGATACTACGCCGTTACATGCAGTAACTGCAGCTACACCGAGTTTTATAAAGGTAAATCCTCAGCACTGGGTAATGCATTCGACCTGTTCACCTAACAGGAACAGGGCAGGCTAACCAAGGATAACTGGCGATAACAAAAGCTTTATCAACTGCTTAAATTGAAGTTGTCATTTAACGGCTAAAACCCATTAGCTAGTGTGCCGCTTGGCGCTTTTAACGAGGGAGGCTTGCATACATTAGCTAATGCCAAATCTCAGATTTTTGCTATAATGCCCGCACAAATAATAGTGTTTCTTTTTTGAGTGATTTTTATGAGCAATGTTGGCATCTTCAGACCGAATGATAAGCCCGATACCGCACCACTGCCGCCGCTAGAGAGCCACTCTAATCGCCTTGAGTTATTAGCGCCTGCAAAAAATGCTGACTTTGGTATTGAAGCTATCCGCCATGGTGCCGATGCGGTTTATATTGGTGGCCCCGCTTTTGGTGCCCGTGCTAGCGCAGGCAATAGTGTCGAAGACATTGCCAGACTATGTACCTTTGCTCATCAATATCACGCCCAAGTATTTGTTGCTATTAACACTATCTTGATGAATGAAGGTGAACTCGATGCGGCGCAGAAGCTCATCTGGCAGGTTTATGAAGCCGGAGCCGATGCACTGATTGTACAAGACATGGGGATCCTTCAGCTCGACCTGCCTCCGATTGCGCTACATGCTAGTACGCAGATGGATAACCGCAATCCAGAGAAAGTCGCTTTTTTAGAGCAAGTCGGTTTTTCACAAGTCGTACTCGCTCGTGAACTTGGTTTAAGCCAAATTCGAGATGTAGCGGCTAAAACTAATATGCAAATCGAGTTCTTTATTCATGGAGCATTGTGTGTCGCTTACAGTGGTTTATGTAACCTCAGTCACTCTTTCAGTAACCGCAGTGCGAACCGCGGAGAATGCTCACAATTATGTCGCCTACCGGGTGATTTAAAGACCCGCCAAGGCGACGTATTGGCAAAGAATGAACACCTGCTTTCACTTAAAGACAACAACCAGACCGATAACTTAGAAGCGCTTATTGATGCTGGTGTACGCTCATTTAAGATCGAAGGTCGCCTTAAAGATTTAAGCTACGTAAAAAATGTGACAGCACATTATCGTCAAGAGTTAGACAAAATTATTGCTAGACGCCCGGAGTTTAACGCCTCATCACACGGCCGCAGCGAGCACAGTTTTACCCCCGATCCTGAAAAAACCTTTAACCGCGGTAAAACAGATTACTTTGTCCATGAGCGTAGCCAGGGCATGAATGACTTTCGTTCGCCTAAATATATTGGCGAAGAAGTGGCAAAAGTTAAGCGCATAGAGAAAGACTTTATCGAAGTGACCTCCGATACTAGTTTTAATAATGGTGACGGATTATGTTTCTTCCCGAGTAACTTTGCCGAAGCTAAACAGTCCGATGATAAATTAAAAGGCATGCGTGTTAACCGTGTTGACGGTCTTAAACTATTTTTGCTGCGAATGCCAAAAGAGCTCAAAGTCGGTATGACTATTTACCGTAATCACAACCAAGCATTTGAAGCGGTATTAGCGAAAGAGTCAGCCAAGCGTATTATTGAGGTCGATTTGCTATTAGCCGATACCATTGATGGCGTGTCACTGACCATGACCGATATTTATGGTCACAGTGCGGTGCAATCATTGGTTTTCGAAAAAACGGCAGCAACGGATGTCGAAAAAGCCTTAAAAGGGCTGCGTAAACAGCTAGGCAAGCTCGGTAGCACCGATTTTACCGCGCGCAAGATGAATATTGAAACAGCGCAAACTTGGTTTATCCCTACTTCAGTTTTGAACGGCTTACGACGTGATACTGTGGCGGCATTAGAGCAGACTCGTGTTAATGATTATCAACGCCCTAAAGCTTGGAAATACAATCAAGAAGCGGTTTACCCGGTTAAACACTTAAGCTATTTAGGCAATGTGGCCAACGACAAAGCCAAGGCGTTTTATCAACGCCATGGGGTGGTCGAAATTCAAGATACCTATGAGAAAAATGGCATCACTGAAGATGTGCCATTAATGGTGACTAAGCACTGCCTGCGCTTTAATTTCAACTTATGCCCAAAAGAGGTTCCCGGCATTAAAGCCGACCCTATGATATTAGAGATAGGCAAAGATGTATTGAAGCTGGTTTTCGATTGTCCTAAATGCGAAATGCTAGTGGTTGCTGAAAACAGACAGGTACGTTCTGAGTAATTGTTAGTTGTTGCTGACCCAAAATTGTTTGGGTCTTTATTAGTTTTATTTAGCTGCGCCTGAGCTTTTATTAATAGCAAAGTCGTGGCGCTTCGCCCACACCAGAGGTGGAGATAATCAAACTCCGTTTGATAAAGGTCGTGGAATTCCATCCCACACCCGGGCAAGGAGGACTGTTCGTCCTTATCCTCCTTGCATCCACCATGACGCTCCGACGAAGTTACATGCATTAAGTACAGGCCTCATACCCCAACAAAAATCGCCTAACGCTTCCGATGGGACATCTGATGTATATGGATTTACGAATGCCGTGATGGCATGGTCAACGATGTTCCCTACATCATATAGACATTTCCCATATCCATATGGGTCAGATGCCAAGGAACGGCCTGTCCCGCGAAAGCTATGCCCACGTCCGTGTGGGCATTACGGCTATTTCTTCAACGCACTTAGGCAACTTCGATGGGGAACCGGTGTTTTCTATTCGTTCTATGGGATGGTGACTTTGGTGCTCTTAATTGAGAGCACAAGAGCTGGGATCTTGTGCTTTTCCAACCCAGTGCTGATGCGGCTGAGGCCTTCGGAAACAGGACCAATTCTGTTCCCTACAGAATTTGGCATTCCCTCCGTCCTTGGAGGTCAGATGTCTTCGTTGAGCTCACATGGACCCTTTATTTTATAAAGAGTTGCAGCGAGCCTCTGTTGCGTCAGCACATACGCGACCGCAAGTCATTGGAACCACCTTTGTCTGAAGGTAACGCACTTCTGCCCCAAAGTTGGTTAGTCGATTTGTAAGACAGAGCTTTTTACCGTAAGCAAAGTCAACGTCGTGGTGCTTCGCCCACACCAGAGCCAAGGGTCAAAGCGCTTACGCCCCTTGGCAATCCCTCAGCGCCCCGGCGAAATTGTCTGAAAAGCGAAAATTTCCAACGGGGAATATGGTGTTATTAGCTGCCTAAGTAGTTAGGGGTTAGATTTCTGTTTTAAAATTGAAAATGCAGGAGCTGGAGCGTTGTGCTTTTCCAACCCAGTGCAGATGCGGCTGAGGCCTTTGATGGCATGGCCAATTCTGTTCCCTACAGAATTTGGCATTTCCTCCGTCCTTGGAGGTCAGATGTCTTCGTTGAGCTTACATGGACCCTTTATTTTATAAAGAGTTGCAGCGAGCCTCAGTTGCGTCAGCACATACGCGACCGCAAGTCATTGGAACCACCTTTGTCTGAAGGTAACGCACTTCTGCCCCGTAACGAGTCAGAAACGAGCTCAAATGGCATAGACTCAGGCAGCATTGGATTAAGTAAGAAAGGGTGGTTGGATATACAGTATTATTGGCTTAGTTGTGGAAACAGATCACTTTCTTAGATTCAATTCACGCTTTACTATTGTGCAGTGTTAGTAACTTGTATAAATTCAGTAAGATGTAAGTGTGCGTTCATGAAAAGTTCAGATAACCGGAAAGCAAAGTGTGCGACTCACTTTTCTCCCTAGGTGTATTGGATACAATTTTTAGCGTAAGTGTTTAATAAGCTGTTATTAATAAACTTTTCAGACTTTTTACTGTGCACGCTTTCTCAACATGTCTTGGCAAAACGCGCGAGCCGTATATTAAAATGTTAGAAGTCTTAAATTATGGTACATAGAAAAGTTATAGTTTTACTGGATAAAGCGATTGAAGCTGGAGAGAAAAATTCATATCAGCTTGGCGATATATATGATGATCTCGATTTAATCTTAGGCACTAATGGCAAAGAGGCTGCATTAAGATACTATTTTGATTGTTGGGCTGATGCAGTGAATCATGACTATATGGTTTATAAAGTTAAAGATCCTAAAGAATGGATTGATGCTGCCACTGAACTTCGTAATTGGTATGATAGTAAAGAAGAAAGATTAAGTGAGCGGGCTTTATGGAAAGAAGCCTTACCTGCCGACTTCTAACAATAATATTAAATTCGCGCCCTTCGGCCGCCCGACGCTCGTTCCTCGCGCGGTTTATATAGGCGTTATACACCACAAATGGAGTGCAGATTAACAATGGAAGTTAGTGAGCAATACAGTCAGGAAGCAAGAATGCAATTAGACTTCTATTCCTTTATGGCTGTTGCAATATGGGTGTGCTTTGGTGTTGCTATTACTTCAGCTGTAGCAATGCATTTAGTTGTCACTACAGTCGCAACCTCTACAGAGGTTGAATCATCAATGTTTCTGTTCTCCTCCGCAGTGTATGGCTTTTTAGGATTCCTTTTTTCACTTTTTGGCTCTGCTGGCATATACCCTTTATACAAATTTTGGTGTGGTAAAAAAAAAGGGCAGCGAGTTACGGGGCGCTTTGCTTTTATCAATCGTGGTGTATAACAAGCTGCTAAATTCAGATTCACCAAGGCTGTCATGCCATTTGCTGAGCAAATCGCCCGCCAGCACTCGGTTCACTTATTAGCAGGGCGTTAGGGTTACAAGGATCGTATGTCGCATATTGAACAATTCTGTGAGTCAGCTATAGCCAAAGGAGATGGCACTTCAACTAATGATTCTGAGCATTTTGACAAAATGCAGGAAGCCATTACTCATATTAAAGAGTTGCCCAATCTACTTCCTTTACTCAATCACAAAAATGAGTGGGTTATATGTTGGGCTGCTAGTCATTTACTTGCTAATGGTTATTCTTCTGAAGCTCTAAAGCCATTAAATAAACTAGCTACAGGTAGTGGTATCGCAAGCTTCAGCGCTGACATAATAATTCAAGAGTATAAACGTGGTTGCTTTAAATCACCATTTGGGTAAAAGTAACCCTAACAAGCTAATTAATAAGGACAAAAAACAGTTGGCTGTTTTCGTTCCTCAACATTTTAGCCAACAATTTTTTGCCCATTATTAGGGCGTTATGTTTACAAGGAGTAGTCAGTGGCACTTGCAGAAATTCAACTAGCATTAAATAGTATCAAAACAGCTATGGATATTGGCTCATTCATTGCTAAAGCTGATAACGCCTTAGACCGAGCTTTATTAAAAGTTAAAATCGAAGAAATAATTGATTCATTGTCAGAAGCTAAGAAAACTATTAGAGATCTCGACGATGTCATTTATGAGAAAGACAAACTCATTAAAGAGCTTCAAGAACAAAATCTGAACCAAATAAAAACAGTTGGTTATCTTGGTGCTAGATATTGTACTAATTCAGAAAATGAACCTACGGGCATACCATATTGCCCAACATGTTGGGCTGATGGAGGAACTATTAGTCCATTAACCGCATGGTCAAATAATGAAGCAACACATAAATGTGGTAAATGCGGAAATACTATCAGTTCTCGGTTATCTCCTTTGAATGCCGGTTACTATATTAAAAAAAATAGAGAAGCAGCAACAAATATGAATATGGCATTTACTATTGAAACGCATTTGTAAACATAACAAGCTAATTAATAAGAACAAAAAACAGTTGGCTGTTTTCGTTCCTCAACATTTTAGCCAACAATTTTTTGCCCATTATTAGGGCGTTAGGCAGTAAGGATATATTGTGAATTCTGAACCAGATTACGAAAACTCCAATTTAGAAGAATTGGAAGATGTACTTGAACATATAGACAGGGAAGCGTACCCAGAAAGAACTAAAAAAGTCCAAGAAGAACGAAATAAAAGACTCGCGAAAAAGTCAGAATCCAATACAAAACTATCGATTAATCCCAAATTAATTGGGGTGACAGGGGTTGTTTATTCGCCAACTCAGGCGGCTCTTGGAGCATTTCTTGGAGGCCCTTTTGCTTCACTCTATTTCCTCAAAACTAACTTTGAAGTACTAAAAAGTGAAAAGAGCAAAAAAAATACTATAGCATTAGGCAGTATCATTATTTTTTCTTTGTTATTAATTTTGCCATTTTTGCCAGATAATTTTCCAAATATAGTAATCCCATTACTGACCGTAACTATAACTAAAGCATTAGTTGAGAAATTCCAGTTTACTAAAGAAGATATTGAAATATCTGAAGGGCTAAAATACCAGTCAAACTGGGGGATTTTATGGACAAGCATTATTTGCTTAGTTTTGCTGCTAATTGCAGTAACTGTATTTATCTTAATCATTGAAATTATAGGCGTTTCAGTTACTGCCTAACAAGGCGCTCAAGAACGGACAAAAAACGGTTGGCTTTTGCTCGTTCCTCGCTTATTTTAGCTAACAATTATTCGCCTCTTAGCAAGGCGTTATACATTTAGGAGTATTTAAGTGGTAGACGAACGTATCAACAAAGCAGTATCTTTAATGCGTACTGTAAAGAAATGTATGACATTTTCTGTTCTTATTGCTATGTATATAGTCGTTGGGATTTCGATATTTGAGCTCGCAATTGCTCTTTATACTGACATATTTGATTCTGCAGGTGGTTTAATGCATGTGAAAATAGATCAGTTGCTTAAAATATTTGGTTTCTTTTTTATTATCCTTATTGGTTTTGAACTTATAGAAACAATAGAAATGTATTTCAAAGAAAATGTTATTCATGCAGAAATTATTTTGTTAGTAGCAGTTATAGCTGTCTCTAGAAAAGTGATCTTACTCGATTTAGAAAAATATGAACCGTTGGCAATAGTTGGCTTGGGGCTTATCATTATTGCTCTAGGTGGTTGTTATGCGCTAATTAAGTTTAGCTATAGAGGTAAAAATGTATAACAAGTTGCTTAAAAGGAAAAATAACAGTTGGCCATCGCTTCGCGAATATATCCAACTATTCTTTTCCGCTTAGCAAGGCGTTACCGCATATCTGATGGCCATACTTTCCCTTATGAAATTCATCACTCCAAGAGCTTTAGCACTAACTCATTTATGTTCAGAAATGAGCTAGACGCTACTCTGAACTCGCTGGCAGATCATCTGCTGTGGAACGTGCAAGCTTCTGAAAAAGGGATTTTTCAGCAGAGCCTACATGGAGGTATTCACGGCGGTTTACAAAGGAACATAGTGGATGAGCTGCTTTCCATCATAAGTAGATGTTTTAGGTAATGGCACTAGAACCCGGCCCAGAAGCCTTGCCGGGATGACTCCCAATTATTCCCAAGTTGTTCTGCTAAGCGATCTCATTTCTGTCCAAAACGTGTTTAAAGTGATCAAACTTAATTATTCATCGTCCGCAAGGTGCTTTCTGATTGTGCTGTAATCGAGGGGTAACTCATAAGCATTGACCCGTTAATTACCCATTGTACTTGACGACTTTGATTGGATTAAATTCGCAATAGCGGTTAAGTTCTTAACTGCTGCAGTGGTTTGTCGCTGAGATAACGTTGACTCAATATTAAGGAAAATAAAATGGGATTATTAGATTCGCTGATGGGAAATGCTTCAGAGGTCAACCTTGAAGAGCTGACTGAAGAACTTAGTCCGATAATGGCAGACAATGAGTCATTGAGCCTCGCTTATAAAGTGGTGCGTGACATGTTTGTCTTTACCAATAAGCGGCTGATCTTAATCGATAAGCAAGGCATGACGGGTAAGAAGGTGAGTTATCATTCAGTACCTTATAAAGCGATAACCCATTTTGAAGTAGAAACCGCGGGCAGATTTGATATGGATGCAGAGTTAAAGTTGTGGATCTCTGGTCAAAAAGAGCCATTAGTCAAAGAGCTAAAAAGAGGCACTGATGTGGTGGGCATCCAAAAAACGATTGCTAACTTCTCACTCTAAATCGTTATTCGACTGACCTCGCATTACGCGATTATTCCACTCGGTCAGTCCCAATAAAAAACATGACTGTTAAGAAGATTACCGCAGCGAGTTAGCTGCGGTTTTGCCAACGCCAGCTTGGTTTACTCAATATATCCTGCCCAATAATCTCTGTTTGCCCGAGCTGTTTATCCAGTTCAATTAAATTGCAATCTTCAAACTGATTGAGTGAGTTAATCAACCTATTCGCGTGGGACACAACCCATAACTGGCAACGCTCTGAGGCTTTAACAATAAGTCGAGATAGTGCTGGCAGCAGATCCGGGTGTAAGCTGGTTTCTGGTTCGTTAAGGACCATTAATTCTGGTGGTCTTGGCGTTAGTAAGGCGGCAACCAGTAAAAGGTAACGTAAGGTGCCATCAGACAATTCAGCGGCATTCAGTGCTCTAAGCAGACCCTGTTGATGAAATTTCAGGGTTAGCATGCCATTAGATTCATATTCAATAACCACATGTGCACCGGGGAAAGCGTCACTCAAAGCAGTATCAAAGGCTTCTCGGTCACCAACTTCAAATATGGTTTGGATAGCTGATGCTAGATCTCTACCATCATGATGTAGCACTGGCGTTCGGGTACCTAATTGTGACTTCCTTGCCGGGGCATCGCAGTCACTGCGAAAATGATCGTAAAAGCGCCAGGCGCGAATATTATCTCGCAGGCGTATGACCTCTGGCGTTCGCTCAGGGTCAGCAAGTTCAGTAAAGATGCTGTCGCTATGCTGCATGTGTACATTGAGTGTTTGCCAGCCCGCTTGCTTTGCTTGTTCAGTGCGGCTTTTGACTAATGCTGAACGCCGCTCAACCAATACGGTGGCTGGACGATATGAATTACCGACCCAAATGGCTTCACGTTTAATCTGCGGATCTAATCCAAACAACGTAGTGGAATCAGGCTTTGGTAACCCAAGCTCAATCAAATAACTGAATTCATCGCTAGCAAAACCGAGCCTGAGCCGTTTAACCTGCTGCCTTACTGTTGGCTCAACAGGCGTCTCTCCCGCTAACATGGCACGCGATAGCTTCTCTGGTCCAGCCCAGAAACTGGAATCTAAGCCTCCCTCAAGCGCTAAAGCATTAACCACACCGCCTTGTGCTGTTTGAGCAAGTAAGCGTAATGCTTTATATAAGTTAGATTTGCCACTGCCATTAGCGCCAGTGACAAGGTTTAGTTTCGCCAGTGGAATAGTGACATCCCGTAAAGAGCGATAGTTTTGAATGGCGAGTGTGGTCAGCATATATATTCATAGTGGCAATTGGATCTCTTGCCACTTTAACTGCCAAAGACTATTGCTGTCTATGCGCTAACTGAGTCTGCATCATTAGACCAATACATCACTGAGTACTCTTTGCCAGTTCTGCCCCATGATCTTATCGCGATCATTACTGCTAAAGCCGGCTTTACTTAAGGCTAGATCAATACGATTCATGCGGTCAATATCGTTCAACTCTGGGATCACGACATGTTCAGGTTCAATGTCGTAGCCCAGCACGTTTTTCTCACGCAGGCTATGCCACCAACTAAGGTACTGTTTCACCCCTTCAGCGTTATTGTTATTAAGCTTGAGTAAGTTCTTTTGGCCACGCAGTGGGTAATCATTGGCAATGGCGACAGCATCAATACCCCCAACATTAGCGACATGTTTTAGGTGGTTAATATAGTGATCAACCGTTGGCACTTTATCGTTAGTAAGCCAAAAGCTCATCATAAACACCCCGAACAATCCGCCGGTATCGGCAATCGCTTTAATCACTTCATCTGGGCTGCAGCGAGCATGATTAACCAAAGCACGCACTGCGCCATGGCTTTGAACGATAGGGGAGCGGCTAACCCTGGCAGTATCTAATGCAGCTTGGGGACTTGAATGGCTGACATCGACGAGAATATGGTTATCATTTAGCTTGTTAATCAGCGCCTCACCCGCTTGGGTTAGCGGTAGGTTAAGCCCGCCACTAGCATCATTATCGAGTGCACCGCCACTAAATTGATTACCGTAGTGGTGAGTCAGTTGCAACGCCCTTAACCCTTTGGCATGAAATTCATCGACTTGGCTTAAACCGTTATTAATGCTGCCCTCTACGCAGTCAGCTCCTTGGATCTGAAAGAACACCGCGGTGCGGTCTGACTGCTTGGCTCGGTTAATGTCATTAGCATTTAGCCCCAGAATGAGTTTGTCGCTGTTGGCTTCAACTCGGATTTTTGCCGCTGATATGCTTTTAATGCAAGCCTGATAAGTCCGTTTGTAGTTGGTGGTGCCATCGGTTTGTTTCATCGCCTCAATGGCTGATATATCGCAAAGATAAGCATCAATACCCGATGCACCCAGATCGGCTAAATCGTCGGGAAGAAAACAGAGGCCATCGACAAACAGACGTTTGTTTTCACTGGCTAAAGCAGGCAGTGGGCCAAGCTGGCTTAAGACGGTGCCAGCGGCAAGACCTTTAATAAGTTGGCGTCGATTGATTAGCGGTTGCATTTTTTTCTCCCACTGTAGACCTTGATTAGCCTACTTTTATTGTTATCCCCCCATAGTATCCTATCGACTTCGACTATTCGATATCTTGACAATACTTGACCCTTAAGTGACTATCGAGGCCAAATTGAAGTGAAATCATTAATAATTAAAGGCTTTTAAATCAAAGTCTAATATACATGCGCAAACGACTTCTAACACGAATATTTTGAAGTGGCAAAGGTATAAAATTGAACAAAATTAAGGGGAAGGCTATGTTTTATCGCGCGTTAGCACTTGCACTACTGTTGGTATTGCCTGCGTCGGCTCAGGCTGAAAATTACTCAATCGGCACCGGTGGTCAAAGCGGGATCTATTACCCTTTTGGTGGGGCATTAGCCAAAGTATGGTCTGATAATGTTCCTGACGTAAATGTGAAAGCGGAAGTGACAGCCGCTTCGGTTGAGAACACCATTAAAGTGGTTCGTGGTGACATGATCGCCGGAATAGCCATGGGCAATGTGGTACTGGATGCTTATAAAGGTGAGGGGAAATTCAGAAGTGCCATGCCAGTGAAAACCTTGTTTGCACTTTATCCAAACCTTGTACATGCCATCAGTTTAGAAAAATCAGGCATTACTTCTCTGGCAGATCTTAAAGGCAAACGTATCTCTTTGGGCGCACCTGCGAGTGGTACCGCAGTGACCTCGGCAGCATTGCTTGAGTCGATTGGTATTGATGTCAAAAAAGATATCACAGCGGTTTATCTTAATTACGCCGAAACGACCAACGCGCTAGCGAACGGTCAAATCGATGCAGGTTTTATTGTGGGCGGCCAAGGTGTGGGCGCTGTGACTCAAGTTGCGTTGACTCATAAGATCAATATTATCCCAGTATCGGCTTCTGAAAGTGCTGCGTTTATTAAACAAAATCCAGCCTATAGTAACTATACGATCCCAGCTGATGTGTATAACAGTGTGGGTGCAGTATCGACGTTAAGTGTGTGGAATGTGATTGTTGTGAGTGCCAATATGAGCGATGAGATGGCGTTTAACCTGACTAAAGCCGCCTTTGAAAACATGGGTGAGGTGCAAAAAGTGGTTAAAGTTGCTGATGCCACTACGCCAGAAAATGCTAACCGTCTACAAGGTGTGCCATTACATCCTGGCGCGCAAAAGTACTTAGACTCACTGAGCCAGTAAATTCACTGATAATCAGCACCTAACTCAATAGGTGCATTGCATCATCGACAAAGGCAGCTAATAGTTGCCTTTGCGCTATTTAGGCTGTTTAACCTTGACTAATAACAACGTTAAGCTGCCTTGAGGACACAATATGACCCCTGTTGACGATAAAGAGGTTAACGAACAAGAGACGAGCAGTCAGGCAGATCAGCTTGATAGCAGTAAGGACGTGATTAACACCTTGCCTTATGAAACCGCGGTAAAGGTTTTCGGATACCTCATTTTAGCGATTGCCGTCGCGCTGTCGTCATTCCAAATTTGGCAAGGGATCACATCGACCATCTCAGCGACCTATTTTCGTCCAGTGCATTTATGCTGGGTGCTAGTACTGATCTTTTTACATTACCCACTGATCAGTAATCGCTATAACAAGGGCTATATGCTGGGACGGGTGACGGATCTAGCCTTATGTGGCTTAACGGTATTTGCGGGATACCGCATGCTGATTTTCGATTACAACGACATCGATCATCTACTGTATGGCTTAGGGACGGCTGATTTAGTGGCTGGAAGCGCCTTGGTACTGCTACTACTAGAAGGTTGCCGCCGTACTGTCGGTTGGGTAATGGTGCTGATTGCTACGCTGTTTTTAGCTTATAGTGCTTTTGGCGATATGTTGCCAGGTGCTTTGGCGACCAAAGCCTATTCTTTGCAAGAACTGGTTCAGTTTCAGATCTTCTCTGCTAACGGTATCTTTGGCTCAGCACTCGGTATTGCCGCAACAACGGTGTTTATTTTCGTGTTATTTGGCGCCTTCTTGGAGGTGACTGGCGCGGGTAAGTTCTTTATCGATTTGGCGTTCTCTATCGCGGGAAAATATCGCGGTGGGCCAGCTAAAGCGGCGGTATTAGCCTCCGCTGGACTCGGTTCAATCTCAGGTTCTGCCATTGCCAATACTGTCACGACAGGTTCTGTGACGATTCCTATGATGAAGAAGCTGGGCTACACGCCGGAGCAGTCAGCGGGAATTGAAGCGGCGGCCTCAACTGGAGGGCAAATAATGCCACCGATTATGGGTGCTGGCGCCTTTGTGATGGCGCAGTTTACGGGGGTGCCCTACAGCGACATTATGTTGGCATCGATAGCGCCGGCGATACTCTATTTCTTCTGTACCTTGCTCTACGTGCACTTAATGGCCTGTAAGTTAAATCTACAAGCCGCCAGTCGCACAGAGGCCGTGATGACGGTGATGAAGCAAGGCGCTCACCATCTCATTCCTTTGGCAATTATTACCACGTTACTGATGATGGCTTACTCGCCGTTATTAGTTGGGGTTGCAGGTTGCGCCGCGATCTTGCTGACCGCAGCACTGCGTAAACACAGCCGTATTGGTTTGAGTAAGTTTATCTCGGGAATGAAGAGTGGTGCCTTAATGGCATTGCCTATCTCGGTTGCGTGCGGCGCAGCGGGTATTATTGTTGGCGTAGTGGGCCAAACAGGCATAGGGCTGCAATTTACCCAGTTTGTCATGGAGTTTTCCGGCGGCTATATGCTGGTGGCATTAGGCTTGATAAGCATTGTGGCATTAGTGTTAGGCATGGGGTTACCAGTGACTGCCGCCTACATTGTACTTGCGGTAATGGCGGTGCCTATGTTGGGAGACTTTGGCTTGCCATTGCTCACGGCACATTTGATTGTGTTTTGGCTGTCTCAAACGTCAAATGTTACCCCTCCGATTGCGCTGGCGGCATTTGCGGCGGCGGGTGTTGCCAATGCTAACCCGATGAAATCCTCAGTTGAAGCCTTTAAGCTTGCGGGTGGACTGTTTATGATCCCCATCATGATGGCCTATACCGACCTACTAAATCCTGAGGCCAGCATGATGGCGTTTGCTTTTGCTATCGTGCAGACGGCAACCATCATTGTCGCCATCGCTATATCGATTGAAGGTTATCTATTACGTCCGCTTTCAAATGTTGAACGTTTGGTGGCATTTTCAGCTGCGCCGTGGGTGCTATTTGATCCCTTCAGTACGGGCTTTGTGGGGGTATTAGTGATCTTAGCTTTGATTGGCTTGCAGTGGAAAACGCGTGCGAAGGTAGGGGGATAATAGCCTAAGCTCAGCTTAAGTAAGCCCCTCGAATCGATCGTGGAACGATTGATTACATCGGTTCGGTTCGTGGGATTGGCTTAGCTATCGATACTCGCTTAATACTGAGCTCTTAATAGAGGATCTTAATGTTTAGATCTTCATCGAGAAATATTAGTTGAGAGCGCTTCACTGACAAGTTTAGCGGGTGACAGTGTTTTTATTCACTTTCACTTTTAATCGCTTTGGCTAAGGCAAGTAAACCATTGGTGCGTGACGGGCTTAATTGGCCTTCAAGCCCTAACTGCTTAAAATACGGGTTAGGGTCAAAAAGTGCTATCTCTGCGCTGGTTTTACCATTGCAGGCAATTAATAGCAGTGCGATAAGCCCTTTTACGATACGGGCGTCGCTGTCTGCGACAAAGTAATGTTTGCCCTCTATCTTGCAATGATACAGCCAAGCATTGCTCTCACAGCCCTTAACCTGAGCAGACTCGTTCCGCAGTTCATCTTGCAATTTAGGTAAGGTTTTACCGAGCAACATAATCTGACGATAGCGCTCTTGCCAGTTACCGGCATTTTCAAACAGCTGCATTGTCGTTGATACATCAGCTTCCAGTGCTAGCGTGAGAAATTGCTGTTTTGTTGGCTGGACTTGCTGACTCATATTCGACCTGACTTTAATGTGAATGATTATTTGAAAATACCGTTTTTGACTTTCCGACTCTTTCGTCTCAGCTAGTACCGTCTTAGCATTATCCTGCTTTCTAGCTTCTTCGGCTTTCCGGCTCTTTCGTCTCAGTTAGTACCGTCTTAGCATTATCCTGCTTTCTAGCTTCTTCAGCTTTCCGACTCTTTCGTCTCAGCTAGTACCGTCTTAGCATTATCCTGCTTTCTAGCTTCTTCGACTTTCCGGCTCTTTCGTCTCAGTTACTACCGTCTTAGCTCTATTCTGCTTTCCTAGCACTTAGTATCGGCTCTTAACCGTCTCAGCTGTTATCTTCGATCCTAAAGCAACAACTCTTTCACTGACTGCATTGCAGTAATAAAGTTGTCGATATCAGCCTTATTAGTATAAATACCAATAGAGGCTCGGCAGCAGCCATTAAGCTGTAAACTCTGCATCAGTGGCATGGCGCAGTGGTGACCGCAGCGTACCGCAATACCTTGCTGATCTAATAATATCCCGACATCTTGATGGTGTTCAGCTGCAAGATTAAAGGCAACGGCACCGAGATTGTCACTGTGAGCGCCATAGAGTACGACATCGCCCAAGGCTTTGAGCGAGTCTTGCAAATAGATAAGTAACGTTTGCTCTGCGGCGCTAACTTGCGCTTTGGGCTGTGCGTCGATGAAATCAATTGCTGCGCCTAAACCAATAACTTCAGCGATTGGCGGAGTGCCAGCTTCGAGTCGATTGGGCAGTTGATTAAACTCAGTGCCGCTAAAACTGACGGTTTTAATCATCTCTCCACCCGTCATCAACGGACTAAGACTATCTAATAGTGCAAAGCGACCGTATAAAACCCCGATGCCTGTGGGGCCATACATTTTGTGGCCAGAGAACACATAAAAATCACAATCAATGTCTTGTACATCAACGCTCATGTGCGCAATCGCTTGTGCGCCATCAACTAAGGTGATAGCGCCCACCTGTTTGGCTTTAGCAACTAAATCGCTCACTGGATTGACCGTGCCTAACACATTAGACACATGGCCGAGTGCCACTATCGCAGGCTTTTCGAGTAGCAAAGTATCAAATGCTGCGCTGTCTAAACGGCAATCTGTCGTTAATGGGATTGGCTTTATTATCGCGCCAGTGCGCTTAGCGAGTTCTTGCCATGGCACAATATTGGCGTGATGTGCTGCAGCATCAATTAAGATCAGGTCGCCCAGTTTAAGTTGAGATGTCAGCCCATTGGCAACGATGTTAATTGCTTCTGTAGTGCCGTGGGTGAAAATAATCTCTTCCCGACGGCGAGCCTGAATAAACTGGCATAGCTTGTCGCGTACCGCTTCATATTGTGTGGTCGCACGCGCTGATAAGAGGTGTGCTGCTCGATGCACATTGGCATTATCAAAATGATAATAGTGATTCATGGCATCAATCACTTGTTGCGGCTTCTGACTAGTGGCTGCAGTGTCTAAATAACATAACGGGTAACCGTTGTTAGATTGGGCGAGCGCAGGAAATTGTGACCGTAACATTGTGAGATCCATTAATCTGATCCGAGGTATAAATATAAAAGGCGCGCAGATCTTGTAAGATCTGCACGACTAATGCAAGGCTAAAGCTGTTTATTATGGGCAGGGCAGGCGATATGTCTGCGCTAATTCATTGAGGCGTAGCATTAACTCTGGTGAAATACTGCAATTGATACTGTCGATATTTTCTTTTAACTGCTCAATATTGGTTGCACCTATAATGTTAGACCCAACAAATTTTTGCGCGTTAACAAACGCCAATGCCATTTGTGCAGGGCTCATATTGAACTCTTTAGCGAGCTCAACATAAGCTTTAGTCGCTTCGAGCGCCATTGCAGATCCGGTATAGCGAGCAAAACGTTTAAACAGTGTTAAGCGAGCACCTTTTGGCCACTGCTCATTGAGGTATTTGCCCGATAATGCACCAAAGGCCAGCGGAGAGTAGGCCAATAACGGCACCTCTTCACGGTGACTTATTTCGGTCATTCCGACCTCAAAACTGCGATTTAGCAGGTTATAAGGGTTTTGCACTGAGACAATCTTAGGTAAGCCATGTTTCTCGGCCAGCTGCAAATACTTCATAAAACCCCAAGGAGTTTCATTGGAAATACCGATATAACGAATTTTCCCCGCAGTCACTAGATCGGCTAGCGCTTCAAGAGTCTCAATAATGGGGGTTTGCTGCTCGCCATCATCTTGCTGCTCATAACTCAGTTCGCCAAAGTAGTTACTGTTACGATCGGGCCAGTGAACTTGATAGAGATCGATGGTATCGAGTTGTAATCGCTGTAGTGAGCTATCAACGGCTTGATGAATATTACGCCAGTCCAGAGACATGTTTGGTCTAATATAGTCACTCTTACCGCCTGGACCTGAAACTTTGCTGGCAATAATCAGTTCATCTCGGTTGCCGCGCTGTTTGAGGTAGTTACCAAGAATGGTTTCGGTAGCACCTTGGGTTTCTGCTTTCGGGGGGACTGGATACATTTCAGCGGTATCGATGAAGTTAATTCCTTCACCTATCGCGTAGTCTAACTGTTCGAATGCTTGAGCTTGGGTGTTCTGCTCACCCCACGTCATTGTCCCTAAACAGATTTTACTAACATTTAAGCTTGAGTGTGGCAGACGTTTATATTCCATAATGCAACTCACTTATTACTGAGAACGAGCAAAAGATGACTTAACCTGAACGCGGATCGATGAATGTCAGGTGAATGAACCAATCTAAATTGAGATCAGAACTTAAACATTAAATTATTGATTTAGCATAAATTCTAGCTTAGTACCGAGATTACTGCCTATGCCAAGGCGGGGGAAGGTAGGTAATAACGGACTATTACTCGAAAGCTCGACAAGGATGAGGGCAATAATAAATGGCGCTTCTTGCCTCAAGTTCAGCTTACTTAACTTGAGGCTACCAATTTTTTATCACAAAAACTATCAACTTAATACACTCGCTCTGTTTGGCTCAGGATAGGTCACGTAACATGGTCACTTCACAGGCATCATGGCCTGTGTCACCGAGCGGTGCATCTATATGCTTAAATGCCAGCGATTCGTAGAGCTTTATCGCCTCAACTAAATTCGCTGTTGTTTCTAAATAGCAGGCATTAAACCCTTGCTCTGTCGCAAATTTGATGGCTTGTAATGCGAGTCGTCTAGCAAAGCCTTTGCCACGTAGCGCGGGTGAAAAGTACATTTTTTGCAGCTCACACACCCCAGGCTGATTGTTCAGTGGCGCTATTCCACCACCGCCTAAAATCTTCCCTTGATACTCGATGACCCAGTAACAGGCATTACTTGCTTGGTACACTTCGGTGAGGTCGTCCAGCGTTGGATCTGACACACCATAGCCCTTGTCTGCCGTTAACCCATATTCTGCTGAAACCTGACGAATGATCTGTGCCATAGCAGCATTGTCATGGGCTGTTATCTCTCTGATGATAAAACCAAACTGAGCTTTAGACCGCATAACGGCTTTATTGTATTGGCGAAGTGAACTTTCTATCTGGGTTATATGCTCGTTGGGCAGCTGCGCCATGATCTCGTTAAACTGCAGATTTTGTTGTTCATCGAGTTTGAGTAGTTGTTTTTTACCATTACAGGTGAGTTGTGCCATTAGGCTACGACTATCTTTGGGGTTAGCGGCCGTTTTGGCAAAGCCCTTGTCAACGAGGTGGCTTACCGCACGGCTAGCATTGGACTTATCAATGTTTAGCCTCTCAGCTAACTGCTTTATCGAATACGAGCTTTGCCCTAACTCAATTAAGGTGTGTGCTTGGACGGGAGATAGCGGTTGGTTACCACAAGCGGCATCTAACAGTCCTAATTGGCGGATCAGTTGTCTGGAAAGACGGCGTAACTGTGAAGCTTGGCAAGGGGGATTTGGCATATCTGGTTTCATCACGGGCATTTAGTTGCGAGTAGCATCTAACTTACGAGGACTATGTAATAAAATCAAGTACATTTATTTAAAGTTATAAACTAACGGCTAATACTGACTTGATCAAACAGAGATAGAGTTTGACCAAGTACAGACAAATTACGCTGGTTATAAACAGTAGATCTCAGGATTAAGCATTGGGGCCATTGCCAGAATGATGGCTTGGGTGTAGACACTTTGACGTGTAGCATGCCCTTGAGTTAGCAGTGCTATAGCCCCGCCTTTTTGTTTGATATTAACGGTATCAAACATGCTATCCATTACATTACCAAGTTCTTCACCTTGAGTCAGTGCATGGTATACCTTTATTGGCAGTGGCAGCAGTGCGCTACGACCCACGCTGACTTGTTCATTGTGAGCAATGGCAATATGAGCAAAGGTTGCAGGGCCATGATCAAATAGATCAACCCCGCCTTCCATCGCAAGATAGTAATCTGCTTGATAGTGGCTTTGGCAGTATTTGACTCTATTAACCGCTCCAGCTTGAGTTTCAGCTTCAGTCATCGGTTGCTCAGCGACAAGAGAGGGGGCATGCACGCCTTCGCACTCAATCATCGACTCTGGGAATAAGGTCGTTAGCGCTGCTTTAGCTGCGCCCACTTTAACTGGATTTTTAGATCCGACAATCACTCGAATAATTTGTGTCATGAATTGTATTACTTCTTTAGGTAGATAATGCGAACGGCTCGTATAGCGTGTACGGGAGCTGTTAGTTATTGTCAATTTATAACTTTTAGGCGGCGTAATGTCACTGCTTAATTGAGGCTATTTAGTAGCTTTATTGGCTGGCTAACAAATAGGCTACAAATATTTATCTATATTAATCATTAGATTGACTAATCCGATCTAGAATCAGGGGCTAAAAAGGTGTGACTTACCTCAAGTACGGTACCTAGTTTGCCGGGCTAGATCTCTAAATTGCTCATTGTGAGATCTATGTCCGCTGGCTTTTTTTGTACTTTGACAGATTTATATCAGCATCGAATGAAATAGGTAAACTCAGTGTTAAATTCAGGTTCAATTGAGTTACTAAACTTCAGTATAAATGAAAATTTATTACATAAAGAAAGTGATGCGGTTCACGTTATCGCTATATTATGAAAATCAATTACATAATACGCATACAGATCAATTTATAGCCCCTGCATTAGGATTACCTTAATCGCGAAATCATTCCTTAGATATACATCTACAGGTGTTGAAAACACCTTTCAAGGTAAAGCTAATGCAAAACGACGTGATCAATACACAACCAGTGGCCCAAAACGAAGTAGCAGCGACAAATACGCTCCCTTGGACCCGAAAAGATACGACTTGGATGTTGAGTTTATTTGGTACGGCTGTCGGTGCCGGTATTTTATTCTTGCCTATTAATGCAGGAATGGGGGGCTTTTGGCCATTGGTATTAATGGCGGTAATTATTGGCCCTATGACATACCTTGCCCACCGTGCCTTATCGCGCTTTGTGTGTTCATCGAAGAAACCAGGTAGTGATATTACCGATGTAGTAGAAGAGTATTTCGGCGTAGGTGCGGGTAAAGCCATTACCATGTTGTATTTCTTAGCCATCTATCCAATTGTTCTCATTTACGGCGTAGGTATTACTAACACGGTTGATAGCTTTATTGTTAATCAGCTAGGCATGGCTTCACCACCACGCTTTATTCTTTCTGGTGTCCTTATCATTGCCATGATGTCAGTGATGGTTGCAGGTGAGAAATTCATGCTTAAAGTGACCCAGATTTTGATATACCCATTAGTCGCTATTTTGGCATTTATGTCTTTTTACTTGATCCCCGGTTGGAAAATGGACGCATTAAATGTTGTTCCTAGCACGGGTGCTTTCTTGGGTACTGTGTGGTTAACCATTCCAGTGCTTATCTTCTCTTTTAACCATTCACCCGCTATTTCACAGTTCTCAGTGGCATTAAAGCGTGAACATGGTAAGAATGCGTCGCGTAAAGCTGACACTATTTTAAAAAACACCACGATGATGTTAGTTGGCTTTGTGATGTTCTTTGTATTCTCTTGCGTATTGTCACTAACGCCAGCACAACTTGCAGAAGCAAAAGCAAGCAACCTGCCTATTTTGTCTTACCTAGCTAACATGCATGAAAGTGATTTTGTAAGTTACCTTGGCCCTATCATCGCTATTGTCGCTATCTTTTCTTCTTTCTTTGGCCACTATATGGGCGCAACAGAAGGCATGAAAGGTATTATTACTAAGCAGCTTCGTAGTAGCAAAAAAGACGTGTCAGATAAGAAGCTGAACAAGTTTATCTTAGGCTTTATGTTCTTCACTATCTGGGGTGTTTCGATTATCAACCCAAGTATTTTAGGCATGATTGAAGCATTAGGTGGTCCGGTTATCGCGGCGATTCTTTACCTTATGCCTATGTATGCGATTCATAAAGTGCCTGCATTAGCACCGTACCGTGGCAGAGTGAGCAACATTTTTGTGGTGATTGCGGGCGTACTTGCTATCACGGCTATCTTGTTTGGCTTAGTTTCATAGATTATTGCTACGAATTCTACTCGGGTATTTATCGTTGTTATTGGCAGCATCAATCCCCGAGATTTTAGTGTCACAGTTCCATCAATGTTTGACCTTGGGTTAAAAAATCTATAACCCTTCCTCCTTTTTTGAGGTAGTTCTATGTTTAGCGCATTTGATATTTTTAAGATTGGTGTGGGCCCGTCGAGCTCTCACACTGTCGGGCCGATGAAGGCCGCTAAAGAGTTTATCGACGATATACGTCAAGCTGGTAAGTTTGATCAAGTGACACGTTTGAGTGTTGAGATTTTTGGTTCTTTGTCGTTAACGGGCAAGGGGCATCATACCGATATCGCCATTATTATGGGCTTGGGTGGAAATACACCTCAAAAAGTGGATATCGATGCGATTCCACATTTTATTGCTCAAGTGGAACAGACTGAAACCTTGCCGATGGGCGAAGAACAACGCCTAGTGGACTTTGGCCATGATGCGGTTATTTTTCATAACTATGCTCTGCCAATGCACGAAAATGGAATGTCGCTTCACGCTTACGCTGGTGATGAAAAAATCATGAGCAACACTTATTATTCAATAGGCGGCGGCTTCATTGTTGAAGAAGCTCACTTTGGCAAAGAAGCACAGAATCCAATTGAAGTGCCATACCCGTATAATTATGCCGATGAATTGCTCGCTATCTGTGAAGACACAGGCATGAGCATAAGCACGATAATGTTTAAAAATGAATTGGCATTTAACAGCGAAACCGATATCTATAAAGGCTTTGCTGATGTATGGGAAACCATGCATGCGGCCATTGAAAAAGGCTGTAATACCGAAGGCGTGTTGTCTGGGCCGCTGCGTGTTCCACGCCGTGCTCCAGCGCTTTATCGCCAGCTGGTAACGGGCGAAAGTCTGTCTAACGATCCAATGGAGATCGTTGATTGGGTTAATGTGTTCGCTATGGCTGTCAGCGAAGAAAATGCCGCTGGTGGCCGTGTGGTGACATCACCAACCAATGGCGCAGCGGGCATTATTCCCGCTGTTTTAGCTTACTATGACAAGTTTATTAAGCCTGTGGGTGAGCAAGAATACACGCGGTTCTTCTTGGCTGCTGCAGCAATTGGTTCTTTGTATAAGCGCAACGCTTCTATCTCTGGTGCTGAAGTGGGTTGTCAGGGCGAGGTCGGTGTGGCTTGTTCAATGGCTGCTGCAGGTCTTGCAGAAATTATGGGCGGCAACCCTGCGAAAGTCTGTATGGCGGCAGAGATTGGTATGGAGCATAACTTAGGGCTTACGTGCGATCCGGTCGCAGGCCAAGTGCAAGTACCTTGTATTGAGCGTAATGCGATTGCTGCAGTAAAAGCAATTAACTCTTCTCGTATGGCGATGCGTCGTAATTGCCAGCCGAGAGTGAGCCTAGATAAAGTGATCGCGACTATGTATGCAACAGGCAAAGATATGCATGTTAAGTACCGTGAAACGAGCCAAGGTGGACTGGCTATTAAAGTCACCAGTATTTGCGGTTAAATAGCTTCTGGCTAAAATAGTTGCAAGTAAAAGGCCATTTTCGATGGCCTTTTTTATTGTTTATTTTTCCGATAAAAGTCGATTAACTCAGCTTTCGCCATTGGTTGGGCGTAATAAAACCCCTGAATTAGGTTAATGCCTTTTCCGGCGAGATAGTCTACCTGGACTTTGGTTTCTACCCCTTCAGCAACCATCTCTAAATTCGCCTTATGGCCGAAAGTAATAATAGCATCGAGCACGCTGCACTTTAGATCGTCGGTACCAATCGTATCGATAAACATCTTGTCTATCTTTATGCTTTGCACACCCAGTTTTTGTAAGTAACTAAAGCCCCCATACCCCGTACCAAAATCATCTAGTTTCACCCCATTACAAAACTGAGAGATTAATTGAATTTCAGATTCGGCTTCCTTGAACTGTTTAATCTGCTCCCGCTCCGTTAGCTCAAAGCTCAGTCGTTTTATCAGTTCATTGTCGCGGTCTTTGAGCCACGGGGAGAGTAAACCTTGCTCCAGATGCTTAGCGACGATATTAATACTGACCCAGCCAGTTAACTCAGACAGATCCTGATAGACCTGCTCTAAAAGATTATCAGTAATAGCAATAATCAGATTATTTTCCTCAGCGTAAGGAATAAACTGCCCTGGAGGAATTAGGCTCTTGTCCTTGAGTTGCCATCTGATAAGCACTTCCTGACCGATGACCTTACCCGTTTTGCTGTTAATCACTGGCTGATAATGAGGGATAAATTCATTATTATTTAGTGCAGCAATGATCATGCCTTTGAGAGAAGCTCTGGAGGAGCACCAGCTCCAAAACATGATATTAAGCAAGATGGCTATGATGAAACTCGAAATATACAGGTAAACATCGACCTCCTCTTCGAGCTCTTCATAGAGCCTGTCACCAGCATGCAAGGTGATGCTGTAGTCCTTATTGGAGTAATAACTGCTCGTTGAGTAGTGATGGTTCTTTTGCTGTAACTCTTGCTCGCCTCGGATCATGCTAGGAAGGCCTGGGACTGAGTATTTGAGTTGATAACAATCGGCGCACTCGGAATCTAGATAATTATTGAGGACGCGACTATTGATCACAGTGAGTAATCTATGCCCTCCATGGAATTGAACTAAAATAGTCTCTCTTCTTTGTGACTGGTGGCTAACTGTCGAGGCCAGAGTGAAGTTATGTTCGGCGACAAAAATGGCGGGACTCATATTTTTAATGATCGCAGACCCAAAATTTGAACATTTTTCACCGTTGCTTAATTCAAGTTGAATGACTCTGACATAGAGAGGATTAAAATCCTGGCTACTCAACAGTGCAATATCATCTGTTTTGCAGTCAAAATTGAGTTTATTTATCAGCTTTTTGTCTTGTAGGATTCGGCTTATGCTATTTATTTTAATGGTTATTTGTTTGAGCGTATCATTGACGTGTGAATTAATGCTGTAGCTTATAAAAGCAGGCTCCGCTGGGAACAGAATGGCAAATGGGGTAACAAACAGTAATAGGGAAACCAACCACTGATATTTTTTTATCTGTAGCAAAGATAGAATCTGTTTTTTGAGTTGCTTTAATTGGCGCATATTGCATTTAGACAAAGAATTTCAGAGTGTATGATAGCCGATATTTAAGGAGTGTGTTAATACAACTATCTGGTATGGATATAATTTTTCATGTGCTTAGTTTGTTTTTTGTATAGCTGTTGTCGAGTGTGTGAGAAATGGTGGAAGGAAACGTCGCTGGGATAGTGCGGTGAAACAGATTTGACTCACCCAGGTGACGGCACCTGGGCACAATTGCCTTTTATTTCTCTTCGTACATTAGGTAATAGCTCTGCTCCATGCCTAATGCGCTGTAAGTTTGTTGCGCTTTAGTATTATCTTGCTCAACATAAAGTCTAAAGCTTGCTGCACCGCCATTTTGAGCGGCAATATCTTTAACGGCTTGATAGAGGTTATTGTAGATCCCTTGGCGTCTATTCTCAGGGCGAATATAGACACTTTGGATCCAGTAGTAGTCTTTTGCGCGCCAGTCGCTCCATTCAAAAGTCACCATTAATGAACCTGCTATTTCCCCATTGACTTCAGCCACCAGGTAAAAACCTTTTTCTGGCGATGTGAGGAGTGTATGAACCCCTTTTGTTAGTACATCGGTGTCGAGCGCAAGGTCTTCTGTTTCCAGTGCCATAGCTTGATTGAAGTTAATTAGCGCTTGTAAATCGGTAGATTGGCCTTTACGAATTATCATGGTATATCCCTTTTTTTTGAGTCACTTTACCATGCGTGATAATTTTAAATTGCAATTTTTCGATTATATTGATTGATTGGCATTCGACTAAAGTCTCACTCTGCTACACTTTTTTTAAGGTTAAAGAAAGTTGAGGTGATGATGGATAACACGCCCCCTTCCGGTGACAAAAGCCGTCATGCTGGCAGCGAACAACAGATTCAGACGTTTAAACCGATTAATCACCCGCGTCATTTTGTGGCGACCCTGCTGACTTTTGGCGTTTGGGGGCTCGTTTGGTGGTGGCTTATCCTGCGCTCAGAGGGAAAGCATAAACAGTTATTTAGTGGCTTTGATGATGCCTACTGGAGTTATTTAATTGAGCGAGAACAGCCGCCAGCAGCATTGCACACAATGCACTTCTCTAAAAATGAGAAAAACTCAAAATTTGAGGCGTAAAATTACGAATTCCTTAATGACCTAGGCGTAATCGTTGCGACTAATTTATTGAAGGGGTCAGCGTGATATAGATCATCCCTGCCATTTAATGCCTATGCTAAACTGCCGCGTTATTTTTTCAAGCATGCATTTGCTTGTGTCTTCCTTTCCAATTGTTGCAAGGTTTAATTATGTCAAAACAACAAACTTCACTTTTTGGCAAAGTGTGGTCAAGCTGGATGTCTGTGCCATTGTGGCTGCAGATCCTGATCGGTATGTTGCTGGGGATCTTAACCGGCGTCGGTTTTGGTGAACAAGCAACCGTATTAAAGCCAATTGGAACCCTATTTGTTAATACCATTAAGATGCTTATTGTCCCTTTGGTGTTTTGCTCGCTTATTGTGGGTGTCACATCGATGCAAGATACAGCCAAGATGGGGCGTATCGGTTTTAAGTCATTTGCCTTCTATTTAGGCACCACCTCGATAGCGATAACTGTCGGCCTTGCAGTGGGTCACTTTTTACAACCGGGTAAAGGCCTAGGTATGGTCGCTGGACCCTCTGATGAGGTTGTTAAAGCGACGCCATCGGTGATGGAAACTTTGATTAATATCGTGCCGACTAACCCTATCGCAGCACTCGCCAGTGGTCAGATATTGCAAGTGATTGTATTTGCCGTTGCTCTAGGCGTTGCTCTGGTACTGATTGGTGACCATGGCAAGCCTGCGATAAAAGTATTCGAAAGCCTCGCTGAAGCGATGTACAAATTAACCGATATGGTGATGAAACTTGCACCTTACGGTGTATTTGGCCTTATGGCATGGGTGGCTGGCGAATATGGTGTGGGTATGTTGATGCCATTGATTAAAGTCATTGTGGCAGTGTATATCGGTTGCTTCTTACATATTGTTGGCTTCTACAGCATTGTATTAATTGTTTTCGCCAAACTAAATCCTCTACAGTTCTTTAAGGGGATCCGTAATGCCATTGCGGTCGCATTCACCACCTCTAGCTCGGCAGGTACGTTGCCAGTAAGTATGAAGTGTGCCAATGAATATTTAGGGGTGAATAAAAAAATCTCTAGCTTTGTATTGCCACTGGGTACCACCATCAATATGGATGGAACCGCCCTATACCAAGGTGTGACTGCACTGTTTGTTGCCCAAGCATTTGGTATCGACCTTAGCTGGGTGGATTACATCACGATTATCCTCACCGCGACGTTAGCCTCAATTGGAACCGCGGGTGTTCCCGGTGCAGGTTTAGTGATGCTAACACTGGTGTTAACCACGGTTGGTTTGCCATTAGAGGGGGTGGCGTTAATTGCAGGTATTGACCGTATACTTGATATGGCCCGCACCGTGGTGAATGTCTCTGGTGACTTAGTCGCAACCACTGTGATTGCCAAATCAGAAGGCGAACTCAACATCGAACATTATAATGCCGGCGCGGAAGAGAGTGCAGAAATTGCTGAGAAGCTAAAGTCATAGTCGCTAAGTAATAATAAAAAACCGCCTATTTAGGCGGTTTTTTTGTTATTGGGTTTTAGTCGTTAATACGAGCGACGAATAGTTATTTTTTACTGAGTATTAATAGCGTTTTATTGTCCGTATCTTGCAGCAGTAGTTTGCCTTTGCTGAGCTTGCCTTGGCTGATATCAGGCATCGCCTGCATAACGCGTTGCTCTTGTGCCATTAAGGCATCAACACAGGCTTTCATGGTGCTACCCGCGGGTTGAAGCTGCAACGATTGACCCGATAAAACATAACTTCCAAAGAAATTATTACAGCTATTGTTGCCCGTTAATTTACCTTCTGCTTCGAAAGTCAGTTGAGCTGGGCTATAGTCGATAACAGGTTGACCGTTTGCAACTTCAATATGCCATGTCCCCTCAATAGCTAAATCCTCGATTTGGACTTGCTGAGTTGACTGGCATGCGGATAAACCTAGTAGCAAACCAGCTACGATAAGGGATTGTTTTATCATTTTACGGATCCAAAGTGATTAATATCGATATGTTGTAAGTATTTTAGCTCAAAACCAACTGAAATAAGGCGATTGTTAGTGCAAAAAAATGTAATTAATTACCTCAAAATGCTGCATTGGGTCGGACTAAGTATGCTGTTATGCGGCATCGGGCTATTTTTCTTTACGGAAATGCAGCAACAAGTAACAGGAATAACGATTATTGCCAGTTTAGCGGGTTTAGGGATGGTGATGATGTCTCCCTTTCCCATTGCGTTGTTTCTACAATGGGCGAAGGATCAAACACCTGATCAATAGGGCTTGGTGACTAAAGACTGGCGACGCAGTTCGAGATCGTCCTCGGCAGCTTGTTGCATCGGTATTAGAGACTGCTGTGCATCGGGTGTAAAAAAGCTTTTACCGACGACGATACTTAACTTTCCAGCTTCTCTAGTGATCTGTTTTCGCAGACGAATAATGAGGGTCTCTAAATTCGGTTCACTGTCGACAAAAGCTAAAATGATGAACTTATTCTCCTCGATACGGGCTGACATGTCAGCTTCTCGTAAGCTCTCTGCAATAATGCGTGCCAATAATCGTGCTTTTTGCGATACCGATAGCGGAGCATTACGCATCAGTGGACTGTCGATCATTTCAATGATGATGATCCCAGCATGTGAGCCAAAACGTCGGCTCAAACTCAGCTGTCTTGGCGCCATGAGGCCAAAGCCATATGGGTTTAGCATTTGAGTGGTTTCATCTTGAAACGATAAGCGTCGCACTTGCTGCATTAAGTACACTTGCTTTAGTTCGCCTTGCAGCAAAGAGCGCACCGATTCAATCACCGTTAGTGAAGCGGATGAAGCTTGAGTGGTGTCAGGATCACAAATTAAAATACAACCGAACACTCGACCATCAGGCCAAGATAGCTGCAAACTCAATACTTGCTCATAGTGTGAAAAAAGTGCGCCAATCTCATTGGGTATTAATGAGCTTGTACCATAGCAGCTGCTTGAATTTACTGGCCCAATCAGTAGTGAGTTTTCCAATAACAAGCCTGTTTTTAGTGGGCTGTCAGCATGTGCTTTACCGCAAACTATTTGCGCATCTTCAGCTGAAAATTGTACGATAAGACTGGTTTTTGCACGATACAAGTCGTTAAGTAAATCGACTTGTAGTTGCCACCTTGTCATGCTTACAGCAGGGTGGTCTTGCTCTCTTAGCCAAATGTTTTGATCTATGTGCTGGGCTAACATGATTAAACTCGCTAGTGACTATTTATGCTAAGAAGTCAGCATAAAATAATGCATGAATGACGCGGTACTATACTGTGTTTACTAAGTTGTTTAAATGTAAAATTAGTGAAAATGTTGTGTAGATCTGCTTAATTAGCGCTCATCGGATCACAATGGTTAAGCTTTGTATATTGCATGTTGTTAATGGGCACGTTTTAGCGCGATAAACTTGATATAATAGCCGTTGTAGTTAGTGTCATTACTCTAAAAAATAATGGAAGAAAAATATCAATATTCGGTTAGCGACGCTGGAAGATGTCTTGCCTCTTGCGGCTTTAGAGCAAAGTCAGTTACAAGATGAACTGTCGATTGAACAGCGAAATAGCAGCCTTGATGGGCAATCGTTTAGCCAAGCAGATTTAACCTGTCTGGTGACTCAACATTGGGTTGTCGTTGCTGAGCTTGGCGGGCATATTGTGGGTTATGTTATTGCTGGACGTTGGGCTTTCTTTAAGCAGTGGCCAATCTATCGTAATTTACTCAATCGCTTATCAAGAATTGAATATGACAAGGCAAGATTGACTGAAAAAAATTGTTGCCAGTACGGACCCATTTGGATTGCTACCGACTACCGTGGCCAAGGCATTTTTGAAGCGCTGGTGAAGTTTGTCCGAAAAGCAGTCTCTAAAGAGTTGCCTTATATGTTGACCTTTATTGCTGAAGATAATGGCGCTTCTTTTGCTGCACATACTCGTAAAGGAGGCATGCAAGTTGTCGACTTTATTAGTTTCGATGAGCGTGATTACTATCTGTTGGTGTTACCAACGACTGAAAGCTTTTTCTAAGGATATTTATGTTGTCTGAACCTGTTGCTTCATTCTTTGCGCCTTATCAGCAATTAAATTTGCCTGCTTACGACAACCTTAAATTGGTTGTCGCGGTATTGACGGAAAAAGACGAGGAGTGCCACGCCTTGGAAGCTGAATTAATGGTTGATGGTAAGCAGGAAAACAGTTATCTAGTGCGTTGGAAGAAGCACTTTATCTATTGTGGTCGCACTAACTCTTATGCTAATAAGATTGATGAAGTGGCAGATCTAGCGGTTATTGATGCGGAATCGATAGTGGTACTGCAGCCAGCGGTTTTGTCGATGCAACAGGTATCGTTTATGTGCATGGAAAATTCGCATTTTGACCATTGTTAAAGGTGTTTTCGGGCTGAAAACGGTTTAGCTTTTTAAGATACTAAGCTGCGCTTGAGTTTTAAGTTAGACTGCGTCTAACAACTAAATCAATCAAACTTCGTTTGATAAAGGTCGTGGTGCTTCGCCCATTCTAGTAATCAAGAGCAGAGCCAAGGGGCAAAGCGCAAAGCGCTTGCGCCCGCTCTTGATTTCATCAGGGTATCTCTCAGCGCTCCGGCGAAATTTCTGATAAGCGAAACTTCCAACGGGGGAGATTTGATTCTGTCGTTATAGGTGTTGAGGTTAGTTAATGATGTTTACTGTTTATACGAGTGAAGGTATCTACCGTATTTTTATCTGCGTACTTCGGCAACTTCGATGGGGAACAGGTGTTTTCTGTTAGTTCTGAAGATTAAAGTTTCTCTGACCCCACTTGTTTCAAGTCATTGCTATTTAGTATCGAAGTTCTAGAAAATTTAAGCTGACCTTCATTTATTTACGTTACAGTCACCAGTCAGCTCTGTCTCAACAATGTTTGATGAAGAGTGACATTTGATGTAGAACAAGGTATTTCGACGCAGCTATACGTTAGTGAGTATCGATACTGGCATCATAAGAGTTGCAGTAATGGTTTTTATCTTTAAATTTTTCGAAGCTTGCAAACTTCGCCTGGAAAACAACATATGAGTAGTACATCGACACATAAACCTCGGCCATTGGTTGACCTGTTAGTGAGCATTGCTATCCCCGCTTTTATTCTAATGAAGCTAAGTGGTGAAGATCAGTTAGGGGCGAGTGGTGGATTAATGTTAGCGTTAAGCTTTCCACTGGGCTGGGGCATATTTGAGCTGATAAAATATAAGAAGTTTAATTTTATTGCCTTGCTTGGATTAGCCAATGTGCTGTTGACCGGTGGGATTGGTTTACTGGCACTAGACCTTAAGTGGTTGGCAATCAAAGAGGCCGCCATTCCAGCCGCTATTGGCATTGCAGTCATTATTTCGACCTTCACCTCTAAGCCATTAATTAAAGCTATCATATTTAATCCAGCGGTGATGGATGTTGACAAGATTATCAAGCGACTGCTGCAAACCAATTGCGTGGCTGCATTTGAGCAGCGACTAATGAAGGCTACCTACTTGGTTGCGGGCTCGTTCGCGTTCTCCGCCATTATGAATTATGTACTGGCTAAATGGATCGTCACTAGCCCAACAGGTACCTCTGAGTTTAATGAACAGTTGGGACAATTGACCCTATACAGTTACCCGATGATAGCCTTGCCGTCTATGTTGATGATGATGGGAATATTTTATTATTTATGGCGCACCATCCATGATTTAACCGGGCTTAAACTGGAAGAGGTTTTGGCAAATAAGTCATAGTTGTGTCAGGTTACAACTGACCAACGTCGTGGGATTCCATCCCGCACCCTAGCGGGTAAATCAAACTCCGTTTGACCTTTAAGTTAGACTGCGTCTAACAACTAAAGTCGTGGCCATGCCACTTATCTGGCAACGCCTGACCTTTAAGTTAGACTGCGTCTAACAATTAACGTCGCGGCGCTTCGCCCGCACCCGAGCCAAGGGGGAAAGCGCTTGTCCCCCTTAACAAACCCTCAGCGCCCCTAACGAAGTTGTCACCCTTGTGCTTATGGATAAATCGCTAACGCTTCCGATGGGGCATCTGATGTGAATGGATTCATGAATGCCGTGATGGCATGGATGCCAAAGAACGGCCTGCCCCGCGAAAGCTACGCCGACATCCATGTCGGCATCACGCGATTTATTCCAACGCACTTCGGCAACTCCGATGGGGAACTGGTGTTTTCTGTTAGTTTTGGAACTTACTTTTGCCCATAACGAGTCAGAAAAGCTCAAACGTCATAGACGCAAGCAGCATTAGATTAAGTAAGAAAGGGTGCTTGGAAATACAGTATTATTGGTTTTTTTGTGGAAACAGATCACTTTCTTAGATTCAATTCACGCTTTACTATTGTGCAGTGTTAGTAACTTGTATAAATTCAGTAAGATGTAAGTGTGCGTTCATGAAAAGTTCAGATAACCGGAAAGCAAAGTGTGCGACTCACTTTTCTCCCTAGGTGTATTGGATACAATCTTAAGCGTAAATGTTTAATAAGCTGTTATTCATGAACTTTTAAGCATTTTTACTGTGCACGATTTTTCAACAAGGTTTGGCAAAACGCGCAAGCCGTATATTAAAATGTTATGCAGTTCTTGGAGGTAGCTTGAAGAAAACTATATTTTTCCTAGTGAAAATTTTTGATGATGAAAAATACGCTAACGACTTTAGAAATGGAAAACTTTTTGCAAACAGACTTTCCTATTTTAGAAATCTAGAAGAAGACCAATACTCTAACCGTGGAGATATGCATGAAGGAGTTGTCAGTTGGTTCCAACCAGATCAAATTAAACTTGAGATTAATGGAAGAACATTGACTGATTTAGCTGGGCCAGTTTCTGTCAAAATGAATTGGCATGATCATCTAAATGTCTTTTGTATATATGCAGCACACAGTGGTGAATTTGAAAGCTTATCACATGAAAGCTTAGGTGCTTTTAAAAAGCAATTAGAAATCCCTGAGGATTGTTTAAATTTAGGAAAGCATGCTGTTGTAGTTACAAATTTCACACAATTTGTTGAGCGTGTTAAAGCCGCAACAGAAAAGAACAATTATGGGTTAAATGCATGCTTAGTCGATTACTATAATCCAGATTCTTTCAGTGGTACTTTTGGAGAAGAAGAGGCTGTATTTAAAAAGCGAAATGAGTACTGTCATCAGAAAGAGTACCGTTTTGCTTTTGATACTGGAGTTACAGGTAAAGAACCGTTACTTTTGGATGTTGGAGATATCAGTGATATTACAACGCTTTGTAATGTCGCTGATGTTAACAAGCTTCTTGAAATTAAATTGCCTGTCGAGGAAACTGCATAACAAGTCAATTTAAACGGAACTAAAACAGTTTGCCATGTTTCGTTCCTCAACAAGTTTGGCAAACAATTTCAGTCCGCTTAATGTGGGCGTTATACGTACCACAAGGATTCTGTGATTCATGAAGATTTTATATTTCACCTGTCTATTATTATTGACTTCATGCGGCAGTATTTATACTGGTAACCCTGTATTTGATGCCGTTTATTCAGGAACATCGGCTGTAATAGCGAGTGATGGCGCATCATCAAAATGTGAGCAAGGCCACGCTCAAGATAGAGTTGATTGTCGTAAACGAAAACAAGAGCAAGTAGATGCAATTAATAAATCCATAAAAGAACACAGTCGTAAATAGTACGTATAACAAGCCAATTAAGCAGGACTAAAAACAGTTGGTTTTTGCTCCTGCGTCGCTTATTTTAACCAACTATTTTTAGCCCCTTATTGGGGCGTTACCACATATCCGTTTACCACATTTTCCCTAATGAAATTCATTACTCCAAGAGCTTTAGCTCTAAATCGTTTCTGTCCAATAACGATCTGTACCCTTTGGTCTGATATCTAATGACTAACAAGCCATTACAGACCCACAAAATACACCCATTCCCCATCGGAGTTGCCGAAGTACGTTGAAGACTCTTTATAAGCCAAAGTCCGTAATGCCCACACGGATGTGGGCATAGCTTTCGCGGGACAGGATGTCCCATCGGAAGCGTTAGGCTATTTCGAATAAGTACGAGGAAGACAACTTCGTCGGGGCGGCTCGGGTGATGCAAGAGGGGGAAGCTGTTGTACCCCTTTTGCCCGTGTGTGAGCTGGAAGCTCACGACCTTTATCAAGCGGAACTTGATTGAGTTAGTTGTTAGACGCAGTCTAACTATAAGGATTTAAAGGGGTTAACCCCATTAACACCAACCTTTCACTACCCCTTTGATACTTCAAAAACAACTGCGCAATGTCATTTGGTGCGTCCTCAATGACAGTAAACCCATGTTGCGCATAAAACCCTTCTAAATGCACCAAGGCAAAAATGTAAGTTTTACCATCACAGAGAACAGGCGAAAGCTGGCGCATCAACCGATGCCCAACACCTTGACCACGAAAATCAGGATGTACCAACATACCTGTAAGAATCGATAATTGGCCGATCGGTCGAATACGGGCGCTGGCTACTATTTCAGAGCAAATAATTTTAGAACAAGTGATTTCAACGCTATTAGCCGAAGTCGAGTCGGCTTGAGTCAACACGCAGAGTGACTCTTTCTGCAGCAGCCGTGCATAGGGCATATGTTGGTGATAGAACTTCTTCACCTCGATGCGATCATTAGCCGCTAACCAAGTTAATTGCACTTTAATACTCATTGTTGTTGCTGGAAGCTGAAATTATGGCATTAAAAAACCGCCCTTAGGCGGTTTTTATTAGCGTTGGACAAACAACACTGAATTAATCGATAACGATTAAATACCTGCGTCAGCACGGAGTGCTTCTGCTTTATCTGTTGCTTCCCAAGGAAACTCTTCACGACCAAAGTGGCCATATGCTGCCGTCGCAAGGTAGATTGGGCGGGCTAGGTTTAACATCTCTGTTAAGCCATATGGACGTAGGTCGAAGTGACGACGTACTAGATCAATCAATAACTCTTCAGCCACTTTAGCAGTGCCGAATGTTTCGATGCTGATTGATGTTGGCTCTGCAACACCAATGGCATAAGACACTTGTAGCTCACAACGATCAGCAAGACCGGCTGCAACAATGTTCTTTGCAACGTAACGTGCTGCGTATGCTGCACTGCGGTCAACTTTTGATGGGTCTTTACCTGAGAAAGCACCACCACCGTGACGAGCCATACCGCCATAAGTATCAACGATGATCTTACGACCGGTTAGACCACAATCACCTACTGGACCACCGATAACAAAACGGCCAGTTGGGTTGATGAAGTACTTAGTGTCTTTAGATAACCACTTAGCCGGTAGTATTGGCTTGATGATGGTTTCCATTACGCCTTCAATGAGATCGGCTTGGTTGACGTCTTCGCTATGCTGTGTAGAAAGCACAACGGCGTCGATACCATGGATGCTGCCATCACTGTTATAAGCAAAAGTCACTTGGCTTTTCGCATCAGGACGTAACCACGAAAGCGTCTTGTCTTTACGTACTTCAGACTGACGTTTCACGAGCTTGTGTGCATACGTGATCGGCGCAGGCATAAGTACGTCAGTTTCGTTGTTGGCATAACCAAACATAAGACCTTGGTCACCGGCACCCTGTTCTTTAGGGTCTGCGCGATCAACACCTTGGTTAATGTCTGGAGACTGCTTACCAATGACATTTAATATAGCGCAAGAGTCGGCGTCAAAACCCATATCAGAATGGGTATAACCGATTTCACGTACGGTCTTACGGGTGATCTCTTCGATATCAACCCAGGCTGAAGTAGTCACTTCACCGCCAACCATAACCATGCCAGTTTTGACATAAGTTTCGCATGCTACGCGTGCTTTTGGATCTTGCTCCAAAATTGCGTCTAATACCGCATCAGAAATCTGATCGGCGATTTTATCTGGATGACCTTCTGAGACAGACTCAGAGGTGAACAAGTGCTTTGCCATGATGGAAAATCTCGTCTTTATACAATTTGAATGTGTAGAAGTATCTACATCTAGACGGCTATCTTAGTGGAAAACAAAAAAGAAGACACCCCCTTTCAGTTAATTTTGTGCAGTAATCCACGCTATTATGTCCTTAATAAATACATGGTTAATAAGCTGAAGTTTGTATAAGTTGCTGATAAAGTTGTTGTTAGCGGTGTTATTTTGGTACTTGTTCTGATAAAAAAATGATCAATGCACCTTGGGTTCGCTAGCAAATAGATAAATATCTTATTTTAACTAAGATTTAGTGCTCTAAAGGTGGGTTAACGTGTTGTTAAATATGGTTAGCTTGTCATCGCTATTGGCTAATATGTATCGATTTTTTCATTCTGGGCGAATTAAATTTGCGTCCTACAGTCTAGTAGGCGAAAATATGGCTCCAAATTTTGCTGTAGTGAAGGTAAAGCAAATACCAAAGTTGCTGCCTCCTTCGCTAGATCTAAGCCTCAATACCCCAACACTACGCAGGAGAGAGCATGTCATCTCGTAAAGAACTCGCTAACGCAATCCGTGCATTAACCATGGATGCCGTTCAAAAAGCCAATTCTGGTCACCCAGGTGCACCAATGGGGATGGCTGACATCGCTGAAGTGCTATGGAATGATTTCCTTAAGCACAACCCAAACAACCCTGAGTGGGTTGATCGTGACCGTTTTGTATTATCAAATGGTCATGGCTCTATGCTTATATACTCTTTGCTGCACCTTACGGGTTACGCATTGCCAATTGAAGAGTTGAAAAACTTCCGTCAGTTGCATTCTAAAACACCGGGTCACCCTGAATATGGTTACACTCCAGGTGTTGAAACAACGACTGGCCCATTAGGCGCTGGTATTAGTAACGCGGTTGGTATGGCGATTGCTGAAAAGACATTGGCTGCACAGTTCAACCAGCCAGGTCACGATATTGTTGATCACTTCACATACTGCTTCTTAGGTGATGGTTGTTTGATGGAAGGTATCTCTCATGAAGCATGTTCATTAGCAGGAACGTTAGGTCTTGGTAAGCTTGTGGCTTTCTGGGATGACAACGGTATCTCTATTGATGGCCATGTTGAAGGTTGGTTTACCGATGATACACCTAAGCGTTTCGAAGCTTACGGCTGGCATGTTATTGCTGACGTAGATGGCCACGATAGCAATGCTATCCGCGCGGCAATCGAAGCTGCTAAGGCTGTCACTGACAAGCCAACAATGATCTGTTGCAAAACCACCATCGGTTTTGGTTCGCCAAACAAATCTGGCAGCCATGACTGCCACGGCGCACCACTGGGTGACGCTGAAATTGCAGCTGCACGTGAGTTCCTTGGTTGGGATCACGCTGCATTTGAAATTCCTGAAACCGTTTATGAAGGTTGGGATGCTAAAGATTCTGGCGCTTCAAACGAAGCAAGCTGGAACGAGAAGTTTGCAGCTTATACTGCTGCTTTCCCTGAGCTAGCTGCTGAATATAAGCGTCGTGTTATCACGGGCGAACTTCCTGCAGAATTTGAAGAAAAGGCAAACGCCTTTATTCAAGAGTCTCAAGATAAAGCGGAAGGCATTGCCAGCCGTAAAGCATCACAAAACGCGATTGGCTTTTTCGGTGCTATGTTACCTGAACTACTTGGCGGCTCTGCTGACCTTGCCGGTTCTAACTTAACGCTATGGTCTGGTTCTAAAGGTATTCAAGACGATGCAGCCGGTAACTACATCTACTACGGTGTACGTGAATTCGGTATGAGCGGCATTATGAATGGTGCATCACTGCATGGTGGTTTCATCAACTACGGCGCAACGTTCATGATGTTTATGGAATATGCACGTAACGCAGTCCGTATGTCTGCCTTGATGGGCATTCAGAACATCTTCGTTTATACCCATGACTCTATCGGTCAAGGTGAAGATGGTCCAACTCATCAGCCAGTTGAGCAACTTGCTAACTTGCGTATGACACCTAACATGACGGTATGGCGTCCATGTGATGCAGCAGAAACAGCTGTCTCTTGGAAGAGTGCTATTGAGCGTCGTGATGCTCCAACATCACTCATCTTTAGTCGCCAAGGTCTGAAAGCACAAGCACGCAGCGCTGAGCAATTAGCTAACGTGGCTAAAGGTGGTTATGTACTGAGTGATTGTGCTGGTACGCCAGACTTAATCCTTATTGCTACCGGCAGCGAAGTTCAGTTAGCAATGGATTCAGCTGCGGCGCTTACAGAACAAGGTCAGAAAGTACGTGTTGTTTCTATGCCTTCGACTAACGAGTTCGACAAGCAAGATGCTGCTTATAAAGAGTCAGTATTGCCAAGCAGCGTGACTAAGCGTGTGGCTATTGAAGCCGCTCACGTTGATTTCTGGCATAAGTATGTTGGTTTCAACGGCGCTATTGTTGGTATGACAACCTTTGGTGAGTCAGCCCCTGGTGGAGACTTGCTGAAGCACTTCGGCTTTACAGTAGAGAATGTTGTAGCAACCGTTAACGGTCTATAATTTGCTTTAGCTTTAGCAATAAAGCTAATGATGCACAGGCAAACTAGCCATTAGGTTAGTTTGTCGATTGCGTCTATTGATGCTCTATGATACTACGGCTTACCAATTGCGGTAGGCCGTTGTTGTATCAAGAAATCAGCCAGTAACAAAGGTAAAATAGTTAATGATAAGAGTCGCTATTAATGGTTACGGCCGTATCGGGCGTTCAATTCTTCGTGCGGTCTACGAGTCTGAAAAACGCGATCGAATTCAAATCGTGGCGATTAATGAGTTGGCAAAGCCTGAAGCGATGCTGCACTTAACCCAGTACGACACTACCCATGGACGTTTTCACACCCAAGTTAAATTACATGATCAACATATGATCATTGGTGATGATGCTATTAAGCTGTTACATGAACCCAACCCTGAAAACTTGCCTTGGCAAGAGATGGGCATTGATATTGTGTTTGAAGCTACCGGAGTGATTAACGACAGGCAAGCTTGCGAGGCGCACATTAAAGCGGGTGCGAGACAAGTCCTTATTAGCAACCCATCATCAAGTGATGTGGATGCCACCATTGTCTATGGCGTGAATCATGATCTGCTAAGAGCTGAACATACCATAGTATCGAACGCTTCCTGCACCACCAATTGTATTGTGCCAGTGATTGATGTACTCGATAAACATTTTCAAGTAAAAAGTGGTGCTATTACCACTATCCACTCAGCGATGAATGATCAGCAAGTGATCGATGCTTATCATGATGATCTGCGTCGAACCCGCGCCGCCGGACAATCGATTATTCCCGTCGATACTAAATTGGCCCGTGGTATTGAGCGCATCTTGCCTCACATGAAAAATAAGTTTGAAGCCATCTCAGTACGTGTTCCAACCATTAATGTTACCGCTATCGACCTTTCCGTTACGCTCAATAAGCGCGTCGATATCGAACAAGTTAACAAGGTACTTAAACAGGCTACCGAAGGTTCGTACTCTGGGGTTGTTGGCTACACTAATGAACCATTAGTGTCGTGTGATTTTAACCATGACCCACGTTCAAGCATTGTCGATGGTACGCAAACTCGCGTTAGCGATGGTCATCTGGTGAAGTTATTACTTTGGTGTGATAACGAATGGGGCTTTGCTAATCGCATGCTCGATACCAGTTTAGAGATGATCAGCGCAGTACGCGCTGCCAAAAACGTTTAGGCTAAGATATTTGTTTGCTGACTCGGTGTTCCGTCCCGCGTCGTCAACATCCAGTTTTGTTTTTACTTTAATTTTTAACTTTAACTTAAATCGTAAGGAAGCATGAAATGGCGATTCTTAATATGCAAGACATAGACCTTCAAGGTAAGCGTGTGCTTATTCGTGAAGATCTCAACGTGCCTGTAAGTGACGGTGTGGTAACAAGTGATGCGCGTCTACGTGCATCGCTGCCAACCATTAAGCTTGCGCTTGAAAAGGGTGCTGCTGTGATGGTGATGTCTCACCTTGGACGTCCAACTGAAGGTGAGTTTAACGCTGAGTTTTCAATGCAGCCAGTGGTTAATTACTTAACAAAAGCGCTAGATTGTCCGGTTAGCCTAGCCAGTGATTACCTTGATGGTGTTGACGCTGCAGTCGGTGAAGTGGTTGTTTTTGAAAACGTTCGTTTCAACGTTGGCGAGAAGAAAAACGACGAAGCATTAGCTAAGAAAATGGCGGCCCTTTGTGATGTATACGTTATGGATGCTTTTGGCACCGCGCATAGAGCACAAGCATCGACTCACGGTGTTGGTTTACATGCTCCCATTGCATGTGCTGGCCCTTTACTCGCGGGTGAGCTTACTGCCTTAGGCAAAGCACTTGATAACCCAGCGCGCCCAATGGTGGCGATTGTGGGTGGTTCAAAGGTGTCAACTAAGCTGACGGTACTAGAAAGCTTATCAACTAAAGTTGATCAGCTCGTTGTGGGTGGCGGTATTGCTAATACTTTCGTTGCTGCAGCCGGTCATAAAGTGGGTAAGTCCCTATACGAAGCTAACTTGATTGATGAAGCTAAGCGCTTAGTGGCTAACGCCCAAAGCCGTGGCGGTGACATTCCAGTGCCGACTGATGTGGTCGTTGCAAGTGAGTTCAGCCCGACAGCAACAGCGACACTTAAAGATGTTAGCGAAGTGCTAGATACCGATATGATTTTTGATATTGGTCCAGATAGCGCAGCGGCGTTAGCTGAAATTATCAAAAATGCGGGCACGGTTGTTTGGAATGGCCCGGTGGGCGTGTTTGAATTTGACCAATTCGGTGAAGGCACTAAGCGTATCGCTCAAGCGATTGCTGAATCTAATGCCTTCTCTATCGCCGGTGGTGGCGATACTTTAGCGGCCGTTGATAAGTATGGTATCGCAGATAAAGTGTCTTATATCTCAACCGGTGGCGGTGCTTTCCTTGAGTTTTTAGAAGGCAAAGAACTTCCTGCTGTGGCAATGCTAGAGAGCCGTGGTAAGTAAGAAAACACAGTTTTTGTTAGATGGGTTACTGGTAGGGGTTTTAATCGATTTTAGTCGAGAGTAAACTAGCCGCCAGTAATGCTGTCATCAAAATCAGCAATATAAAAACTATAATAAATACCAGTAACCGCAGTTGAGTTTAAAGCAAGAATGCTGATGACTTAATCGCATAAAAATCAATCCAAACGATAGCGACCTCGGTGAGTCAAATCACCCTATTATTGGAGTAAAAAATGGCTTTAATTTCCCTACGTCAAATGTTAGATCACGCAGCAGAGCATGGATATGGCGTACCTGCGTTTAATGTTAACAACTTAGAACAGATGCGTGCAATCATGCAAGCAGCTGAAGCGACAGACAGCCCTGTTATTGTTCAGGCGTCAGCGGGAGCACGTAAGTATGCTCGTCCGCAGTTCCTTAAATATCTAATGGCTGCAGCACTTGAGCAGTACCCAGATATCCCTGTCTGTATTCACCAAGATCATGGTACCGATCCTGATATTTGTCAGCGTTCAATCCAATTGGGTATGTCATCTGTAATGATGGACGGTTCTTTGATGGCGGATGGTAAAACACCTGCATCTTACGATTACAACGTTGACGTGACTCGCCGTACCGTGGCATTTGCACACGCATGTGGTGTTTCTGTTGAAGGTGAAATCGGTTGTCTAGGTAGCTTAGAAACCGGTGAAGCTGGCGAAGAAGATGGTATTGGCGCTGTGGGTATCTTAAGCATGGATCAAATGCTAACGACACCTGAAGAAGCGGCTCGTTTTGTTGCTGACACTCACGTAGATGCACTCGCTATCGCGATTGGTACTAGCCATGGTGCATACAAGTTTAGCCGTAAACCTACCGGTGACGTGCTACGTATTGACCGTATCAAAGAGATCCATGCACGTATTCCCAATACTCACCTAGTGATGCACGGTTCATCTTCAGTGCCACAAGAATGGTTAGAAATTATTAACCAATATGGTGGTGCTATTCCTGAAACTTACGGCGTACCGCTAGAAGAGATCGTTGAAGGTATCAAGCACGGCGTACGTAAAGTTAATATCGATACTGATTTGCGTCTAGCATCAACGGGCGCAGTACGTAAGTTCCTTGCTGAAAACCCAACAGAATTTGATCCACGTAAATTCTTGAAGGCGTCTATGGAAGCAATGGCAGACATCTGTACTACTCGTTACGAAGCCTTTGGTTGTGCTGGTATGGGCTCTAAGATCAAGCCTAAGTCGCTGCAAGCGATGTATAAAGCTTATCAGTCTGGCGAACTTGATCCGCAGATTAAGTAAGCATTACTGCTAATGGCGCTTAAATAAGCGTCTTAGATAAAAATACCTGCCTAGTGCAGGTATTTTTTTATCAAAAAGAGGTGATATCTGCCATTGTCGCAGCCCAATTTGAACTTCTTTAGCATCAATACTTATTGAGCTGAAACTCAGCCGATAATTCGGTATTGTCAGCAGATGAGGACTGATAAATTGGTGTTTCACATGGCTAATTTATCTGTTCTGGGGTTAAAACGGTTTGTGGCTGTCAGCAATAATACAGTCCCTAAGTTGTTTGGATAAATATAAGAATATTTCAGTGTTTGATTTTTAAAATCGCTGAGTGCAGATTCTAGCAATCTAGATTGAGTGATAAAACAGTTAGATAATGATGCGGTAGGTTTTCAATTTACAGCGCTAAATGTTAATATCGCGGCGAATTTTAGGGTATTGAGTGAACGGAGTGGTTACAAAATGAAAACATTACTAACGGCAATGGCTGTCGTCATGGCGGCTCCTTTTGCTGCACATGCTGGGGCTGACTTTGTAGAAGGCGATAAGACCTTCGCTGGTGAAGCTGAATTAGGCGCGACGTTAACAACGGGTAATACTGATACTTCATCAGTAAAAGCGCGTTTAAAGTTGATGCAAGAGCTTGGTAATTGGGAAAACCAATACCTATTTGAAGGCCTTTATAAAGAAGATACCAGTGAAGTGACGGCTAAACGTTATTACGCTGGCGTTCAAGGTGATTATAAGTTCGATGAAAAGAACTATATGTATATCACCGGTAATTATGAAGTTGACCCTTTTACGGGTTATGATTTCAAAGCCATTGCTTCTACTGGTTACGGTCATAAATTTATCGACAGTGGCAATATGTACCTTAGTGCTGAAGTCGGTCCTGGTTACATTTATAAGCAGCTTGATGACGAGCAGTCGGCCTTACTGGGTTACGATAATGAAGATAGCGTAGTGGCACACGGTGCAATGAACTTTAGCTACGATATTAGTGAAACCTCTAAGTTTAGTCAGCAATTTATTGCTGATTATGGCGATAGCTTAGAAGGACGTTCAGAAACAGCGATTACAGCGAACGTTATTGGCGCATTAGCAATGAAATTTGCGGTTATTGTTCGATATAACAGCGAGCCGTTAGACGATAAGAAAAGCACAGATACCGAAACAAACATGACATTGTTATACGCTTTCTAGTGATAACGCAGTAAATAACGTTTGAGATTTATCTGTTAAAAGACACCTATTCCATAGGTGTCTTTTTTTATAATGTACTTTTTTGTGTTTACAATGCATAGGTTGTTTGTGCTTGCTTGTATCGTAGTACACCTTCACGCAACAAAAGTTACAGCTTGTATTAAGTGATTGTGATTGTTAAATAAACTTAGTGTGGTGGAGTTCACGAAAGTGTAATTGACACTCTCCTAGCACTGATTGATCACGGACGTAAAGGCCGATAAACAGTAAACTGACAACCATTGAAATTGTCAGAGTGGTTAATGTGTTTATAGGTCCAGTCAGATTTGATATTGAGTTAAAGCAGTTGGTGAACACTGAGACTGCTCAAACGCACCCTTTATCGAATATTGAATTTCTAGTGATGCGTGATTTGATGTCATCTAGAGGTCAAGTCGTATCGACTGAATCTTTGTGTTTCAATTTGCTCCCGCTGGTTGTGACGATGCAAGACATCGCACTGGCGATAACGCACATAAAAGCATTCTTAGGCAGTGATACCGCCTCGATAATAGAGGTTGTCACTAATCAAGGTTATCTACTGCATACCAAAGCGAAAGTGCAGATGCAGAATAGCCCCTATGAAGCACTGCCGATTAAACAATTCTCTATGCTTTTGCTGCTTGGTGTCATGCTCGTGGTGTTCTTAGCAACGCATTTTGAAACGACGCCCTGTATCCGCTTTTCCCTACCTGAGAAACTATTACTCGATGACAAAAAGTCAGTGTTAGTACCGATCTACTCATCAAATGAAGCGCTATTCACCTTTGAAGCACGGTTTAAAAATATCGCAATGAAAATAGAGCGTTGTAACAAGGTGAGCTGGCATCAAATCTATGTAGCTTCATCCCCAACTGGGAACATGCTTAATTTCGTGATGCAAGATAACGTCGATAAAGGCGAGGCGTTTAGGAACTTTAAAGTATTGAACATCGAAGGAAACTGGGATTTTATCAACGACTCTTGGCTAAAAACGGCAGGTTTTTGTGAATAGAAGCCTAACCAAAGCGTTATTTATCGGTTTTAGTTCAACGCCAATACTGGTCACCTTGATCTTTATTCTGGGGCTGTGTATGGCATTGGACTATTTGGTTGAGCCCAATGAAGATATTAGTTTGGTCTGTCATTCAGATGTTTATGATGCCAAGCAATCGATGTTCTTATCGGGTGGTTTAAAGTTTGATGTTCATCGAGTGGGTCAACAAATTGAGTTCCACATTGTCTACACTCATCATGGTAGTGAACAAGCTGAAATGACATCCTATGGTGAGCTTGTACACATTTCAGCCCCCATTTTAACTTATGAAATAAGACTACAAGATGCTGATTTAAAGCATGATAAATTTCTAGAAAAGATAAGTGATTATATGGGGGAAACAATTGATATCGTCAAAAAATCTATCAATGATGGTGATGAACGTAATGGGCAGCCGTTCTACATTAAAGTGTTAGAGATGGATAAATCTCAGGGTTCTGTCATTATTCAAATCAGTGAACGTAATGCGCTTTGGGCATGTGAAATACAGTAATTTGGCATGAACTTTAATGGTGAAGTTTTATTCATTGTTATGATTTTTCTTTTAAAAAATCTAACTGAGTTTAACTTTCTCGATACGTATTAGACTATAATTATCAGTCCGATGTATTTGTTTTGAAATGCATTTAAAGGATATTTGTGGCTAAAGTTAGAGTTAAGCAAGAAGAATCACTATCAATTAAATTTCTGCACCAGATGGAAGTCGGCGACAACCGTCGTTTAGATCTGTATTTTTTCCTGCCTAAAGAGATGGGAATTAACTCCCAAAGCTTGAATGAAGACGACTACTATCATTCTTCTATTACTGGCCGACGTTCATATTACTCATCTGGGTTACACCTGCCGCTAGTGCAAAGTCGTTTTGTGAGTCAAAAAAAGCGCACGGTAGAGGAGTTCAGACTTTACCTCAATTTATTTGCTTATCAATTTGCAGTTGCCATTGAAACGGACAGTAAAGAACTTTCTCAAGTTGAAGATTTAGAGCAGTTTTACGTCTCGCTTGAAGAGTTAAGTGAGCAGGTTATTCATCTACTCAAGCGTTTTAGGCGAAATGAACCCAGTGATGAAAAGTGGAAGTCTTATTTCGAAAATGCCGATAATTATTTGTCGTGGTTGTGTGAACAACGGTTATTGAAATTACTGGCTCATGCGCCTAGAAGCAGTGATTTTAACGAGATAACGGAAAGTGTCGTGGCCTTGTGTCGAGCGGAATCACAATACCGAGACGCCCATAAATATAACTCCTCTAAGACCATAAAAGATCCCAATCGTATCGCTAATAAAATGCACCTACTACGTCGGTTAATACAACAAGGGGTGGTGCTAAAAGAGGAGCTTAAACCGTTAGGGGTAGGCCTTAAAAAGATGACTACGGGTATTGCGACGGCGATGGTTATGTTGGTGGTTTCAACATTGATTATAAAAGCCCAAGGTGTATTTAGTGGTTTAACCATTGCCTTAGTGCTCACTCTTGCAGTGATTTATGGTTTCAGAGAGATCTTTAAAGACGACATTCGTAATGCATTGTGGCGCTTAATACAGCGCGGCCGTCCTCGCTGGAGTCGTTTACTGCAAGATACCACTAGTAAGTTACCTATTGCTAAGCAACTAATGTGGCTCGACTTTATGCGAAAAAACGAGCTGCCAATTAAGGTTTCCGAGATCTTAAAAAGGCGCCATAGTCAAAATAAAGTGGATGCAGAGATTTTGCATTACGGTATTCATACTCGAGTATCGGCTAAAGGTTTTTTAGCGGGGTACTCAAGGATCCAAGAACAGGTCAACTTTAGCTTAGTGCCCTTTGCTCGAAATTTGGAACGTGGTAAAGCAAAAATCTATAAGGAACATGAGGGTAAGATTAGTAATGAATCTGTGGAGCGGCGATATCAAGTTAACCTTATTCTTGTGTTAAAAGAGGGGCGTGATGAACCTCAGTATGCACGTTATAAGATAACCATGAATCGCTCTACCATTATTGAAATCACAGAAAGTGACCTTCCTTCTGGGATGAGAAATATGGATGAAGCACCGTATGAAGATGAGCTGCTAGCACCCGATGCTGCAGCCGAACATGCTGAGACTCACCCCAGCTAAAGGATCCATTTAGCCGCTTAAAACATCTGACGGGTAAATGCTTGGCAGATATTTTGCTCATCAGTTTGTTTGGCCCGTTTAAGGGCGACTTCTGCATTACTCAAGAACTGTTCGAGCTCCTGCCCACCTTGGTAGGCAGCTATCCCGATGCAGATACCTTCTCCTAGCCCATTGTCTTTGAGCTTGGCAAGGGTATCAATCGCAAAGTAATGCGCTTGGTCTGAATCTGTATCGGGTAACATGATAATGAGCTTACCAAGCTGCCAGCGAGACATTTGGTATCGGTTTGGTAGCTCCCTTAATAACTGTATTTCGACCTCTTTTTGCCGACTTTCTAGTTGGCCACTATCACTCATGTGGCTGAGCATGCCTTCGGCGGCAATATCGAGCAACATAAGACTTGAGAAGTCTTTTTTCGCTTGGCTCATATCATTAAAGTAACGTTCAAGATCACGGCGATCGCTAAATATGGTACTGCGATGTGGCACTAAACTTTTTGGGTCATTAGCATGGAGTCTTGATTTAGCCCGCTCAAAGGTACAGACAATATATTCAATATCGTTTGAACTGTCTAAATGGCTCTTCAATGTTGCCAACATACAGGCGTCATTAGCACGATTGTTTGATGAGAATATCTGACCTTGCCAAGTGCCTTTAATCATCAATTGCTGTGATATTTGCGGCCACTTTTGTTTAAACTCTTCATTGAGCAGATCGGTAATTTGTAGCTTACGGCTATCTTTAACCTGCATCAGCGTATTAAATGCCTGATTAGATTTTATGATGACACCTTTAGCATCTGAGAGAACCGTGGCTATTGGATTATCATTGAGCAATTGATTTAACTTTGCTTCCTCTTGGCTATGTTTTAGCTCCCCGACATCTTCAAAAGTGACTAAGGTGTAGTTTTGACCGTTATTCATATCAATTTCAAGTCGAAGTCTTACTGACAATCTAGCGCACTCTGAAGCATCGCTATCAAGCTCGCCTTGCCACTCATGGTTAGCTATTAACTGTTCTGACAGGGCATGAAATTGATCATCGTCCATGTGTAATATGCGTTGTAAGCTACGGTCAGACAGTTCATCTATTTGAAGAGAGAGTAGCTTAGCAGCCATAGGGTTGGCACTGAGCACTCGACCCGCATCATTGACAATGATGTAACCAGAATCGGTGTTGAATAGTCGATTGGCGAGATCAATACAGAAGTCACGAGAGCGATGAACCATACGATAGGCATGGGTTAGGTAAATGACAAAACAGGCTAACAAGGTGAATAGGGTAGCGCCCCCCATGAGGATATTACGCCACTGTTCAAACTTGGCTGCAATGTCATCGTTTTTAACGTAGGACAGCAAAAAGTATTCACGGCGAGTCTCATACTGAGTGGTCAACTCGACTTTAAGGTAAACAAACGTGGCATCGTCACCGTGGAATTGGCCGAAATTACTTGCGGCAATCTTTCGCCAAAGTGCAGGGTAAGATTGCTTAAGGCTGCCGCCCATCGTTTCAGGTAGTCGACCAATAGTGGGTGATTCGATCACACCGGAGTAGAGCAAACCTTGTGTGTCGAGCATCATTAACGGTGCTTGTTGACTGGAATAAGCAGGCTTAATATTTTGCAACATGCGTGACATTGAGTTATAGGCGACCAAATAACCTCTAACGGTTTGGTCTGGATTCTCCAGCCAAGCAAGCTGATACAAATAGGGCTCTAATTTGCCATTAACTGGGCTAAATTCGAGCGGGGAGGTGTAGATCTCGTTGCCGCCCATATTACGTGAATTTCCCAGTAAAGACGGTGGCAGTGCGTGATGGCCAAACTCTTCATCGGTGGCAAATTTGAGTTGACCTTGTGGGTCATATAACGCAATACCGAGCAGTTCAGGGATGTTATCAACAATGATGTGCCAATTATCTTGTAACTTGGCTAGGTTTGGCTCACTCGGGAGTTTCATGTAACGATTTAATAGTTCTGAGGTGGCAAACATCTGTGTTCTAAATTGCTGGAAAGAGACTTTGTCAGCAATCAGAGTACCAACAGCTTGTAGCTCGCTGTAGCGTTGTGTCGCCCAGTCTTCTTGTAAACGTCTCTCACCTAAAGTGATGATAATATTCGTAAAAATAATAACCGATATTATTAATATGCCGATTTGACTTGCCGCTGCCAAAATTCGTTGTTGGGACCACTGGATCCCTTGAGCATTGATAAGTAGAGGTAATTTTCGGGTTAACATCAATCGCTAATTCTGATGGTTATTATAAACGCCATGTTATACCAATTCGGCTATATATGTAATTAATTCAGCCTTGGTGCACCGTTACTTTGCCTCTGCTCTAGGCTGAGGCTGAAGTTATGTTTAACGGACTCGATAGAATAGTCGCTGAGTCGTTAAATGTGCCTTTAACCTACGACGTCTAACTCCCTTTGCTTAAACGTAGCGCCTGCTGCTTCGACTAATTCTCGACAGGCATCAATGTCGACACCGGCTAAGCCGTTAATGGCTGAAACCTGTACGTCGGCAATATAACGTGGGGCTTGTTCTATAAATTCGAGTACCGCGGGATAAGCGCCTTTCAATTTAGGTTGGCAATGCGCTTGGTAGCTGGCGGCGGTATCGGCATTAAGCGATATTGACAGGCTATCAATACATTCTGCTAGCTCAGGTAGAATGTTGCGCTTGTGGAATAGATTGCCTAATCCATCCGTGTTGACTCTTACCTTGCCTCCTCGTGTTTTTATCTCTTTCGCTACGTTTAATAATGTTGGCAAATTAAGCGTTGGCTCTCCGTATCCGCAAAAAACATATTCATCGAATTTAGAGGTATCGCCAAGCAGTGCAATCACTTCTTCAGCACTAGGTTGACGATCGAGCCCTAGTTGATATTGGTGTACCTGTTTGCTGCCATTATGTTTTGGACAGAATTGGCAACGTAAAGTGCATCTGCCGGTAATGTTCAAATAGCGACTGGTACGGATATCATAAACAAGGGTGGCTTCAGTTTGTGTCGGTGCAGTCGTTGTCATTATTTTGGGTCGCTAGCAAAAGGGGATTCAGCTTAGCGAATGCACTGTACTTATTCTGTTTGCTGGATCGAGTATTTCTATTTTTCTCCACTGAACATCGATTGATACGTATTTAGTGGTCGCTAATGTTGGAGGCGTAAAAAAGGAGGCCATTGGCCTCCTTTTATTCAGTACAATAATAAAGTGTCTCTAGTTTGATACCTGCTCTGGTGACTGGTCAGCTTCAGCTTCAGCTTTTGGTTGCCACCACCACTGATAGAATCTACTAGAAGTGCGTTTGATATCATCAAGGATTATGTACAGTAAAGGCACCAAAATTAGCGTCACTACGGTTGAGAACAAAATACCAAATGCAAGAGAGGCGGCCATCGGGATAACGATTTGAGCCTGTAAGCTCTTCTCTAACAAAATAGGCACTAAGCCGACAAATGTTGTCAGTGAGGTTAAGATAATTGCCCTGAATCGGTAACAACCAGAGTCGACAGCTGATTGCACTATCGAATGGCCTTCTGCGCGCGCACGGTTAACGAAATCGACCAAAATCAATGAATCGTTCACCACCACTCCCGCAAGAGCAACAATGCCACACAAGCTCAAAATACTCATGTTTAGACCGAGGATAAAGTGACCAAATAGCGCGCCAATCATACCAAACGGAATCACCGACATGATGATAAGAGGTTGGCTATATGACTTTAGCGGAATGGCCATGAGTGCATAGATAGTAAATAGCGCAAAGAAGAATCCTTGCATCAAGCTAACAAGTGCACTTTGTTCATCGGCGCTACCACCATCGAGTGCAGTCGAGATATTCGGATATTTTTTTGCCAGTATCGGCAAGAAATCCTCTTGAATTTCTGACACAACCTTGGAGGGTTCCACTTTGTTGGTATCAGCATTGGCGGTAATCGTTATCGCTCTTCTGCTATCCACTCGAGTAATGGAGGAGTACGAATCACCTAGCTCAATTTGGGCAACTGTTCCAAAAGGCACCGCTGCACCGGTTGGTGTACGGATCAGCATATTCTCGAGATGACCCACTGTGCGGCGTTGTTCAAGTGGGTAGCGCACCATCACTTTAACTTCTTCTTTGTTACGCAAGATCCGCTGCGCTTCATAACCGTAGAAACCGTATCTAACTTGGCGAGCTAGATCTGACAGCGTCAGTCCAAGCGCTTCCGCTTCTGGTTTGATCTTTAGTTTGATCTCTTGGCTACCAGAGGAGAAGTTGTCGGCAATGTCGTAAACACCTTCGTAGCTTCGCAGCTTTTGTTTCAGTTCTGCAGAGGCAAGCGACAATTGCTCAAGATTACTTGAGGTGAGTCTAAAGGCAATATCGCCACCAGTGTCATTGGTGCTGGCATTAATATTGAGTTTCTTAACGGCAAGCAGTTCAGGCAGTTGTTCACGCCAAGCTGAAGCGATGGTTTCGCCATCAACAGTGCGCTCTTCGCCCTTGGTGAGCTCGGCAAAAATAAATGCAGAAGTACGAGAACTCATATTAATAAAGCTGTGTTTTACTACCGGGTAGCCGAGTTCACCTTCCATATCATCGTTCATGCGGTAGAGTGCTTCCTCTACTTCTTGAACCACTTGCAGGGTATTTTCTTCTGAGCTACCTTCATCCATTTGCAGCTGAACTTGGATAAAGTCTGACGGAATACTGGGGAAGAACACCCAACGTACCTGACCACTAACCACCAGTGCGATAGACAGGATGAGTACACCGGTAAAGATGGCGACGGTGTTATATCGATTTACAATGCAGCGCTCTAAAAATGAGCGATAATTGTTATGGATAAAGTACTGCACCTTGTCATTTAAACCCGCTTTAAAACGGCCTAACCTGCCCAATTGATCACGTGGCTTGGGTGGTTTCATATGGGCTAAATGTGCGGGTAAAATCAGTTTCGATTCCAATAGCGAGAACATTAAACAGAGGATAACCACCATGCCGATAGATTTCCAGATGATCCCCTGTGGACCCGACACCATCAACATTGGCACAAAGGCCGCGATGGTGGTGAGTACACCGAATGTCGCAGGCATCGCGACTTTCTTGGCACCTCTAACCACATTATCAAGTGAATGCCCGTATCGCTCTATTTCACTATAGGCACTTTCGCCAATGACAATGGCATCGTCCACCACGATCCCTAGCACTAGAATAAAGGCAAATAGTGTTAATAAGTTAATCGACAGTGAGAATGGCTCTAATGGCATGACCAACATGGCGCCCAAGAAACAAACCGGTAGACCTACCATTACCCAGAACGCCAGCTTAATTTCCAAAAATAGCGCCAGAATAACAAACACTAATAAGGCACCATAAAACATGTTTGACAGCATCATGTTCAATCGACCTTTTAGGTAGTGGGTTAAGTCACCCCAAGTATCGAGTTTAGCGCCGGTCGGTAAGAACTCGCGTTTCTGCTCAATGTATTCTTTTACCTGTGCAGAGATATCTAACGCGTTTTGATCATCAACGCTCAATATTTCAATAATTGCCGCGGGCTGACCATTGAAGCGAGTGTATTCGAGTCTCTCTTCAAAACCGTCGTTGATAGTCGCCACTTGTGGCAGCATTACGCGGCTGCCGTCGGGACGACTACTCACCACAATTTGAGCGAAATCGTCACCTGTGTAAGCTTGTCCTTTTGTACGCAGTAAAATATCGCCATCTTTAGCGCGAATTGAACCGCCAGGCAGATCGATTGATGAGTTCTGTACTGCTTGTGCTACTTGAGAGAAGGTGAGTCCGTACTCTCGCAGTTTATCTTCCGATAATTCAATCGCAATTTCGTATTCACGTACGCCAGTCACCTGGGCTCGCGTTATCGCGGGCAGTGCAGCGACTTCATCACGAATGGTCTTGGCCAGCTCTTTCATCTCTCTAAGAGATTGGTCACCATAGACCGAGATCCAAATGACATTGTTCTCAGGTTTAAGACGGGTAATGTTGGGCTTTTCAATGTTGACGGGGAAGGTGGATATAGCGTCAATTCGTAGCTTGGCTTCATCGAGGATATCTTGTGGATCGTAGCTATCTTCCACTTCAATGGTAACTGACCCCACCCCTTCGCTGGCAACCGATGTGACTTTCTTTATGCCGTTAATATCTTGGATCGCTTCCTCGATCTTGATATTAATGCCTTCCTCGATTTCTTGTGGTGCTGCGCCTGGGTAGGCGACTGAGATGTTGAGGTAGTTAAGCTCAAAGGTCGGGAAAATCTCTTTATTAATAATAACCGTGCTAAATAGACCGCCTATCAACAAGACCCACATTAATAGATTGGATGCGACATTGTTTCTAGCGAACCAAGCGATCATCCCTTTTTCAGCAGCCATTATTGTTCACCTTTACTAGCGAGTTTTTCTTGAGGTGCCGGCTCATCAGAACCCTCTAAAATCGAGCTGTTCTCTTCGCCTAAGACTTTGACTAATTGGCCATCTTCAACATTGGTCAGGTTAGTTACTGAAATGCGCTCTCCGCTGGCTAAGCTATCTTTGATGTAGACATTTTCTAGATCGGTGCGGACGACGTTGACGGCTCTGATCTCAACGCTGTTATCTTTTTTAATGAGGGTAACGGTTCCATGACGTACCAGATAACGTGGCAACTTCACTATACCTTCAACAGTGCGACCTTTAATGACGGCGCTGACAAAACTGCCGTATTTGAGTGGCAGTTGACCATCAACTCTAGTGCCTCTAAGGTAGGGATCTTTCACTTCAGCGACCAAATAAACCATGCGGTTTTCTGCGTCGATAACGCCTTCGCTGCGAATAATCTTGCCTGTCCAAGTTACAATCTTACCCGCAAGATCGGCACTTAAAGTGACTTCTGTATCGGGGTTTTCGACTGATTCTAAATAGGCTAAATCATTATTTGAAAGTGGTAAGCGGATCTCTGCTATTTGAGTGTCGTAAAGTTCGCCTAAGTTAGTGCCTAAGGTGACATACTGCCCAAGGTCCACATTTCGCGCCTTGATGATGCCATCAAAAGGCGCGCGAATAACGGTACGCTCAAGGTTTCGCTCTGCTCTAGCGAGTGCGGCTTGTTGAAACTTAACATTGGCTTGCTCTTGCTTTAACTGCGGCAGACGCAGGCCTAATTCTGGGGGAATGCCGCCGTCGTATCCTTTCCAGTCATTTTTAGCCACTTCGCCCTTTGCGCGTTCCTCTTCAAGTGCTGCCTTGGCCTGTGCTACAGAAGCTTGAGCTTGCATTAGGTCGGCTTCATAATCTGAAGGCTCAATAACGGCGAGTTCTTCGCCTTTTTTAACGACACCACCGGCAACGAATTTGTTGGATATGTTAAGCATTCGGCCCTGAACTTCAGTGACCAATTGGGTTTTATATTTAGGACTGACGATACCGTAAGAGGGCAGATTGAGCGACACTGTTTGTTGTTGAACTTCCATAACATCAACAATTGGGATGGGCGCTTCATCTGCTTTTTGTTCAGGTGCTTCTTTAGTGCTGATAAGTACTTGCGCAGCCACAATAAAGAAAACAAGAATAAATAGTGGGGAAGCCCTTCTGATTACTTTTTTTATCATTATAATTTCGCTTTTCCATGTAATACCTTTCCTTTGACGTAAATTACCAGACTCAGCGCGAACACGATATTGTTTTTTGTATATAAAATGTTTCAATTTATGGCGTTAACCCTAACATGTGTGGTTTTTTAAGGCGCTAATGCATAAATAATGGACATTAAGATTTTTGGGGGAGGTTGTTGGGTGAGATTTTTTTCGGCTAGAAACAGAAAAGGATCACATTAAGTGATCCTTTTAAAAGAGCAAGTAAGCGAGGTTTACTTCTTTTTCTTCTTCTTGTTTTTCTTACTATAAGTCTTGCCAGTGTCTTGTACTTTCTTCTTCCCTGGAGGCTTAGCCTCTTTGTTATTAGGGCGAAGATCTTTCACAAAACGACGCTTTAATGGCTGATCAATATAGCGTTCAATCTTGCCAACAATACGGACGTCATGGGCTTCAACGAGTGATATCGCCGTTCCTTTTGCGCCAGCACGGCCAGTACGACCAATACGGTGAACATAGGTGTCTGCTGAACGTGGCATATCAAAGTTGATGACATGGGTGATGTCATCTACATCAATACCACGTGCAGCGACATCAGTGGCAAGTAGTACGTTAACTTCACCTTTAGTGAAACGTCCTAAGGCTTGAAAACGTGCTTTTTGCTCCATATCACCGCGCATAAAGCTGCAGGTGATGCCTTGTTTCTGTAATAAGCCTTCAAGACTGGCAACCGATTCACGTGTTTTAACAAACACGATAGTGCGCTGCACTTCTTCTTGTTTCAGAATAGCGCATAACATCGCAAATTTATGGGCTTTATCGTCAGCGATATGGACCCATTGGTGGATCTTGGCTTTTTCGCTGCGAGGAGCTTCTGCTTCAACCTTGGCAGGGTTGTTTAATAACTGATGTGAGAAACGACCTACGTCGCTACCTTCAAGCGTGGCAGAGAACAACATGGTTTGTTTACGGCCAACAGACTCGATAGCGAGTGTTTCCACTGCGGCAGAGAAGCCCATATCCAGCATACGGTCGGCTTCATCGATAATTAAAACTTCAACCTCTTCGGCATTGAATAACCCTTTATCAAGGTATTCCATTAAGCGGCCTGGTGTGGCGACTAAAATGTCGACATTGCCTTTTAATGCATCTTCCTGAGCCGCGTAAGGAACGCCGCCGGTAATGATGCAGGTATCGAAGTTTAAGCCAGTGCCTAAATGAGATGCATAGCGATGAATTTGACTGGCAAGCTCTCGTGTTGGAGTCAGAATTAATACGCGAGCTTGGCCACCGAATCGACGTGGAAAGTCGAGCAGGTGCTGCATAGCAGGTAATAGGAAGCTCGCTGTTTTCCCTGTTCCTGTTGGCGCACGAGCAAGAATATCTCTTTGCTCCATGGCAACTGGAATTGTTTGTTGTTGTATCGTAGTGGGCTTGTTGTGGCCCATTGCTTTTAGTGACTCTAACAAACGAGGGTCAAGCTGGAGATCTTCAAATAGCATGCGTTGGCATCTCAATAAATAATAGCCGCACATTATAAAGGTTTCACGAGCGACTTGAAACGATTAGATCGCCGATCGCTACAGCTTTAAATAAAAACTTTTTGTGAATTGAACAAACTCATCGGTGTACTGACCATTTCTCTGACGAATCGCTAAGGTTGAGATTGAATTAACCTCCTGATCAATTAGCGTATTTGTGTCATTTGATACGACTAGGAGCAACAACTGTCTATTGGGTAGCTTACCTTCAACACTGGCGACGGTCACCGAGTGTCTAAGGGCTAGCGGGTATTTATGGAGTCGGTTGAGTAGTTGAGTGGCTTCAGTGGTTGGCAAAATAAGGCTCGCTTGGCCTGTTATTGGACAGAGCAAAGAGCTGATCGCCCTTAACAGTTCATCAAAACTCAGACTGTCAGTGTGACGCGCTGTGGCTCTTAGCTGGCTACTCGATCGTGGGCCATTGCCAAAATAGGGGGGGTTGCAAATGATGTGATCAAAACGCAGTTCTATCGCCTCAGTGCAGTACTGTTGAATGGAACTTGTTAGCAGGGTTAACCTTTCGGCCCAAGGGCTGTGATTGAAGTTGTGCTGGCAATCGAGCGCTGCGCTTAGATCCAGCTCGATAGCGGTTATTTGCGCTTGGCTGCGTTGAGCAGCCATTAAACTCAGCAAACCGCTTCCAGTACCGATATCCAATATGGTTTTGGCATTCGTTAATGGTGCCCATGCGCCGAGAAGAACTCCATCGGTGCTGACAGGCATGCCGCAGCGGCTGTCGTCGATATGAAACTGTTTAAAGCTAAAAGGCATGTAAGTTACAAAATGCGGGTCAGTGACAGAATTGTACGCTAAATCATCCTAAGCACAATCAAGATAGACATTGCTGTTTTAGTCCACGGCGAGGGCCTGTGTTTACTCGTTTTTAAGCATTTGATAGGCGAACTGGTGGATGTTTCTTGCTTAGATGATAAATGGGTTGAATGTAAGTGATGAAAATTAAGTGTTAACAGGGCGTTATTATTTGTATCGAGAGTGGCAATTATTCGGCCGCGATTCTTGTTAAATGGTTGTGAGTCTGATAATAGTATGCGCCCCCAAGAGAGGACAAAGCCTCTTTTTAGGGACTGTAAACCAGTTTTATAGCAATTACAGTGACCGCTTTTTCGCTGTTGTTCATAAAGTAGCCAAGCTTAGGTCGTATTTACCACTGGCTTGTGTAAACCAAATATTACACATTAATAGTTGTCATCCTAAAGTGGTGCTGTAAAGGCGTGATGAGATGAAATTGTTAACAATAAAAAATAAAGATGGGGCATAAAGTGCAAAATAATCAAATGAGTATTGCAGATACGTTAGGGTTGGGTTTCATGACCTTCGCGTTCTTTTTAGGGGCGGGAAATCTTATCTTCCCTCCGTTAGCGGGTTTTTTGGCTGGCGAAAATATGACCTTAGCCATGTTTGGCTTTCTTGTCACCGCAGTCGGACTGCCTCTTATTACGCTGATTGCTGTTGCTAAAGCCAACGGTAAAATTATGAGCTTATTACCTCCCATTGCTGCCACCGCACTTGCCGTCGCTATTTTTATCATTATAGGCCCTGCTTTCGCCGCGCCAAGAACCGGTTTAGTTGCTTTTGAAGTTGGTTTTAAACCTTTCTTAGACAATGCCGAAGCGACCTTTATGATTGCTGGTATTACCCTAAACGTCGCGCAACTTCTTTACACATTAATGTTCTTCAGTATTTCCATGGTATTTGCACTGTACCCAGGAAAACTGCTGGATAATGTCGGCAAGGTATTAACGCCTATCCTTATATTGTTGCTTGTCGGTTTAGCGGCCTCGGTTATCTTTTTACCAGGAAGTCCGGTTGCTGCTGCTGTCGGTGAGTACCAAACTCACCCGTTAACGAAGGGCGTATTGGAAGGCTATAACACCATGGATACCTTGGCGTCGCTGATCTTTGGTATTTTAATTATCGATATTCTGCGTAAGAAAGGGATAACAGATCCTAAAGCGCAGACGGGCTACTTAATTAAAGCCGCTCTCATTGCTGCAGGTGGCTTAGCGTTTGTTTATATAGCTTTATTCTATTTGGGCGCTACCGCGGGCGATTTAGCGGCGGGTGCTGAAAATGGCGGGGTAATTTTAACTAACTATGTGACTCATGAGTTTGGTACAACGGGCTTAGTGCTATTGTCCACGGTTGTGACATTGGCCTGTTTAACCACCGCTGTTGGACTGATTAGTGCTTGTAGCGAATTTTTTAATGAGTTATTACCTAAGATCTCATACCGCCGTTTTGTGGTTATTTTGAGCGTGATTTGCGCGACGATTGCTAACGTCGGGCTGGCACAGCTTATTAGTATTAGCATCCCAGTATTGATGACGGTTTACCCCGTCGCAATTGCTTTAGTGGCGGTCACCTTCTTAACCGAACGTTTTGCTAAACCTGAAGCGGCTCATCGAATCGTGCTTAGCGTTGCGCTTTTCTTCGGTATTATCGATGGTATTAAAGCGGCAGGTGTTGATGTTAGTGCGTTTAACTTTATGCCTTTGCATACTGAAGGTATGGCTTGGTTATTACCTACTGCAATGACGATATTTGCCTGTTTGATGATGAAGAAAGAGCAAGCAGCAGTGGCTGTAAGCTAAATCATTAACGGTAGTCTGCTTGAGTGAGATGACAAACACAGGCTTGATATCATAAGATAACGGCGATGAATTATTAGTTCATCGCCGTTTTTTTATCTAATCGCAACATAATCTAAGAGAGTTTGGGTGCCAGCTGACTACATCCCCGATCCCGTAATCGATCTTTTCCTTGACCACTTGTGGTCAACCAAAGGCTTAAGTGACAATACGTTGGACGCTTACCGAACCGATTTGCGCCATTTTGACCGCTATGTTCAGCTTCATGCTGGAGATCTTATTGGCAGCGGTCAGCTCGATGTGCGTGACTACCTTGCTGTCCGTTTTGATAAAGGATTCGCTAAAAGTAGTAGCGCGCGGATGATGAGTAGTCTGCGAGGATTTTATGGTTATCTGGTGATCAACAAACAGATAAGTAGTGATCCGATGGCGCTGCTAGAATCTCCCAAGTTAGCGCGTAAACTGCCGGATTCTTTGAGTGAAGATGATATCGATCGATTATTATCGGAACCCAATGAAGAAGATCCAATTGAGTGCCGTGACAAAGCGATGCTTGAACTTTTGTACGCCACGGGACTGCGCGTGTCTGAATTGGTTGGATTAACTATGGAGCAAATTAGTCTGCGTCAAGGGCTGGTGCGCATTGTGGGTAAAGGGGGCAAAGAGCGCTTAGTGCCTTTGGGCGAATTAGCCGTCACAGAGGTTGAAAGCTATCTAAAATATGCCAGAACCGAGTTGCTTAAAGGTAAACAAAGTGATGTGCTGTTCCCGTCTAAGCGGGCGCAACAGATGACACGGCAAACGTTTTGGCATCGAATTAAGCTTTATGCATTAAGGGCTAACATCGCCACGGCTATCTCACCACATACTCTAAGGCATGCCTTTGCCACTCATTTACTCAATCATGGTGCGGATTTAAGAGTGGTACAGTTACTCCTAGGTCATAGTGATCTATCGACCACACAAATCTATACTCACGTAGCAACGGCTCGCTTAGCCAGCTTGCATAGCGAACATCACCCTAGAGGTTAAGAGTTGTAGATTATTGGTGAGGATCAAGCCGTAATAATGACACTTTCTAACTCAGAGATTTGCCAATAATTTGATAAGTTTCACGTCTGTATGATTTAGTTACAGCAAAATATTTGCTTTAACTAGCATGAGACTGTAACTTTTCAGCCCCAGACAAGGTCTAATCTTTACACCCTTAAATTGACCGTTACGTAGAATAGGATATCCAATGAAGTTCACCCGAGCATTTTCTTTGATCATTGCAATGATAATCGCCCCTGCTGCCCTTGCCGGGTCTACCACCAAAAATGATGATACCGCCGCTTTAGAAAAGAAGTTGTCAGAGGCATTAAGTGTCGATGTCATGTCGTTTAAAGAGTCACCTATTCCTGGGTTATATGAAGCCTTAACCAACCGCGGTGTGCTCTACATCAGTAAAGATGGCACTATGCTGATGCATGGCACGCTTTACGATTTAGACAAAGGCATGAAAAACCTAACGGAAGCTGCAATGGCTGGCCCGCGTATCGAGATGATGAAGCCACTCGAAAAGAATATGTTGGTCTATAAAGCCAAAAATGAAAAGCATGTTGTGACTGTGTTTACTGATGTGAGCTGTGGTTATTGCCGTAAGCTGCATAATCAAATGGATGAATACAATGATCTTGGTATCACGATTAGATACTTAGCATTCCCGCGTGCTGGCGTGCCATCGGCTAATGCTGATGAGATGGAAGCCGTTTGGTGTTCAGCTGATCCGCTAAAAGCGATGAGCGATGCTAAAGCCGGTAAGCGTGTACTAAATGCAAAGTGTGATGCGAAAATTGCTGAGCAATATAACCTGGGTCAATCATTTGGTATCAATGGTACTCCCGCTATCATCCTTGAAGATGGCAGCCTTGTTCCAGGGTACCAGCCACCTAAAGATCTATTAAGAACGCTAGAAGCGGCGCAGTAATCTTGCAGCGCAAGCACTAACGTTATGTATGGAAAAAGGTGAGCTTAAGCTCACCTTTTTTATGTTCATTCTAAAGCCTTCTTTAACAGTCTTTGTTATGCTGGTTCAGTCATTTTATTGAGGTAGTTAGCCCTGTGATCCATAAGATTGTTCGCCGCGCAAAAGTGGATGATAGCCACTTACCTGATTCATATTCCCCATTGTTAAAGCAGATTTATGCTAGCCGCGGTGTTAGCGCTAATGAGTGCGAGCTTAGCTTAGGCAAGCTGTTGAGACCCAATACGATGTTGGGGATTGATCACGCAGCAGAGCTGGTTGCTGACGCAATGGCGGCGCAAAAGTCGATCCTGATTATGGGTGACTTTGATGCCGATGGTGCCACCTCCACCAGTGTTTGTATGCTTGCGCTTAAAATGATGGGCGCGAAAAATATTGATTACCTAATCCCGAATCGATTCGATTATGGCTATGGTCTCAGCCCTGAAATAGTAGCGGTTGCTGCCCAGAAAAACGCTGAGATGATCATTACTGTTGATAATGGTATCTCCTCTATTGAGGGTGTAAAAGCGGCGAAAGCGCTCGGCATGACGGTGGTCATTACTGATCATCATCTACCGGGTCATTCTTTGCCAGAAGCTGACGCCATTGTTAATCCCAATCAGGACGGTTGCCAATTTGCCAGTAAATCAATCGCCGGTGTTGGAGTTGCATTTTACTTGATGTCGGTGCTTCGGGCCGAGCTGAGAAAGCGAGATTGGTATCAACAGCAAGGTATTAGCGAACCTAACCTTGGATTGTTATTGGATATTGTCGCTTTAGGCACGGTCGCCGATGTTGTGGCGTTGGATACTAATAATCGCATTTTAGTGGAAGCTGGATTGCAGCGGGTAAAAGCTGGCCGCTGTCGCGTTGGGATCACCGCGCTATTAGAGGTAGCTAAACGCACACCGTCACGCATTGTAGCCTCTGATTTTGGTTTTGCTGTGGGCCCTAGATTGAATGCCGCAGGGCGCTTGGACGAAATGGCACTCGGGGTTGAAACCCTGTTATGTGAAGACATCGTTCTGGCCAGAAGAATGGCATCGGAGCTTGATGGCTTAAATGCAGAACGGCGCGATCTTGAGACTGGAATGCAGCAAGAAGCGCTTAAGAGTCTTGAAAGTGTCGAGCTTAACGAAAGTGAATTGCCTTGGGGCATTGCGCTATTCCAAGCCGATTGGCATCAGGGCGTCATTGGTATTCTCGCCTCGCGGATTAAAGATAAGTATCACCGTCCGGTTATCGCTTTTGCTGATGCTGGCGACGGTGAGATAAAAGGGTCTGCTCGCTCAATTAAAGGCCTGCATATGCGTGATCTTTTAGAGCTTATTAACAGTCGTCACCCCGGATTGATTTTAAAGTTTGGTGGCCACGCAATGGCGGCAGGCTTGTCGATTAAAGCCGGGCAGTTTTCACTGTTTGCTGATGCCTATGATAAAGCTATACGTGAGGTGCTAGCCCCTGAGTTATTAACTGGGGAGTTGGTGTCCGATGGCGAACTGATCCCAGAGCAGTTTAAATTAGAGTTGGCCACTGAGCTGCGTAATGCTGGCCCCTGGGGGCAATCATTTCCTGAACCTTTGTTCGACGGTCATTTTAGAATTATTCAGCAGCGTATTGTGGGCGAGAAGCACTTAAAGTTGGTGTTAGAGACGGAGTGTGGCCGCATCATGCTTGATGCTATTGCCTTTAATGTTGATTTGAAGACTTGGCCTGATGCCAGTATCGGGCATGCTGAGATCGTGTATAAATTAGATGTGAACGAGTTTAGAGGTAATCAAACCCTGCAGTTGATGGTGGAGCAGATCGCGCCAAAGTAGTGTTTACCTTTGAATAAAGGTGAACCTAATCGCCTGCAGAGGGCATATGTGCAGACACTGCCGTGACACGCTGCAAGTCCATCCTTGGAAGCTCGGCCATGACGTCCATGTCATGGACGGTCACGGCCGTATCTACACTGGATAATTGGTGTTTTAATTTATACCGCCGCGGTAAGGCATTTCCTAACACGGAAATGCCACAATGCTTGCCAGTATGTCGTTAGTCTAGATAAGCAATACCTATCAAGCTGCGCTTGACCAAGGTCGTGGCGCTTCGCCCACACCCGAGCCAAGGGTCAAAGCGCTTGCGCCCGCTCTTGATGTCATAAGAGTCAATCCCTCTGCGCCCCGGCGAAATTGTCTGAAAAGCGAAAATTTCCAACGGGGAAGATGGTGTTATTAGCTGCCTAAGTAGTTAGGGGGTTAGATTTCTGTTTTAAAATTGAAAATGCAGGAGCTGGAGCGTTGTGCTTTTCGAAACCAGTGTAGATGCGGCTGAGGCCTTTGATGGCATGGCCAATTCTGTTCCATACAGAATTTGGCATTTCCTCCGTCCTTGGAGGTCTGATGTCTTCATTGAGCTCACATGGACCCTTTCTTTTATAAAGAGTTGCAGCGAGCCTCAGTTGCGTCTGCACATGCGCTGACCGCAGGTCATTGGAACCACTTTTGCCAGAAGCTAACTAATTTCTGTCCAAAAATGAGTTTCATTTTGTATTGTTCAGTGACACAAAGCATTAAAAAAGCCAGTTGAATTAACAACTGGCTTTTGTTCTATCTGGCAATGCTAGATAAGTGATTTTGCTTAAGCAAATTACTCGCCTTGGTCAACGCCTGCGCGGTTGATCAAGAACTGAGTAAGCAAGGGTACAGGACGACCCGTAGATCCTTTGTTAGCGCCACTATTCCATGCAGTACCGGCAACATCTAAGTGCGCCCAGTTATACTTCTTAGCGAAACGAGATAGGAAGCAAGCTGCAGTGATTGATCCTGCAGGACGTCCACCCAAGTTTGTCATATCCGCAAATGGGCTTTCTAAGTGCTCTTGGTACTCATCCCACAAAGGCATACGCCACGCTCTGTCACCACTTTGCTCACCGGCATTAAGTAGCTCATGTGCTAGTGGGTTATGGCCAGAGAACAGGCCTGATGCGTGCTTACCCAATGCAATAACACATGCGCCGGTTAAAGTTGCAGTGTCGACAACCAATTCAGGATCAAATCGTTCAACGTAGGTTAATACGTCACATAACACCAAGCGACCTTCTGCATCGGTATTTAATACTTCAACAGTTTGGCCTGACATTGTCGTCAAAATATCACCAGGACGATATGCATTGCTTGAAGGCATGTTTTCACAGCCCGCTAGAATACCAATCACGTTGATAGGAAGCTGCATGTCACACAAGGCTTTCATTGCACCGATAACGCCAGCAGCGCCGCCCATGTCGTATTTCATCTCGTCCATGCCTTCGCCTGGTTTAAGTGAAATACCACCTGAGTCGAAGGTGAGTCCTTTACCAACAAGTACAATTGGCTTCTGTGTATTATCGACAGCGCCCTTGTACTCCATGATGGTCATAACAGATTCGTTATCACTACCACGGCCCACTGCTAGGTATGAATTCATTCCTAGCTTTTCCATCTGCTCTTCACCTACAGTTGTTACTGTTAGGTTTTCAGTGGCTTCAGCCATTTGGCGAGCTTGCGATGCAAGGTAAGCTGGGTTACAGATGTTTGGTGGCATGTTTGCTACGTCGCGGCAAAGATGCATACCAGCAGAAACGGCCATACCGTGTTGAATCGCACGTTCACCAACGGTCAATTCACGTCGAGTCGGTACGTTAAACACTAATTTGCGCAATGGACGACGAGTCTCGCCTTTACGGGTTTTTAGCGCATCAAAGCTATATAGACTGTTTTGTGTGCTTTCGACGGCTTCACGTACTTTCCAGTACGTATCGCGTCCTTTGACGTGTAATTCAGTTAGAAAGCAAACGGCTTCCATTGAACCCGTTTCATTCAAGGTATTGATGGTCTTAGTGATAATTTGTTTGTATTGGCGTTCATCTAGTTCACGCTCTTTACCACAACCGACCAAAAGCACACGTTCGCTAAGCACATTAGGCACATGATGCAGTAACAACATCTGTCCAGGCTTACCTTCTAAGTCGCCACGACGAAGTAGGTTGCTAATGTAGCCTTCACTGATTTTATCTAGCTGTTCGGCGATACCGGACAAGCGTCTTGGCTCGTATACACCTACGACGATACAAGCTGAGCGTTGTTTTTCTGGGCTACCGCTCTTTACGCTAAACTCCATGGGTTCTCCTAGATTCTTAAAGACAAATTTTATTATTTATTAGATAATGTCTGCTTGTGCCCAAAAAGGGCCTGAACATGGCGCACCCTAGAATAGATTTTTCAGGTGTTTTCTCTAGCCATGTTATGTGATTGTTGGTTACAAAACTACTAAAAGTAGACAGTTTACATGAAAGTTGTATTGATACCAGCATAATTCAAAGTTTAGAGACCGGATCCTCCCTGTGATTGTATTTAGATACCTGATTCGAGAAGTTTTAAAGGCACAAATAGCGGTACTTTTGGTGCTGTTAGCTATTTTTATTAGCCAACATTTCGTGCGAGTGCTCGCTGATGCCTCAGATGGCGAATTTCCTGCTTCCTTAGTGATGACATTGCTAGGGCTCAACATGCCGTTCCTGACGGTGTTAGTACTCCCCCTTAGTCTATTTTTAGGTATTTTACTGGCTCATGGCCGTATGTATTCTGAAAATGAGATGGTTATTTTACATGGCGTTGGTATCAGTGAATGGTACATCACCCGGATAACCTTGCTGCTTGCCTTGATGAATATGGTCTTTACTGGCTTTTTGTCGATATATGTCACTCCTTGGGCGGAAGAGCAGCAAAACCAAGTATTGGAACATGCACAGTCAGAAGCGGGTCTTGCGGCATTAACACAAGGTCGATTCCAGACCAGTCCCAATGGCCGTGCAGTATTATTCGTTGAACGTATTGGTCGAGATAATAAGCTCGATAAGGTGTTCGTGGCGCAGCTGCCAGACCCTGATGATGAAACAGGTTTAGCCAACGTTGTGGTTGCACGTTCGGGTAAAGTTGTTGAAGACGCAACGGGTGGACAAAGATTACAGTTAGAAGATGGGGTGCAATACCAAGGAAGCCCCAAGCGTGTTGACTATCAAGTGGTTGAATTTGGTGGTTATCAGATGCAAATCAAGGAGCAGGAGGGCGGTGAGCGTAGGCGTAAACTGTCGGCATTGCCTATTGGTGAATTGATGGATATCGATTCGCCTGAAGCCACGGCTGAATTTCATTGGCGTTTAGCGATACCTTTAGCCATCCCATTGATGACATTGATTGCTGTCCCTATGGCGCGGGTGAATAACCGCCAAGGTAAGTTTGCCAAGATGTTCCCTGCTATTTTGCTGTATTTGGGATACTTTGGATTAATGGTTGCTGGTCGTAAGTCATTAGAAGATGGGGTTATCCCTGCGTTCTTAGGGATGTGGTGGATCCATGCTTCGGCGCTGGCCATTGGCTTACTGTTGCTCGGAAAAGAGCGACCTTCGGGGGCAAAACTGTCTAATGTGTTTAAGCGTAAAAAGGCGTCAAGCACATGAGAATTATAGATCTCTATATCGCCAAGGTCCTTATTAGCAGCTCCGCCTTATCACTACTGATCTTGACTGGACTATCAGGGATTATTAAGTGGGTCGACCAGCTAAGATTAGTCGGTCGAGGGACTTACAGCATGATAGATGCTGGTATCTATGTGTTGTTCTTGATCCCACGCGATATCGAAATGTTTTTCCCCATGGCAGTGCTGCTGGGTGCATTGATTGGCATGGGAATGTTGGCATCTAATTCTGAATTAGTGGTCATGCAGTCATCTGGCTTGTCGCGCTTACAAATCGCCATGTCTGCTATGAAAACCGCGATTCCGTTGATGATTTTGGTGATGCTACTGTCAGAATTTGTGGCCCCCGTTGCAGAGCAGCGCGCGAAAGAGATTCAACGTACCAAGTTATCTGGCGGCAGCCTAATCGAATCTAATCGAGGTGTTTGGGCTAAAGACGGTGACTTGTTCGTTAATATTGGCGGCGTTGTCGATACCAATCATTTACGCGATATTACTCTTTACGAATTTAGTGACACCACCAACCTTACGAGTACTGTGCACGCAGAAAAAGCAGAGTATAAAGATAAGTATTGGCAGCTGTATGAAGTCAGAAGAACCTCGCTTAAGAACAACCAAGTGGTGTTAACCAACTTAGCAGAAGATAAGTGGGTATCGTCACTTACGCCAGAAAAGTTAAGTGTGGTGTCTGTTAAGCCCGAGTCGTTATCTATTGAAGGTTTGGTGGACTACTTAGATTATCTAAAGAATAACAATCAAGCATCGGCTCGTTATGAGCTGGCGTTGTGGCGTAAGTTAATGCAGCCGGTCACGATAGCGGTAATGATGTTGGTGGCGTTGTCTTTTGTATTTGGCCCGCTTAGAACAGTTACCATGGGCGCACGCGTCTTGTTAGGGGTTGTTGCTGGGTTTAGCTTTTATATTTGCAGTGAGGTCTTTGGGCCGTTAAGCATTGTTTATGGCTTGCCTGCATTCATTAGCGCAGGGATGCCAGCGGTCATCTTTAGTGCCGCCGCCTTGTATTATATTCGCAAGTGATAAGCTAACACTCATAACACTCATAACACTCTTGATAAGAGCCTTTAATTACCTGCTTATGTCATAAAGCGCTAATAAAAAGAGTAATAAAAAAGCCAATAAAGCGTCTTTTACAAGGGCGATGATTGGCTTTTTTGGTTTTAGCGTTAGCAGCTAGGGTTTACGTTAAACGCCGCGCCAATTACGCATCTGATTTGCTTCTTTCGATAGCTCAACGACTTCTGAACGGGTCATCATGTCTTGAAGCGCTAGTTTATCGCCATTAATCAAGATCCATAAATTACCGATCCCAAGTAATGACCACACGAGTCTCGCGGCAGCTGTCACCATGCTGAGGTTCTGGCCGTTAGGATGTTGGACCTTAAGTCTCCAAGCACGCATGCCGAGCGTTTGGCCACCATAACTCCAAAAGCTGATGTAGAACACACCAACACATAGTGCAATCCAGAATTGATAAATCCCTTTATACAACGGAGTGTCATTTAAAAGATCAGACACCATTTCTTGTCCTGCCATGTCGATGAAACCGGCAGAGACTAGTGCAGTGAAGATACCAAAACCTAGCGCACCAGCAACCATGTAGACTGCTACAGCAAGAAGTAAATCATACATTATCGCGCCAAAACGCTTAAAAAATCCCGCTCTTGGAAAGTTAGCGTGTTCGCTATTGGGCATTGAAGTCGCAGTCATTTATATCACTTTATTTGTTGGTATCGAAAAGAAAGCATCTATTAGTTTAACGCGCTTTTGGATCATCTTTGATGTAATAGATATCGGTAAAACCGAAGCGGATAAACTCTTTGTTACGGAAATCTCTTACCGCAGATGAACCCTTAGACGTGGTTTCAACTTGTTGTGCCATCATCAGGTAACGGGTTAAATCGATGCCTTCTTCAGCCGCTACAGCTTCGTATATGTCGTGAAATTTGTCATAAGCAAAGTTTATCTCTTTCGCTTTACCCTTGAACTTATAGGTGATTCTAGTGGCCATGGTTATCTTCTCTTTTGAAATTGGCTATATGATAACAAATCTACGCTATAAGGTATAAATCATATAACAGGCGTCGCTTGGATAGCCGCTGAGATCTTTATCAATAGCGTGGGTTTCAAACCCTTGTTGTTGCCAATAACGATCTGCACCTTGAACGGCGACGAGGCTGATAGTCGCATAACCCTGTTGTAGCGCAAACTGTTTCAACTTGCCCAATATCAAGCCTCCAGCCCCTTTGCCTTGGGCGTTAGCTGACAAGGCTATATCGTGCAAATAAAGCGTGTTAGCGGCTTTGATAGCACTCAACTGCTGTTCTAGTGAAGGTGGGTTGTTAGCCACCCAAGGGTGTGCCAAGCAATAACCCACTACTTGATTGTTAAGCTCGAGGCCAAAGCAAGATTGTGGTGATGCTAGCCATTTACTCTGTAAAACCTTTAATGATTCAGGTTCAATTTGAGGATAACACTCTAATTGGATCTCAAGGATTGTTGGCCAATCAGCGCTTTCGATATTGCGTAACTTCATTTTCACTTCCTATTACCGGGTAAGCTGGATCATTACTCTTCAGTCGCTATGCACTGTAGCGTTGGATTAAGTGTTGCTTAAAGTGCTCTGGGTTGAGGTTTTCACCAGTGGCTTGCAGTGCCAATTCATCGGTTGTGAGTAAACTCCCTTTAGACCAAATATTGTTGTTGAGCCAACCCATGATTGATGAAAGCTCTCCCTTGTCGATAAGTGTTTCAATCGAGCCTAATTGCTTCTCCATTGCGACTCTAAACTGAGCAGCATACATCGCGCCTAGCGTATAGCTTGGGAAATAACCCATTTCACCTACAGCCCAATGAATGTCCTGCATACAGCCATTTTTATAGTCGCCATCGGTATTAATTCCCAATAGTGATTGCATTTGTGCAGACCAGAAATCAGGCAAGTCAGCGACGGCAAGCTCGTTAGCGACTAAGGCTTTCTCTGCTTCAAATCGGAGCAAAATATGACATGGGTAAGTCACTTCATCAGCATCCACTCGGATATGACCTGGCGTGACGCGAGAATAGATGTTGAGCAGTTGTTCATGGCTGAGATTGCAATCTAGACGTTGTGTTAACTTAGGCTGTAACTGCTTTAAAAATGCAGCACCTCGCCCTAATTGCATCTCACAGAATAGGCTTTGGCTTTCATGAATAGCCATCGAGCGAGCAAGTCCAGCGGGTTGCCCACGCCATTCAAGAGGTAAGCCTTGCTCATATTTTGCATGACCCGTTTCATGAACTACGCCCATTAATCCACTGGTGAAGTCAGCTTCATCGTAACGCGTCGTTAGGCGCACATCACTGGCTACACCACCGCAAAAAGGGTGGCTGCTGGTGTCTAATCTACCGTGGTTGAAGTCAAACTCAAGTAAGGTCATTACATCTCGACTGAATAGAGCTTGAGCTGCACTCGCAGTATGGGGGATAGCATAATGAGGTTGGTGTTTCTGTTTGTCTTGGACCTGCTCAATTAAGCCCGGTAGCCAACTTTTTAGCCCGCCAAATATCTGCTCTAATCTGGCTGACGTCATACCGGGCTCAAACTTATCTAGCAGCGCATCATAAGGAGAGATATCGAGTGCTGCCGCGCGGATCTGAGCTTCTTCTTTGGACAGTGCTAATACATTTTCAAGATTGGGTTTAAATCCTTGCCAATCGTTTTGGTTACGCTGCTCTCGCCAAGCTTGCTCACAGTGGTAAGCGGCTTTTGTTTTTGCTTCAACCAGACTGCCAGGCACAATATTGGCTTGCTGGTACTGGTAACGGATCTCTCTTAGGTTGGCTTTTTGCTGCCAATTAAGGTTTTCTAATTCAGCTTCTGCAATGGTGTGCGCTAGCATCGGCGCCGTTTTTAGTGAGTGAATATGTTTGGCTAGTTCCGCCATTGCAGCACCTCTGGCTTCACCTCCGCCCGTAGGCATCATTGCCGCTTGATCCCAATCGCCGAGGGCGCTTAAATGTTCAAAATGGCTAATGCTCTGAAAGTGTTCACAAAGAAGTGCATAGTGCTTGTGTGCAGATTGATTCATAAGAGTCAGCTGATAGTGATTAATTTAACTATGCTAGCACGATATAAAGCGCTAAATAAGCGTGATTTACGGCAGAGTTTTATCAACCAAATAGCTAATGACGAGGGAGAGACAAAATGAAAATACAGCAGAGTGTTTATTTTCTTAGCGGATTTTTTTTACTGTGTAGTTTTAATCTTATGGCGGGCAGTGACGCCTTTAAACTAGGACCCGTACTGACTCAGTATGGAAAAATTGCAAAAGTCGAAAGTCGTTTGATGATCCCTAAGGATATGCAGATGAAAGTGGTATTCGATATGAGTACAGCGGCAGAACCCGGTAAGGTTAACCGCAGCCTAGATACGCTGGCGAGGTTTATTAATATGCATGTTAGTGAGGGAGTACCGTTAAAGAATATTGAGTTAATGATGGTGGTGCACGGCAGTGCGGTCGCTGACTTTACTGATAATAAGTTTTATCAATCTCATCAGTCAAAGCCCAATGGCAATACTGAATTAATAAGTAAGCTTGCCAAGCTTGGCGTTCATTTTTACGTTTGTGGTCAAAGTGCGGCGTATTATGATGTCTCTTCGGCGCAATTATTACCGGGTGTGGATATGGCATTGTCTGCCATGACGGCTCATGCAATTGCTGCCCAACAAGGCTATAGCTTGAATCCTTTTTAAGTGTACATTATTGTGTTTGGCTATCGGATAAAGTTTGATATGCTCAAACACTTCATAATTTATACTAATTATGAAGTTAAGCCACATTACAGGGCATTGACGCCCTGCGCCGCATAGGATGATGCGGATAAATTGTGTTCATGGAGGATTTAATGGTTTCAATTCTATTAAGCCAAGATAATTTACCTTATACCATTTCGCTGTGTATCGTATTTGTACTCGGAATTGTAGAAAGCTTATCTCTCGTCATTGGTGCCAGTTTCTTAGGCTTACTTGATGATTGGACACCCAATGACGGCAACGCCGATGTAGCAGCTGTTAGCGGCCTTGTTAGTTGGTTGTGCATTAACCGGCTGCCGTTACTCATTTGGTTAGTCTTAGCGCTATTAAGCTTTGCGATTGCAGGCTTTTCATTTAACTACTTATCTCAGAGCTGGTTCAACAGCTTGCTCCCCCAATTCTTCTCGTTGTCCATTTCTTTGATATTAATGGCGTTATGCTGCCACTTTTTCGGTGGAAAACTGGCTGATATTTTGCCAAAGAATGAATCTTTGGCTGTATCGGTTGAAGACCTTAACGGCTGTGTTGGCACGTTGACGACGAGTAAGGCGGTGCAGGGTAGTCCGAGTGAAGCCGTGGTTAAAGATGACTATATGCAGCAACATTACGTGTTAGTGGAGCCTGAGAGCGATGGTGTCGAGTTTCCGACAGGCACGCAAGTGGTGTTGCTGAAAAGAAAGGGACAAGTGTGGAGCGCAGCGAAACTTGAATCTTAACGAGTATGTTGAACTTAAAAGGAAGTTCTCCTTCCTACGAAATGTCCTAGAGTGGAGCTCGCGCAAGGCCTCTTAATCCCGCATATCCAATCAATAGCGAATTGAGTATATCGAGCAGTGGCAGAGCTCAAAGTCGTTAATGGCTTCCACCTTCCCAGCGTCTTAGCATTCATAACTGAATGGCTCCGAAAACGGGCATTAATTTATATACCCATTCTACGATGGGTATGCTTTTTATATTAAGAGTGGGGCTTACTCTAGATTATTGATTTTACCAAGGGAGCGACCATTACTTGCAATCAATGCTTTGATTAAACTCCCACTGAATCCTGCATCTTCAGGTAGAACGGGTATAGTGCAGTGACAAGATAGTGTTTCACCTCCTCACCCCCTCTTAAAGTTTAACGGCTAAATAAGTGACTAATACTTTTTTGATAGGTATAAATTCAAAAATAGTATGTTGAATTTATAGTCATTAAAAGTACGCTTTATCTGCAGTTAATATATTTATCCTTACATTAATAGACTGAAAATTATTAATAAAGTCATCTGGGTAGATGAATCTGTTCTACAAATTCTATTCATAAAATGCGCACTGACAATCTTTACCTTTGTTAATGAGTTGTTGCATTTAAATCCTTGTGCTAGGTTTTATAAACCCGCTTAGTGGCTCCCACTGCCAAGTGGAGCGTTTGTAGTTAAAGAATCTAATAATTAATTGGGCCACTAAAGAGCCCTTTGTAAACCTTTCGGAGCGACATTTATGAAATTGACAAAAATTGCAGCGACCTTAATAGCACTTTCTGTTGGCGCGTCAGCGGCAGTAACAGCAGGTGAGCGATATGTTATTCAAGTGGATAATAGCAAAAAGGGTGTTGTTAAAGCATTGGCAAAGAAGATGGGTGGCGAGTTAAACCTCGATGGTAATGGGTTTATTGCGGCAACATTTTCAGGTAAAGATCTCGCACAAGTGAAAGGTTTACTCAATAACCCACATATTAAGTTAGTCGAGGTGGATCAACGTCGTTCATTGATGTCATTCAGTGATAGTGTTGGTAACCCAATGACAGAGCAAATCACTCCCTACGCAATTGATCAGTCTAACGTGAACGATATTGCTTTCGATGCCAGCACTAGCACCAATAAGAAGGTGTGTATTATCGATTCTGGTTTAGATCGATCTAACAATGATTTCGATTGGAATAATATCGATGGTGACAGCGACAGTGGTACAGGAAGCTGGGATGAAAATGGCGGACCACACGGTACTCATGTCGCGGGCACCATTGGTGCGGCTGATAATGGTTTCGGTGTTGTCGGTATGGCACCCGGCATTGAGATGCACATTATCAAAGTATTCAATGCCGATGGCTGGGGTTATTCATCTGATCTCGCTCATGCCGCAAACTTATGTAGTGCCGCTGGTGCCGACATTATTAGTATGAGCTTGGGTGGTGGCGGTTCAAATTCAACAGAATCGAATGCGTTTCAATCTTTCACTGATGCGGGTGGTCTTGTAGTTGCGGCTGCTGGTAACGATGGCAACAGTGTACGCTCGTATCCTGCAGGTTATCCTTCGGTGATGATGGTTGGCGCTAATGATGCCAATAACGATATCGCTGATTTTTCACAGTTTCCAACTTGTACAACTGGCCGAGGTAAGAAGCAGAAAACGGATACCAGTATTTGCGTAGAGATTGCAGCAGGTGGTGTTGATACTTTATCGACTTACCCAGCGGGTATGGCAACAGCCTCAAATATGACCGTGGATGGTACTGCATACTCAAGTTCTGCAATGGAGAACGCGGGTTCAATAGACGGGAGTGTATTTTTCATGGACACTGCCGAAGCAACAGATGGCGGGGCTAACGGTATGGTGTGTATGATCGACCGCGGCGTTATCTCTTTCCACGATAAAGTGCTTAATTGCGAAAACTCAGGCGGTATCGGCGCCATTATTATTAATAACGAGCCGGGCATGCTTTATGGCACATTGGGTGACACCAATGCGACTACAATCCCAGCCGTTGGCGCAGCTTTTGAAGACAGAGCCGTTCTCATTGCAGCAAGTACTGCTGATATTGCTATTGGCAGCTCTGATTACGGCTTTATGAGTGGTACCTCAATGGCAACGCCTGCCGTATCGGGGATTGCAGCGAGAGTATGGTCTAACCATAGTGAATGTACTGGAACTGAAATTCGCGCCGCACTGAATGCATCTGCAATGGACAGTGGTGCAAATGGCCATGATGTGTATTTTGGTCACGGTATTATCGACGCAGCGGCGGCGGACACATACTTAACCACTAACGGATGCGCTGGGGGCGATAATGGTGGCGGTGGAGATCCAGGAACTGGCGATGGCCTAAGTGTCACTGAGACTCATTATAAGCAAAGAGGCATTAAGTATGTCGATCTTAGCTTTAGTGGCGCAGCTGGCAATAGTGTTGATGTTTATCGTAATGGAAGCATTGTTGGTACTTCTTCAAGCGACGTTACATATACTGATATTATTTCGACCAAAGGTGGTGGTACTTACATCTATAAGGCATGTGATACAGGTACCACAACCTGCAGTGTCGATGTTAGCGTAACATTCTAAATAGCCCCTAGTTAGAAAACAAGAAGGCCTGCGTTAGCAGGCCTTTTTAATGCAGTTTGTAGAGACTAGGAATCACTTAATGGTTGCAATATGGTGAGCGCAGGTTGCACGTTTTTAGGCCAAATCCGATAAGTCTTATGGTGCTTAATCAGTGAGGTCTTTTTGTTTCCAGCGCTTAACAGTAGATTATGTTTATAGGCGATCTCAGCAAAAGCTTGCTCAGGTGCGCGCACATAAAATGTTATAGGTTTTATCAGCTCGTCGCCATCAATTCGTTGGGTAAATTGTTCATCTGAGATGATAAGGCTGCAGTTGCCGTCACTATTAAGTTTGAGCTTTTTAGTCACTTCTTGGTCGGTAATAATCAGCCAATCACTGCTTTCTAACTCTGCCAGCATCGCCTTTAAAGATAAGCCTAGACCCTGCTGTTTATCGGCAATATAAGTGTACTGCTGACTAATTTTTTGCAGCAGTAACTTTAGCTCTGCGTTCGCACCCATGCTACGAGCTTGGCGGATCCAAAAAGTAAGATCTTCAGCGAGTAGTTTTGAAAAACTACGTTTTTTAAGCGCGGTAACCATCCAACTGCATAAGAAATGGCTTTCACCTGCTGGGGTCTTTAGGCTACTGCTAGTGTCTGCTGATTCAGCCAGCGCGGCTAGGCCTGCGTTAGCAAAAATAAGAATGGCTTGGTTATAATTGATATCGGACATGAGATCTCCGCCGTGAAAGTGAGTATAGAGGACGGCGGAGGCATTATACCTAATATAAACGACTATGCCTTAATATAGCCGTACTTTGATTTACTTAAGTGCCAGTTTTGCTGCTGTAACAATCAGTTCAGGCGCAGGACGAACTTTAAAGTTAGGGTTTACGTATTGGAAATGCACCAATCCTTTAGCATCGCTGATATAAACGGCAGGGACCGGCAGTACTAGCCGTTTTTCGCCCTGTGGAGTTTGCCATAGATCATTTTCAAGTTTCATTTTACTCATATAGCGTTCAGTAGTTTTAGCGCTGGTAAAGTAGGCTAAACCAAAGGCTTTAGTGGTCTCTAAACTGGCATCAGACAACAGTGTGTAAGTAAGGTCTTGCTTGGTCATTGATGCTTTGAGTTTTTCAGGTGTATCAGGAGAGATGCCAATTAATTGGTAACCCATTTCGAGTAGTTGTGGCTCTATCGCCTGTAGTTGACCCATTTGTGAATTGCAAAAAGGGCACCAGCCACCACGGTAGAAAAAGATAATTGTTGGTTTACCCGCAGTGATCTTAGCGATATCGACGCTAGCCCCATTGAGGTCTTTGAGCGATGCAGACGGAATGGTTTGGCCATTCATTAAAGGCATTACGCTTAATTCGTCGGTCGCGATAGGTTTAGCTAATAGGGGTAAACTAAACAACAATATTGACAGGGCAGTGAAGGTCTTTTTTAACATTATTATTATACCTTTGAGTTTAGGGGTTACTAACTTAATAACACTAGACCTTGAAAAGCGCCAATAACTTTCATTGTTGTGGAAAGGCGATAGGAACCACAAATACATCAAGCTGCACCTTACTTTTTAAGAAAAGTCATATCAAAATCTAAAATAATTGAATAGAATCAGATGATTAATACGTTAATCTATCCATTTTTATAAGTAGTAATTACCATGACAGAACATTTCGAAGGCAAGTTTGAAGTCGAGTTAAAATATCGCATAGCATCTAAATCTCAATTTTTAGTGACATTGAATTCAATGGAGCATGAAATCATGCTTCAAGATAATCTAGAATCTGATTGTTATTTTGATACTTCTGAACAGCAGCTTCTAGCGGAAAATAAAAGCCTTTGTATTCGTGAAATGGAGCCATCAGGAATTAAGCTTTGGATAGTTAAAGGACCTGAAGCCGACCGTTGTGAAGCGACAAATATTACCGATGCTAATAAAGCAAAAAGTATGCTTAAAACAATGGGCTATCATGTTGTTTTGGCGATGAAGAAAACACGCAGTATTTATTTTGTTGGTAAGTTTCATATGACTGTCGATAATCTTGATGGGTTAGGTGACTTTGCCGAGTTTGCTATTATGACTGACGAGGAGAGCTTACTCGAAAGTTATAGGTCTGAATTGATTACTTTAGCAAGCAAGTTTGGTCTGAGTTCGACGGATTTAGAGCATCGTTCATATCGAAAAATTTACTCAGAAAGTCTTACGGTATAACAAAGCAATCAACACGATGCAGACTACACTCGGCATAGAGTATCATTGGCTTGGTCATTAAAGCGTTCAGCACAGGTTATTGCCGCGTACAGCAGCAAATCGACGTTACTCATAGACATCGATATGTGATCCCTCTAAATTAGATTGAAAATTTCAAAGTAATCTAAAAGGAAGTGTATGTTTAGCCATCTAATGATTGGTACAAATGACGTAGCTCGTTCAAAAGTATTTTATGATGAGATCATGAAGGTGCTTGGTTACAGCGAGGGTGTCATCGATGAGAAAGGGCGTTGTATGTACTTTAGCCCATCAGGTGTGTTGGGTTTGACGAAACCAATAGACGGTGAAGAAGCTAGTCATGGAAATGGTATGACGATTGGTTTTCTCGCGGACAGTCCTGAAGTTGTTGATGAATGGCATCGCGTGGGGATGGCAAATGGCGGCATTGCAATAGAAGAGCCTCCTGGCGTTCGTGGAGCTGGAGAACGTAAATTGTATCTTGCTTACTTGCGAGACCTAGACGGAAATAAAATATGTACGACGCATTTTCTGCCAAGTTGAGCCTGCGCTATAACAAATCTGTTTAAGCTGACAGCCAAAGCGATTAAGCATCATTATCTGCTGACAATTATCTATCGCAGCTGAATTCCAACAATACGATGATACAATCAAAAAAGGCACCCATAGGTGCCTTTCTGTTTATAAAATAATGTTAAATTAGTACAGCTCGTACTGAGATTATTTTATCTTTTTAATTTTAGCAGGTGAGGCATTTTTGACCTTAACTCGGCGACCTTGCATGTTCTTCTCGCCTATCACCTGAGCGCCTGCGTTATCACTGCGCTGCTGTTTTTTCGCGAAACTACGGCGAGTTTGCAGATGCTTGATCAACACGTCACGGCTACCCACTTCGTATCCTGGGATCGTCACACGACGTAGCTTCTGACCAATTAATTTCTCAATGTCGTGCAGAGTACGTTCCTCTTCACGGCTCACAAATGAGATCGCCACACCTGATTTACCGGCACGACCTGTTCGACCAATACGGTGAACGTAATCTTCAGCCAAGAAGGGTAAGTCATAGTTTACGACGTATTCAAGACCTTGAATGTCGAGTCCACGAGCGGCAACTTCAGTTGCAACCAATACGCGCATTTTGCCCTCTTTAAATTCGCGTAAAGAGCGACGACGGGTACCTTGGGTTTTCTCACCGTGGACAACGGCAGTAGGAATACCATCAAGGTTAAGTTCTTTTTCTAGCTTATCAGCAGCATCACGAGTCGCGGTAAAGACCAAGACTTGCTTCCAGTTTTTCTTACCAATGAGTTCTGACAGCAGCTCACGCTTACGGCGTTGCTCTACAGGATAAACCACTTGGCTTACGGTATCGGCGGTAGTGTTTTGCTTATCAGCTGTAATGATAGTTGGTTTTACCATCATCTCGCTAGCGAGTCGTTTAACCGGAGCAGAAAAGGTCGCTGAAAACATCATATTTTGACGTTTGCTATTCACTGCTTGTAGCAGTTTTTGGATTTCAGCGCTAAAGCCCATATCTAACATTCGGTCAGCTTCATCGAGTACCAAGAAGTCGACATTAGACAAGCTTAAGTTACAGGCGGTGAGATGCTCAAGTAAGCGGCCTGGAGTAGCGATAATAATGTCTACGCCGCGCTTAAGTTTAATCGCTTGGGTTTCCATCTTAACGCCGCCGAATATGGTGGCGACATTAATGTCTAAGTATTTAGCGTAATCATTCACATTGTCGGCAATTTGCGACGCAAGTTCACGCGTTGGGGTTAAGATCAGCGCACGGGTATTTGAGCGTTGAGTGTCGCTTGGGTTATCAACCATTTTTTGCAAGATGGGTAATGCAAAGGCCGCCGTTTTACCGGTACCGGTTTGTGCACTGGCTAATACATCTAGGCCACGACGCACTGCTGGGATTGCTTGCTGCTGAATAGGAGTCATTTTTTCATAACCACATTCAGAGATAGCACGTAAAATCTCGGGAGCAAAACTAAAAGATTCAAATCTCATTATGAGGGGTCCTATAATCTACTATTCAACCGCTAGCGTACAGCGCTAACGCCTTGTCTACCATTAAAATGGCGGTGGCGGAGTATAGCAAACTTTCGCTTAGAACCTGCAGTTTTTTTATTACTTCATTTGGCAAATTATGCTGATGGCATGAACGATACAGCCCATTTTGTCGCGGCTGGATTTCTCAATTCGAAGCGCATTGAGTAGATAGGAGTTAATCGCTTGAATTACTGATGAATGTACAGAGATTACATTTGCAATAAAGCAGCGTCGAAACGCTGCTTTATTGATAAACGGCGACTTTAGATTGCCGCAGTGACTTTATTTAGCCAAGTTAGATCATCACCGTGCATATGCGGGCTGAGCTTTTCACGCACCTGTTGGTGGTATTGATTAAACCAGTTGAGCTCAGTGCTTGTGAGTAAGTCTTTATCAATGAGGCGTGCATCCATGGGGATAAAGGTGAGTACTTCAAACTCAAGCATGTCGCGTTCAGCGTTGGCTAATGCCACTGATGGTCTTACCGTGACGAGGTTTTCGAGACGAATACCAAATTCGTTAGCACGGTAGTAACCTGGCTCGTTAGATAGCACCATACCGGCGACTAAAGGCACAGGAGTTCTATTTTTACCGATACCTTGCGGCCCTTCGTGGACACTTAAGTAATGACCAACGCCATGACCAGTGCCATGATCAAAGTCGAATCCGTACTGCCATAGATATTGACGTGCAAAAGAATCTAGCTGCTGTCCGGAGGTGCCTTGTGGGAACTTAGACTGGTCGATGGCAATGTGCCCTTTAAGTACCAGCGTGACCATTTTTCTCTGCTCAGCGGTAACATCACCAATGGCAATCGTACGAGTAACATCTGTGGTGCCGTCTAGGTACTGAGCTCCAGAATCGACCAGATAGATACTGTTCATTTCCATCTGTGCAGGTGTGCCATCGTTATGGTTGTAATGGCACATTGCGGCGTTAGCGCCAGTGGCTGAAATAGTATCAAAACTCGGCTCTTGATAAATCGGGTCTTCAAGACGGAAGCTTTCCAGTTTATCGGCTAACTGACCTTCATCATATAAACGCTCAGCGAGGACTTCGCTATCTAGCCAAGCAAGAAAACGGCTAACGGCAACACCATCACGAATGTGGCAGGCTTTGATCCCGCTCAATTCAGCCTCATTCTTTTTTGCTTTAGGCAATGCAACGGGATCTGCACCGGCAACAAGCTCAGCGCCTGCGTTCTTGGCGGTTATCTGTAACCAGGCGTTAGTGGTGTCTGGGCTGGCGAGCACTTTTTTGCCTGACAGTTTAGCCAGTTCAGCTTCAAGGTCGGTTTCTGTCTTAAAGCTAACCCCGCTGCCCACATGGTGCTCGATACCGTTTGGTAGTTTGGTTACATCGGTAAATAACACCATATCGCCGTTAGCATGCAGTAAGGCTGTACCCAGGACGACAGGTAAGCGTGGTACATCTTTACCACGAATGTTGAGCAACCAGCAGAATGAATCTAAGGCGGCAATAATGGCAACGTCAGCGCCTTCAACTTTAACTGCAGCGCCAATCGTGGTGCGTTTTTCTAAACTACTTCGGCCTGCACTTTGCTCGCTAAACGCCATGATCGGTTCGTTTGAAGCCTGTGGTCTGTCGCTCCAGTTGAGGTCAATTGGATTGTCCTTTACAGCGACTAATTCGATTTGTGCTTTATTCAAGGTAGCTTGCGTACTGTTGAACCATGAAAGCGTGTGCAATCTGGCATCAAAACCAACACTGGCTTTGGCATCAAGCTTCTCTGTGAGCCACTGCGCTTGCGGAGTCTCGTGCAAACTGAGGTATTCAAATAATTCGGCATCGACTTGTTGGCGAACCTGCACGGTGTAACGACCATCAACAAAGATTGCAGCTGTGTCTTTTAATACAATGATCATGCCTGCTGAACCGGTGAATCCGCTGGTCCACAACATCCGTTCATTGTGAGCGGGAACATATTCTCCCAAGTATTCATCTGCGCGAGGAATAATAAAGGCGTCGAGATTAGATTTAGCCATTTCGCGGCGAATAGCACTTAAGCGGGCGGCAATAGTAATAGACATGATGACTCCATAATTAAGCACTTGAGCGGCAAAGGTAAGGTTGGCTGAAGGCTGTTAAATGTGTACTTATTTAGCGCGGAGGTTATCACAACTTGAGTCGGCAAGGGCAGCAGCATTTAGCGATCTTGTAACCTTCCATAGGAACGTTCCGGTCTATCAAAGGTTTACAGAGGTGAGTTGCAAGGTCATTCGTGCGACTATGTTATTAACAAAAGCGATAATTATCACTTACGCTAACGGCTATGTCCGTTACAGTGTATGGATGTAGCGAAAGGATAAGAACGAGTTATGCCATTTAATGTATGGGTACTGACACTGGCGCAAGCGTTTGCGATGAGTGCAACACCAATGATGATGTTGTTAGGCGGGATAATTGGTGCTGATATTGCACCATCACCTGAACTGGCGACATTGCCGATTGCGTCGATGGTGGTGGGGGTAGCGCTATCGGTATTACCTGTCTCTAAGTTGATGCAACGTTTTGGTCGAAAGCCTATCTTTATCTCTGGAGCATTGATGGCAGCTACGTCAGGAATGTTGGCGGCTTATGCAACATCTAAGCAAGATTTTGTCCTATTTTGTTTAAGCGGTATGTTATTGGGATCGGCGGGTGCCGTGGTGCAGCAGTATCGCTTTGCGGCAATGGAGTCGGTGTCTGAACAATTAGCGGCTAAGGCGGCTTCGCGGGTATTACTCGGTGGTCTTGTTGCGGCGATAATAGGGCCTGAGTTGGCTGTGCTTGGTGGCGTGATATCAGATCAGGCCTATGTGGGGGCTTTTTCATTTTTAACTATCGTTAGCCTGATAGCCGCCACTATTTTATGTTTCTATCGAGAGCCTAAAATCGATCGCAGTTCAAGCCGTAAGGCGACTAAAGCCACTGGACGCCCGCTTGCCGTTATCTTGACTCAACCTAAACTGTGGGTAGCGATAGCTGGCGCCACGCTGGGTTACGCCATGATGAGCTTTGTGATGACGGCAACGCCACTGCATATGCATCATATCGAGCATCATTCGTTGGCCGATACCAAGTGGGTTATTCAAAGTCACATCATCGCGATGTATCTCCCCTCGCTTATCAGCGGGGTGTTAGTCGCGCGAATCGGGGTATCAAAAATGATGCTGTTAGGGTTGTTGGCTTATGTGGTCACGATCATTACGGCACTGCTTGGGCGGGAGCTATTGAATTATTGGGCCGCTTTAGTATTGCTCGGCATTGGTTGGAACTTTCTATTTGTGGCGGGCACCGCCTTGTTGCCTCGTTGCTACAACACTGATGAGCGTTATAAAGTGCAAGCGTTTAACGATACCTTTATTTTTGGTGCTCAGGCAATGGCATCGCTCAGCGCTGGATGGGTTATTCATGCACTTGGCTGGGAAATTCTATTGATAATTTGTTTGCCTGTTATCGCCGCTCAATTGCTATTAATTGCTTGGTGGAAGTTCTCTAAAAGCCGAATGTTGCAGAAAGAACGCTTATAAATTGAGTTAGTTCTTAGCTGTAAAATGCACTCTGTTGGCTAACGAGACACAACTGAAGTGATTCTTTCTATTTGATTTAATTTATTTTTTACTTTAACAAACGTTATCGGAGGAGTTGATACAAACATTAGCCTTGTTAGAGGAGCTATTGTCGCTCTTTTTTTTATTGATGAGATTAACGACTCACTTGAAAGGTTCATCTACTGCAATACAGCTCATCACTTCTAATTATTCCAATGTTAGCTTTTTAGCATGGTCCCATATTTATCTTTTATTGTTTTTCAAGACAGCTACTTAGTAAGTATTTATCAATTACAGTTAATTAGTACTGACGTTTTGTATATTTTATGCTAGAAAGTGTGACAGATATATCGACGTAGTCTTATGGCATATAAATAGGCCGTATAAAAAGCTGTAACGGTCGAGCCAATGGGCTGAATGCGTAATTCATCAGATATTTGATTAGGCTTATTGCTGGCTTTAATCAGGTATAAGAGTTTAATTTTTAAAGTAAGGGTAATGAAATGACAATAGGTGTAGGTGGTTCAACCGCAGAACAAGAGTTAGCCAAGCTGACTGATATGACCCAAGGCGCAGCGCCAATTACTCATGCAGAATATTCGGCACGCATTGCTAATGCGCAGGCGATTATGGCAGCCGAAGGTATTGCAGCAATATATATTAATGCGGGTACAAACCTTTACTACTATACGGGCACACGTTGGTATGCCAGTGAACGTATGGTGGGTGCCATTATTCCTGCTAAAGGTGAACTTGAGTATATTGCGCCTGCTTTTGAGGTTGATACGCTACTGGGTTATATGACGATTAAAGGCAAGGTTAATACTTGGCTAGAAGATGAAAGCCCTTTTGAATTGTTTGGCAATACATTAGCAGGTATGGGCATTGAAGCAGGCGATGTGGGCATCGACGAATCGACCGCTTTCTTTATCTCTGACGGAGTCCGTCAAGCACACCCACAATACAATTATGTCAGTGCCAAGGCGGTAACCGCAGGTTGCCGTATGATTAAATCAGCGCCTGAGCTGAGCTTATTACAGCGTGCTAAAGACTTAACACTAGAAGTACACAAATCGGTCGCACGCATACTTCGAGAGGGCATTACCACTACCGAAGTTGAAGCTTTTATTAATGCTGCACACATTAAAGCCGGTATTCCAGCTGGCTCGTATTTTTGCATCGTATTATTCGGTGAAGACAGCGCTTATCCGCATGGGGTTAAATCCCCTAAAGCGCTAGACCTCAACGATACAGTATTGATTGATACGGGTTGTCAGCTATTTGGTTATAATTCTGACATCACCCGTACCTATGTTTATGGTGAGCCAAGTGCACGTCAACGTGAGCTATGGCAGTACGAGCAAGATGCGCAAATAGCCGCGTTTGATGCCGCTAACATTGGCGTGTCATGTGCAAGTGTTGATCGTGCAGCGCGCGATACTTTAGAAGCAGCAGGTTTTGGCCCTGGTTATAACGTACCCGGCTTGCCACACCGTACTGGTCATGGCATTGGTTTAGATATTCATGAATGGCCGTATTTAGTCCTTAACGATCACACTCCATTAGCTGTCGGTATGTGTTTTAGTAATGAACCTATGTTATGCGTACCGGGTGAGTTTGGTGTACGTCATGAAGACCATTTTTACATGACAGAGCAAGGCGCTGTTTGGTTTACCAAGCCTGCTCACTCAATCGATGATCCGTTCGGTTACGAAGCGTAAGGCCGCTTTTTAGAGGCTAAAAAAAGCTCGAATGTTTGCACATTCGGGCTTTTTATTGTCTTTATACCGCTAATGATGCGATCTAGTCGATGCTGATAAGCTCTACATCAAAGATAAGTGTTGAACCGCCGCTAATTTTGCCGGCACTGCGATTACCGTAGGCCAATTCACTGGGAATAAAGAAGCGAGTTTTCTCACCAACAACCATAAGCTGTACCCCTTCAGTCCAACCCTTAATCACGCGGTTAAGTGGAAAGTCGATAGGTTCGCCACGCTCAACTGAACTATCAAATACAGTGCCATCGATAAGTGTGCCGTGGTAGTGAACCGTGACGGTATCACTCGCCTTTGGATGAACAGTGCCATCACCGGCGGCCAATACTTGATATTGCAGGCCTGAGGCGGTTGTTGATACGCCCTCTTTTAACTTGTTTTCAGCAAGAAAGGCATTGCCTAGTTCAATATTTTCTTTTGACACTTTTTGGTTATTCATTGAGGTAAAGAAGTAAAAAATCACGCCGGCAATGACGACTACCGCTAATATCATTTTCATATTAATTCACTTTGGTTGAGTTTGTTTGAGTTAAATTCAGCTTGATTGCAATCATATAGACTCGATACCCACAGGTAAATCTACAGTCGTTTAGAGCATGCGCTGGATCTGTTGAAAATGCTCAGCGCCCTGTGGCGTAAAGAGAACGATGTAGCTAACGCCAATGTTAAGCAGTATGGTTAGCCATAACAGCACTTTAAACGGGGTTTTAGCCGACTTATGCCTAAGAAGTTGCTGCGCAATCAGGGCGCCTGGCCAGCCACCAAGCAGGGAAAAAAGATGTAATGTCGATTCCTTAACACGCCAGCGCTGTTGGCGTGCGGCGCGTTTATCCAGTGCATAGGCAATAAATGTCATACTAGACATTACGAGCATGTAGATAAGCGCGGTTAGCGGCAGTAAACCAAATTGATAAAGTACGATTGCGCTGATGATGGCAGTGATCGCAAATAGACTGACCATGCTTAATTTAGCGGAACGCTTAGCCATTTTTGTCGTGCCCGCGGCTTGCCCTATGATTTTAGCCATACTGACTTGCGACTTGCCCTTACTATTTTTAGTATTCTTGAAACTAATGATATCGCCATTTTTAGGGCGTTGAACTTTTGATTTGAAACTGGATACATGTACAAAAATGTCATTACTGCTGTTGGCTTGGGTTATAAAACCAAAGCCTTTTGCATCATCCCATCGGGTCAGTACGCCTTGTTGCATGGTGTCCTCTTCTAGTTATCTATCTCAAGTTGCAGTGACTCTAAGTCTTTTAAAATGCGCACAAACTTTTGCCCAAAGTCGGTCACGTTATATTCGACTCGTGGTGGGATCTCTGGGTAGCTGACTTTCTGCAAAATACCAAATTCGATATTGCGTTTTAAGCACTGGTTCAAGACTTTTGTGGTTAAACCCTCTACCGATTTTACCATCTCGCCAGGACGATTGATGTCATCTTCCAGCAGCTGATAGACCGTTAGTGACCATTTACAGCCAACAATCGTCTCTACCATTCTTGCTGTTTTAGCTGGTCCAGATTTTCTTGGAATTAATTTTTCTTTTAGATTCATAAATATGTACCAAAAAGTACCTATGGTACTAATTTGTGCTTACTATTCAGACATATATTCATTGATTAAGGTTACCACACTAAATCAGATGAGTGAGCCTTATGAGTAACAAGATGAATGATAAAAAACTAGCCATCGTAGTCGGTGGATCAAGCGGCATCGGTCTGGCAACGGCTAGGCTGCTGCTAAAGCAGGGGGCAGATGTGATTATCATCGGCAACAATGTAGATAAACTCAATATTGCCGCCGCGCAGCTATCAGCTTTGGGCACCGTAAGCACAATACAAGCTGACCTGCAGCAGGCGACCGATGTAGAGCGATTAGCCACAGCGTTAAGCACACTTGAGCGTAAAATAGATTACTTAGTGAATGCGGCAGGTTACTTCAACCCAAAACCCTTCTTAGCGCATTCCTCTGCTGACTACGATATTTACATGCAACTCAATAAAGCTCTGTTCCAAGTGTCGCAAGTGGTTGCGGGTAATATGCAGTTGCACGGTGGCGGCAGTATCGTCAATATAGGGTCTATGTGGGCTAAGCAAGCGGTTAAAGCCACGCCATCATCAGCATATTCAATGGCCAAAGCTGGATTACATGCACTGACACAACATATGGCGATGGAGCTGGCTGATAGCAATATCCGTGTGAATGCTGTTGCGCCAGCCGTGGTTAAAACACCCATCTATGCGGCGTTTATTAAGCCTGAAGAGTTGGACGAGGCTATCTCGGGATTCGATGCTTTTCACCCTATTGGTAGAGTCGGTACTGCAATTGATGTGGCGCAAACGATTGTGCATCTATTATCAGATCAAGCAGCGTGGGTGACTGGGGCTATTTGGGATGTCGATGGCGGCGTTATGGCAGGCCGTAATTAATCGTTATTTGAATAAAACGTTTAGGAGCTATTGATGTTAAATATGGACTTAAGTCAAAAAGTGGTTATTAAAACCCAAGAATCACCCTGGTTAGACAGTCCTTCTCCTACGGTATTTCGTAAGCCGCTTGAACGCGCTGCAGCAGAAAGTGGCCATACGACCAGCATCGTTAAATATCAAGCTGGTGCTCGCTTTAAGCGTCACTCCCACCCTTATGGTGAAGAGATTTTAGTGCTGGAGGGAGTTTTCTCTGATGAGGAGGGTGATTATCCAGCGGGCACCTATATTCGTAACCCACCGGGGAGCGCTCATGCGCCGTATAGTGAAGATGGCTGTGTACTGCTGGTTAAGTTAAATCAGTTTGATAAACGTGATTTAAAGACCGTCAGGGTGAGCACTCAGACTCATGATTGGCGTCAAGGAATGGGCGGTTTACAGGTGATGCCTCTGCATGAGTTTGAGCATGAACATGTGGCATTGGTAAAATGGCCTGCCGGAGAGCGTTTTCAAGTACATCGTCATTTTGGCGGCGAGGAGATCTTTGTTATTAGCGGTGAGTTTAACGATGAGCATGGCACTTACCCGCAATACACTTGGTTGCGGAGCCCACATATGAGTGAGCATTTTCCTTTTGTTGAACAGGACACCATTATTTTTGTCAAAACGGGGCATCTCTACCTTGCAGAGTAAGTGTTAACTGTTCAGTGCTTAACATTTCTCGTCGGTACAACACTCTTCTTGCAGAAATGAAATTAGCCCGTCTAAGCAATCAAATTGAGGGATACAATGCAACACTCGTCCCTCTCTTTGCTGTTTCACGAGTCCCGCAGACATTAAGCTTGAGAGGTGATGTGACAAGGTTGAATTAGGGATCTGTAATGTTTCTTGCAGTTGCCCGACTGGTAAGCCTGCATATCCCGCTTTTACAAGACAGCGAAACAACGTCAATCTCGTTGGGTGTCCAAGTTCTTTTAGTGCTTTGGCCGCGACGTCAATGTTCATAAGCTCAATTCAGTTGGTTTACGCTAGACACTTGATTGAAGTGTCTATGTTTCGGTAATTACCGAAATAATAGCAGGATATACTCGGCCAATGAAGGGTTATTTCATTAGCCGGCGATTAAGGCGCGTTATTTTCTCGGTGGTTTCTCTGAGATCCATAATTTAATCGATCCCCGCACCACAACTACACCTTCTGTGTCGTAAGCCGTGACAGCGACTAACATATCACCCACAGCCCATTGCTCAGGCGTAACTTCTGCCACACAGGTGATGTCGCTACCCGCTTTAGCGGTGTAATCAACACTCATCCCCTTTGGGATCCAGCGTAAATGGTTTGGAATAGAGGCTTCGGCCATCGTGCCCATCGCCATCTCAAGGCCGTTACAGATCGCTATAACATGTACCGTTTTAATATGATTTTGAACTGATTTGCGTTTTTTAATGAGACAAACGCATTTATTCACTTTTAATTCACTAATAAAAGGGTTAACTGTACCGAAGTAAGGCGCCATTCGGCAGACCATGAGTGAAAATATCTTATTGCCAAAGGGCAATCGGGTCACACGCCTGTAGAGTGACATCACTTTTGTCGGCTTGTTGTTGTGGACTGAGTTGCTCATCTTCTTCCTTGTGAACCTTTACTGGTCGGATGAGATTAACATTGAATTAACATCAATTACTAGCGTCAGATTATATACAAAGGGAAATGGCAAACTTCATTTCCCTTTGTATGGGATTGAGACGTATAATTTTGCGGGTAATTAGTTTTGATTGAATTAGGGAATAAAGTGAATTATTTAAAGACCTACCTTAAAGGGATGGCAATGGGCGCAGCAGATGTTGTACCGGGTGTTTCGGGCGGTACTATCGCCTTTATTACAGGTATTTTAGATACCTTGCTAGAGAGTATTGGCAGGATCAGCCCCTCTTTGATTTCAATTATTAGAAAACAGGGTGTTAAAGCGGCTTTTTCACATATCAATGGGCCTTTTTTGGTCTGTGTTTTCGGTGGGATCCTAACCAGTATTTTTACCCTGGCGCGGCTAATTACTTATCTGCTGCATAACCACCCCATTCCTGTTTGGTCTTTCTTCTTTGGGCTTATCCTTATCTCAGTCGTACATATGCTCAAGCAGGTCAAAGGTGTTACAGCGGCAAGAGTGGTGTTATTTGGCCTAGGTTTTGTTATCGCATGGGGGATAACCATGCTAAAGCCTATTGCCCTTGAAATGACCTACTTAAATGTATTTTTTGGTGGCTGTATCGCGATTACAGCAATGATTTTACCGGGGATCTCAGGGAGCTTTATCTTATTGCTATTGGGGTTGTATACCTCGGTTATGGGCGCGGTGAAGAGTTTTGATATAGGCATTATAGTCACCTTTGCTGTAGGCGCCGTTATTGGGTTATTAAGCTTTAGCCGGGTGTTATCGCTATTGCTACGTAAATACCATGACGCAACGTTAGTGTTTTTAACCGGGTTAATGCTGGGGACGTTAGGTAAGATCTGGCCTTGGAAAGAGGTGCTCAGTTTTCGAGAAAACTCTAAAGGAGAGATGGTGCCGCTGGATGAACGTATCCTATCGCCATTGCAGTATGAACACCTAACGGGACAAGCGTCATTGCTTACCTATGCCGTTATCGCCATGTTAGCCGGTATCTTAGTGGTATGGGGTTTAGAACGCTTTGCTAATAAAGAACGTTAAGAAGGATTGTAGATAAAGAGCGCTAAGAATAAGGCTAACAAGCTCAAATCTGCTTATTAATCAATAAAAACGCCAGCAATTAGCTGGCGTTTTTATTGCCAAAATTCAAAGGAGTGCCATACTGAATTTCACACTTGTACAAAAAAGTGATCCTTGTACAAGTATGCTGCGTAATGACTTCAAAATTAAGGGAGTAATATCATGAGCCATTTTAATTCAGACAAAATTCAAATCGGGATTAGCGCCTGCTTACTTGGAGAGAAAGTCCGTTTCGACGGCGGACATAAAGCATCAGGCTATTGCCGCAAAGAGATAGCCCCTCATTTTGATTATGTCCCTGTATGCCCTGAAATGGCGATAGGTATGGGCGCGCCAAGAAAGTCGGTTCGACTTGAAAAAGACGGTGACGTTATTTATGTTAAAAGTGCCGATGGCTCAATTGATGTTACCGATAAACTAAATGAATTCAGCACAAAAAAAGTGGAACAACTTGGCTTTTTGGGGGGGTACATTCTGTGTGCTAAATCGCCAACGTGCGGTATGGAACGTGTGACGGAATACAAGCTCGGGACTAATAATGGCTGGAAATCAGGCATTGGCGTTTATGCGCGTAAGTTGATGGAACGTTATCCTCTATTACCTGTTGAGGAGGAGGGCAGGCTACATGATCTGGTTATTCGTGAGAATTTTTTCACTCGCGTTTACGCATATCATGATTGGCATTGCCTGCAGGCGTCTGGTTTTACTAAGAGTAATGTCTTAAATTTCCACGTGCGTTATAAATACATGCTAATGGCGCATAGTCCGAAACTGTATCGCGAGCTGGGACCGTTACTAGCGGATATGACCGGTGATTTAGAGAAAATTGCTGAAGAGTATTTCACTGGCTTTATGCAGATCCTTAAGATTAAAGCGACTCGAAAGAATCACACCAGTGCGCTACAGCACATGCAAGGCTACTTTAAAAAACACTTATCGAGTGCGCAGAAAGAGGAGCTAGCTGAATCAATCTTAAAGTATAACCAAGGTTTGCAACCCATCTTGGTACCAATGACCTTGATTAACCATTATATCCGTGAGTTTCCAACGCCTTATATTGAGAATCAAGTCTATCTGAATCCGCATCCAGAAGAGCTTAAACTGCGTTACGCGTACTAAGTTAGCGGGCACAATTATGACTCCGGTTAAGCCTTTCATTGCGGAAGATAAGTGGCTCACTATAGGTGAAGCCGCTGACCGTACTGGGGTTAATCCAGTGACATTAAGAGCGTGGCAACGCCGTTATGGTTTAGTTGTCCCTAAGCGAACAGTAAAGGGGCACCGGCTTTATAGCCACGCACACTTAATGCAAATCGAAGAGATCCTTTATTGGCTCAATAAAGGGGTCTCTATTAGTAAAGTAAAACCCTTTCTTAAGGCTTCAGTTATCAAAGCGGCGGCCAAACCTCTGGCTAACAATACCTCGCTGAGTGCTGTTGAGATGAGTTTTTGGCAGGAAAATATCATCTTTTTGAATCAGTGCTGTATTGATTTTAATGCCACTGACTTACATAAAAAATTAAACGTATTAACAGCGCTCTACCCATTTAGCGTGTTAAAAACATGCCTTTACTGGCCCTGGTTAAGTGGACATGAAGCAACGATGGGAGAGCGAAAGGATGCTGCAAGTATTCAAGCTTGGCTCAGTAATGAATTGGCAGCCCATTTCTCGGCGCGGCGGTTGGCATTGCTACAAGAAGATAGCTTAGCCATGACGCTATTGGTCTGTATTGGCAAGGAACCCCATTGGAGTCCATTGATGCTTTCTGCCGAACTGAGTGCCTATAAAGTGAAACATCAACAGATTAATATTACCAAGGTTAGTGAGTTGGGGTTTATTGCCCAACGAATACCCTCGAGACAGATACTGCTGATCGCTCACCCCCAGTTTAATAATGTCGATAGACGAGAGTTTGAGCTGCTGATGCAATCCAATCTTGGCAGTATCAATCTGGTGGGGATCTATGCCAAAAGCGTGAATCAACGCTTGGGCCTAAGTCATCTCAGTATTAAAGACATTGTGGCTAAGGATGGGGTAGTGAATAGCATTGTTGATACCGATATCGAAATAATGACACCGAACAATGAGACAAGATTAAGTGGAAACAAGGATGACTAATTATGGCGGCTGAAAAGGTAAATACACTGGTTTGGTTTCGAAGCGATCTGCGGGTGCAAGATAACCAAACATTAATGGCGGCTTGCGAACATGCAGTAAGCAAGGGCCTGTTGCTGCGGGCTATTTTTATTGCTACGCCGCAGCAGTGGCTGCAACATGATGTAGCGCCAATTCAGTTGGACTTTATCGAACGGCAGCTAAATGAATTGGCTGTCGCTCTTGCCGCCCTTGGGATCCCGTTGGACGTTTATCACCTTAATACCTTTGACGATATTCCAGCATATCTAAAACAATATGTTGAGCAGTGGCAGGTCGATAGTGTATTTGCCAGCAGTGAGCCTGAGTTTAATGAGTGTCAGCGCGATCTCGCTGTCGCCGCAAAGGTGAATTTAAGCCTATATCAGCAGCATTGCCTGTTAGCCCCATTGAGCGTGCTCAACTTAGCGGGAAAGATGTATAAGGTCTTTACCCCGTTTGGTAAAAAGTGGCGTGAAATAGCCAGATTTAAGCCAATACACACACTCGTTACTCCTAATGCAATCGCTGCGCCTATCAGGGTGACTGAGCCCGTTCGACTGCAGTGTGCAAAAGTGTGCAGCAAAGCTTGGGCTGTTGGAGAACATGCGGCGTTAGCCCAATTACGAGAATTCGCGTTAACTAAAGCGGCAGACTATAAGGCGTTTAGAGACTTTCCTGCAATTGATGGCACCAGCCAAATATCGGCCTATCTCGCTGTCGGCATTCTCAGTTCACGTCAATGCATTGTGGCCCTGCTCAGTCATTATCCCGATGCATTAGTCCACGATGAAAGCCCCGGCCGTTGCTGGCTAAATGAGATCATCTGGCGAGAGTTTTATCGTCACTTGCTGGTGGCCTTTCCTCGGCTTTCAAAAGCGCAGAACTTTAATCCATTAGCCGACAATATCGTTTGGCGAAATAATGAAACAGAGTTTAAAGCTTGGTGTGATGGCCGCACCGGATATCCACTGGTGGATGCGGCGATGCGTCAGCTAAATCAAACAGGTTGGATGCATAACCGTTTAAGGATGGTAGTCGCGAGCTTTCTGACTAAACATCTGCTGATTGATTGGCGCTGGGGCGAACGTTACTTCAGGCAGAAACTTATCGATGGTGACTTGGCCGCCAATAATGGTGGTTGGCAATGGTCTGCGGGCACAGGTTGTGACGCTCAACCCTATTTCAGAGTATTTAATCCGATTTCACAATGTGAAAAGTTTGATCCTACTGGTGAGTTTATTCGTAACTATCTACCAGAGCTTGAAGGTGTGGATTTGAAGTTAATTCATAAACTTAAAATACCGACCCAAGCGCAACTTTTTTCAGATAGTCACTATATTTGCCCGATCGTCGATCACAAACTTGCCCGTGAGCGAGCGTTAAAAGAGTTGGCTGCGATGAAACGCGGTAACAACCCAGTGGCAGCGATAGATTTAGATAAGGAGATTTTCGGATGACAATCACTGCAGATACAACCATGGAAGTTTCGGTCGCCGCAATGAGCGCCGTCAATAATAGCGCTAATGCGATATTAGACAGCCAACAAGCCAGTGTCGATATCCTGTCTCAAGAGATTATTGAGCGCTTTGTCTCTGTCTATCAACAGCTCAATAAAGACAACCTAGGGTTACTTGGTGATATCTACTCGGAAGACATTTGTTTTATTGATCCACTGCATAAAATTGCTGGGTTAACCGCACTAACAAGTTACTTTGAAACGCTTTATCAAAATGTTGAATCGATAGATTTTGTTATACATCAAGTGGTGCGAGATGACGGTGCTGCAGCATTAAAATGGACCATGAACTTAGTTCACCCTAAGCTGAATGCGGGTAACGGCATTAGCGTTGATGGCATGAGTTTACTGATGTTTACCGATAAAATTCATCATCATCAAGACTATTTTGATCTCGGTGCAATGCTTTATGAACAGCTGCCTATCGTTGGTGGATTAATTGGTTTTATCAAGTCAAAGGTGGCTAAATGACCACTCTGACAGAGGCAACCCAAACACAAAAAAGCGTGCTGATCACAGGTGCGAGTTCAGGCATAGGCTTGCAACTGGCTCATGACTATTTAGCGCAAGGCTGGCAAGTCTATGCCTGTGGCCGTAATGAGCAAGGGCTAGCCACGCTTGCTGGCGCAAAGAAGCTGTTATTTGATATTAATGATACTGACGCCATCGGCGTACAAGCCGACTTGATAAAAGCAGATAAAATGCAGCTCGACTTAGTCATCTTGAATGCAGGGACCTGTGAGTATGTTGATGATGCTATCCATTTTGACGGCCAGTTATTCGAGCGAGTCATTCGCACCAATGTGATCTCTATGGGGCACTGTTTAGCGGCTTTTATACCCTTAATTAAAACGGGAGGGCGTATTGGCTTAATGGGCTCCAGTGCGGTATATCTGCCATTTCCAAGGGCTGAGGCATATGGTGCATCAAAGGCGGCAGTGCAATATTTGGCCAGTAGTTTGTCGCTGGATCTAAAGCCTCATGGCATTGGCGTGAGTGTTATTTGCCCTGGGTTTGTAAAGACCCCACTCACTGATAAAAATAATTTTGCGATGCCAATGCAGCAAACGCCTATTCAAGCGTCAGTAGCAATAAGACAAGGTCTTGATAAAGGCCGTCAAGAGATACACTTTCCACGTCGCTTTACCCTCATTTTAAAATTTATATCCTTGTTGCCCCGCGGTATTTGGCAAAAAATGGTCCAGCCAAGTCAAGCATCAGCTGTGGAACAAGTGACTGAGCCTGAGGCTAACCCGCATTCAAATAAGCCGACAGATAATAGGAAGGTGCGCTAATGGAATCTGCAGCAAACCGCAATAAACGCAAAAAAATTGCCATTGTTGGATCGGGTATTTCAGGTCTTACGTGTGGGTATATTTTATCGCAGAAGCACGATGTCAGTGTTTTTGAAGCTAATGATTATATTGGTGGGCATACCGCGACTGTCGATGTCGATATGGATGGCAAACGCTATGCTATCGATACTGGTTTTATCGTGTTTAATGATCGCACCTATCCGCGATTCGAACAGTTGCTGGCTCGCCTTGAGGTTAAGGCAATAGCCACAGAAATGAGTTTCAGCGTACACAACTCGCTGACTAAACTTGAATATAATGGCAACACCCTGTCTAGCCTTTTTGCGCAGAAGCGCAATCTATTCCGCCCTCGTTTTTGGCTGTTTATTAGAGAGATTTTACGGTTTAACAAGTTATGTAATCAAGCATACTCAGACGACCATTATGCTTATCAAACATTAGGTGAATTACTCGATAAAGAGCGTTTTAGTGAGTTCTTCAGTTTGCATTACATACTGCCTATGGGCGCGGCTATTTGGTCATCGAGCATAGAGGATGTGAAAGCCTTTTCGCTACGATTCTTTATTCAGTTCTTTCAGAATCATGGCTTGTTAAATATTGCCGACAGACCGCAATGGTATGTACTTGAAGGCGGATCTCGTAGCTATATTGCTGACTTAACCGCCCCTTTTGCCTCCTCTATTCATTTGAATAGCCCTGTTAATGCGATTGAACGCAATGATGCAGGCGTGAAAATTAAGGTCAACGATCAGTGGTTGCAATTCGATGAGGTGATCTTAGCCTGTCATAGCGATCAAGCGTTGGCGATGCTAAGTGATGCCAGCGAGGATGAACAACAAGTATTGAGTAAACTGACTTATCAAAATAATGAAGTGGTTTTGCACTGTGATGAGTCTTTATTACCAAAGCGTAAGGCCGCTTGGGCAAGTTGGAATTATCGCTTAGATGGTGATACCAAGAAGCAAGCCTCAGTGACTTACAATATGAACATATTGCAGTGTCTACCTAGCGATGCGCCCACCTTTTGCGTCACCTTGAACCAGTCTGAGCTAATTGATACAAACAAAATAGTGCGCAGCTTTAATTATTCACACCCGGTATTTAATGAACAAACCTTGCTAGCTCAATCTCAAAAGTCATTGATCTCAGGCGTTAATCATACTCATTTTGCTGGTGCTTACTGGTATAACGGCTTTCATGAAGATGGCGTTCACAGCGCATTTGATGTGTGTGAAGCATTTGGGCTACGCCTATGAATATCCAGCTAAATAGCGGTATATATAAAGGAGATGTTAAGCATCGACGTTATAGTCCACGCAAACATAATTTTGATTATGAAATAGCAATGTTGGTGCTCGATCTTGACGAGCTGAACGTGATCGAACAGATGAGTTGGTTATTTTCAACCACAGGTTTTGCGCCACTGATGTTTAATCAAAAAGATTATCTAAATGAACAGGTAAAGACTTCTGACTCCGCTATTATCGCGGATAACCTCAAAGTAAGAGTGTTGAATAAAGTCGATGAGTTAGGCGGCGATATTGAGTGTGAACGAGTGCTTTTTGTGGGTCAGGTAAGGCACTTTGGCATCTATTTTAGCCCGATTAATTGTTTCTTTTGCTACCAAGGTAGCGACGTCAGATACATGTTGGCTGAAGTCAGTAATACGCCGTGGAATCAACGTCATTATTACCTTGTTGATCTTAATAATCCGCAGCCCAGTGATAAGGCGTTTCATGTGTCCCCCTTTATGGACTTAAACATGAAATACATATGGCGCATAGAGCCGCCATCTTCGTCTGTCAAAGTCGGGATTGAGAACCGAAGTACGCAAAAATTATTTGATGTTAACTTGTGTCTATTTCGACGGGAGATGAGCCACCATAGTTTACGCACAATGCTGCTGCAGTTCCCCTTTATGACACTCAAAATAGTGCAAGGGATCTATTGGCAAGCACTGAAACTATTTATAAAGCGCGTGCCTTTTATTGGGCATCCAGACAAGTCAGCGGAGAGATAATAATGGACAATACTGTAACCAAGAAAAGTCTGACTAGCGCAGCTTTACCCGATAGCTTAGCGAGAAAGTTATTGCTAAGCGTATTACCAGGGCTAGCCGATGGTCACTTAAGTTTGATCGACGGCGATAATAGCTATGAGTTCGGCAGCAAGGATTCAGATCTACATGCAACGTTAATCGTCAAGCATCCCCGTTTCTATCGGCAGATCTTGTTGTCTGGTTCTATTGGTGCGGGTGAAGCCTACATTCAAAACGACTGGACCAGTCCCGATCTCACCAAGGTGGTACAGATCTTTGCCAAAAATTTGCCGTTGCTGGATAAATTAGAGCAGAAGTTATCTTGGTTGACCACACCTTTTAGCAGAGTCGCTCATCTGTTCAAGCGTAATACGCAAGCAGGCTCAAAGAAGAATATTTTGGCCCATTACGACTTAGGCAATGACATGTACCAAGCCTTTCTTGATAAAGAAATGCTGTATTCAAGTGCGTTGTATCCGCATGCTGACGCTTCATTAGAGGAAGCACAGCAACATAAACTTAAGACTATTTGTGAGCGACTCGACTTGAAAGCTGGGCAAACGCTGCTTGAGGTCGGCACTGGTTGGGGAGCCCTCGCCATTTATGCTGCTAAGCACTACGGCGTGAAAGTGACAACGACAACCATTTCAGATGCCCAGTTTGAATATGCAGTAGCGCGAGTGATACAGGAAGGGTTAACGGACAGTGTCACCTTGCTTAAAGACGACTACCGGATCTTAACCGGAGAGTATGATCGCGTGGTTTCTATTGAGATGATTGAGGCGGTAGGGCATGAGTACTTACCCGGATTCTTTAAGAAACTACAAGCACTGTTAAAGCCCAATGGACGCCTGTTAATTCAAGCGATCACCATCGTCGATCAGCGCTATAACAGTTATCGCAAGAGTGTTGATTTTATTCAGCGCTATATTTTCCCTGGCGGCTGTTTACCGTCTGTAACGCGCATGACCAATGAACTGACTAAACACACTGATTTTGTCACTTGGTCAGTGGATGATATGGGCTTGGACTATGCTAAAACCGTCAAGGACTGGCAGGACAATTTCGACGCTGCGTTACCAAAAATTAAGGCACTAGGTTATGGCGATGATTTTATCCGTATGTGGAAATTCTACCTAAGTTATTGTGAAGGTGGCTTCCTTGAACGCACCACCAGTGCAGTTCACCTAGTCGCGGTTAGACCGCAATATCGCCCTACGCAGCAACAGGGTTAATATGTTTCAGGTTTGGGTCGATAAGTTAGCATCGCAATATTTAACGGTCGTTAATTTGCTAATGTTCCAATGTGTGTGGTGGTTATCTATTTTGTACCAAAATAGCGCATTGGGACTTAGCTTAGGTTTGTTGTTGTTTCATTTCATCTTATCAAGCCGGATGCAGCTTGATTTCATGCTAATGCTGAAAGTGGTGCTGTTGGGGATCGCTGTTGATTCTGGGTTGATCTTTAGCGGTGTTTTTCATTTTAGTGAGACACCTTACTGGCTCATATTACTTTGGTGTCACTTTGCTATCAGTCTAGGTTACAGTTTGGCGTTTACTCAAAAACTACCATGGTATATCAATGCTTTACTCGGAGGCGTGTTTGGCTGTATCAGCTATTTAGCCGGAGCGCGCTTTGATGCCGTTCACCTGCCGCTGGAGTATTTAAGCAGTGCAATGATCTTGTTTGCCATCTGGATCGTAATATTCCCTATATTCGTCAATATCAGCAGGCGAATGCTCAAGGATTAACGCCCCGTTTGTTCTCTGGATGATTTTATAGGAATGGTTAACATGGGTTATTCTGTTGTAAATCGCACTATCTTATTGACCGTCTTCATGTTTAGCGCTGCTTGCCTTGCGCAAGAGGGGCCGGTTGAGGAGCTGACTCACACCATTCCTCCTAATCCCACGCCAGATTTACCCTCTACAGTAGACGCTCAAGTTGAGCAGAGTTTTGCAGCCAGTGTTGCATCATTTCAAGAAGTGGGGCGAGGCGAGATGCAGTGGTGGTGGTTTACACTTTACCGAGCAAGGTTACTGACGCCTGATGGCGCTTATAGGCAAGGGCAGTATCCGCTAGTATTAGACATTGAGTACTACCAAGATATCCCTAGTTCACGTTTGCTCGAAGCAACGTTAGATCAATGGCAGCATCTCGGCCTAGACGACAACCGTCAGCTGCTGTGGCAAACCACTCTTAGTGAGCTTTGGCCTGATGTTACAGAAGGTGACAAGTTGAGCCTTAAGGTGATGAGTCCGCAAGTTAGCCAATTTTATTTCAACGGAAAACCACTGTCCAAGGCGATGCCTGCAGGTTTTAGTGACGACTTCTTATCGATTTGGTTGTCGGATCAAACCAGTCGCCCAGACCTTAGAAAACAGCTACTCGGGGAGGTCGCATGCGATTGTTAAGCAAACAGAAAGACATCAGATTTTTGGCTATCGCGTCATTTAGGGTTTTGTTTACCCTGTGCGTCGCACTATTACTTAATGCGTGCACCAGTCGCGATATTGAAGATTACCAAGATAGCACTCCAAACTTGGATTTAAAGCAGTTTTTTGATGGTTCGCTAACGGCCCACGGTGTGGTTGAGGATTTTAGTGGCCATGTTGTACGGCGTTTCACCGTCAAAATGTTTGCCCGCTGGGATGGTGATAACGGCGAGATAAAAGAGTGGTTTATCTATGATGACGGCGAGAAGCAAACTCGCATTTGGAATATCGTTAGCTTAGGTGAGGGCAACTATTCTGGTGGGGCAAATGATATTTTAGGTGATGCCACTGGCCGCGCTGTTGGCATGGCACTGCAGTGGGAGTATGAAATGTTATTGCCCGTTGATGACAGTGAATATCAAGTACGCTTCGATGATTGGATGTATCTAGTAGATGAAAATACCATTATCAATCGCAGCGATATTATCAAGTTTGGCATTACCATGGCACAAGTCACGTTGGTTATCACCAAGCAACCAACGGCAGATTTTTCCGATTTGACCATAGCAGTGGATTGAGCCGACCTGAATAATAGTAAGAAATCGCATTTACTATCAGCCAATAATTCATGTAGGGTAACCGTTAGGGTATTCAACTGAACTCTTAATTACGGCCTCAAGGTTATAAGTTCAAGTTATTAAAAAGGAATTGTTAATGAAATTTGTCGCTATTTTATCAGCGCTTTTTGTATTGTCGGCCTGTGGTTCCAATGCCAGTTATTCTGTCTCAGCCAGTTCTGATGACGACGTGATGAGTTCAAGGCAGGCGCCTATGGTAAATGATAGTACGCCTATCATTAATGACGAACTGACCAAAGAAGCGGAAGAGAAAGAGAAAAAATAGGCAAAAAGTCAATCGAGCGTAAATCAAATTTACGCTCTCAAGCTCGCAATCGTTAAGATGTTTTACGGCTATTATCGACCTGCTTTTTATCATAATACTCAAACGGGAACATATTTCTGATCCTTTGAGTGACGTCATCGCCGACATTCGCCGACACATGCAGCCTGACTCCACCGAGCTTTTCCGCTCTAACGGTGCAAGTGAGCTTGTTAGATTTAGCGATAGCGCGACACTCTTTTTCAAACTTTTCTGGGATCTTACCTTTGTGGGAGCTGAGTCGGCCCTCTTTAAAGTGCATCTCAAATACAGTTAATCCTTTCTTACCGCTGAAAATCAATTTGTAGACCAAAAAAATACCGAGAGCAATAACAGCGATTTTAACTAGTGTTGGCGTCATATTTATTCCTTTTGCTTTAATCCAATTTTTAAACCTTGAGCCTTAAGGCTAAGATACTCTGGCTGGTCATTTTTTTAAAGTAGCCAGAGCACAGTTTGCCAAGATTTGTAATCTTTCGATCACTAGGATCTACTTTAGTGTAGTCAAGGGATTTAGTGTGTCGGTCTATTTTCTGTAAAGGATGAAAAAGTATGATCGCTTCAAACATACAAGGGTGATCGGTGTTGTGTCAGTAGTAGGCTGACCTAATAGATAATCAAACGCGGGTTTTTCAGAGCGCAGTGAGGAACATGCTAATTTAAGTAAGTATTAGTGCAAGGTTAGTTAACTGTCCTGCAATGGCGAGGCTATTTTAATACCCAAGTTAAGGTCATCACTCTGAGCTTTGGTGAATGTCTCATAAAAAAACCGCCATTAGGCGGTTTTTATAGGGAGGGATCAGGTTCGCAACAACGGGTTTAGAAAGCGTAACTTGCTGATGCTAAAACAGTACCGTCATTTCTCCAAGGCTCTGAAGAGTCGATGATATTTTCGCTGCTTAGGTTAGTGTCTAGCCAGGCTACAGACAACGCCACGCCGCCCAACTCTGTCGAGACGCCAATAGAATAATCAGCATAGTTTTCGCCCCAATCATAGTCAGCACCGTCACCATAGCTATAACCTACGTGAGCATCAATACTCCAGTTTTCAGCAATTTCATAAGAGTAGTTTAGCTCGGTATAGTTAAGTGATATGTCTTTATTGGAGTAGTCGTTGGTGTACCACTGCGCTAGATGAAAATCAGCAAAGTAAAGACCCACAGAGGCTTCTAAATACTGTGTGCTTTCATCTTGTCCTGGATAAGTGTAGTAAGTCAAAGTGACATCGTATTCTACGGCATCATCTTCGCCAAAAGCGCCAGCGTAGCCTGCATAGATATCGATTTCGACATCAGCATCATAACTGTCATCATCTACGTTACTTGCCCAAGCACCTAAAAATAGGCCGTTGTCCATGCTGAAATCGACGCTGCCTTGCACGGCAAAGTCACCGGCGGTTTGTGACACACCGCGAAAGCGATAATCATTGGTGACGCCAATTTCGCCTGACACTTCAGCTTGGGCTAGAGGTGCAATTAGCGCTGTTGATAAGGTAAGACCGACAACTAGGGCAATCCGTTTTTTATTGAATTTTTTATACACGGTAGTTTCTCCATTTACTATGTTGACTTAGATGCTCTATTTTTATGTTTTAAGCATCTTTCGGTTTGCCAAACAGCAGCGTTAGCTACGACCTCATGGCTAAATAATGATTTCACATTCCTTTACTGCTGATTAGGCTCGAAAATCACATATACTTTACGGCAGCTCTCAAGTACCTCCCAAGTACCTTTAAACCCGGCTGGGATCACAAATCTATCACCCGTTCTAACGGTCATTTGAGTACCGTTACTGTCAGTGATAACACTGGCACCCGATAGAATTTCACAATATTCATGTTCGCTATAAGCAACTTTCCAGCGACCTATATCACCCTGCCAAACACCGACATGGAATTGATCGCAGTCACTTGAGTAATGATTCTGTAAGTGCTGCTCAGGGTCGCCCTGCAATACTTTTTCGACACTGAGTTTGTAACGTTCAACAGCAGTATTGATCGCTGCAAAATTAATGATTGAGTCGATACCTATGGTCATTGAACTGTCCATTTTATTCCTATATTCAAATAGCAAATGCGCAGCGTTAACTGCGCATCTAGGGGCTATTTCATCGTTGGCATTACAAACTCAGCTTTTGATTGCTTGCTTGGCTGAGGCCAGCGCGCGGTAATCGCTTTGCGCTTGGTGTAAAAGCGCACTCCATCTGGACCATGCATATGCAAAGGACCAAATAGCGAACGTTTCCAACCGCCAAAACTATGGAACGCCATCGGTACAGGGATAGGGACATTGACGCCGACCATACCCACTTGTACGTGGTGACAGAAATGGCGCGCCGCTTCACCGCTTTGGGTAAAGATCGCAGTGCCGTTACCAAACTCATGGTCGTTGATGAGTTGCAGCGCTTCGGCGTAATCTTTGACGCGCACAATGGCGAGTACAGGGCCAAAAATCTCTTCTTTGTAGATAGTCATTTCTGGTGTGACATGGTCGAATAAGCAGCCACCTAAGAAGTAGCCTTGTTCATGATCCGTCACTGTTAGCTGACGACCATCGGCGAGTAACTTGGCGCCTTCGTTCACGCCCGTTTCAATATAGTTAGTGACTTTCTCTAAATGCTGAGCAGAGATAAGTGGTCCCATGTCCATCTCTGGGGTGACACCGTTGCCGACTTTTAGCGACTTGATTTGAGGCAATAGTTTTTCGACTAAAGCATCACCTGAATCACCCACTGCCAGTACCACAGATATCGCCATACAACGCTCGCCAGCACTGCCGTATGCAGCGCCCATTAGTGAGCCAACGGCCTGATCTAAATCAGCATCTGGCATCAGCACCATATGGTTTTTAGCCCCGCCCAATGCTTGGACGCGTTTACCGTGTGCCGATGCCGTTGCGTAAATATATTCCGCAATTGGGGTGGAGCCGACAAAGCTAATAGCATGTACATCTTTATGGGTGAGTAGCGTATCTACCGCTTCTTTGTCACCGTTAACAACGTTGAATACACCATCTGGTAAGCCCGCTTCGGTAAGGAGTTCAGCCATACGCATGACTGAGCTTGGATCTTTTTCAGACGGCTTCATGATAAAGCTATTACCGCAGGCAATTGCGATAGGGAACATCCACATTGGCACCATCACCGGGAAGTTAAACGGGGCAATACCCGCTACCACGCCCAATGATTGATTGAGTGTCCAAGCATCAACGCCACCGCCAACTTGCTCGGTATGTTCGCCTTTGAGTAGATGAGGAATACCACAGGCAAACTCAACCACTTCAAGACCACGAATAATTTCACCTTTGGCATCATCAAGCACTTTTCCGTGTTCGCGGGTGATAAGTTCGGCCATCTGATCCATATTGGCTTCGACTAACGCCTTGAACTTAAACAGGACGCGCGCCCGGTTTAGCGGGGTGATTTTAGACCAAGACTCATGGGCCTTTTTTGCTATTTCAATTGCATCTACAACATCCGCTGCGCTGGCTAAAGAAACGGTAGCGCGTTGCTCTCCCGTTGCGGGTTCAAAAATCGCTTGTGTACGTTGGCTAGGCGATGTGTGGCCGCCATTAATGTAATGGTTAATCGTGTGCATAGCGCAAAATCCTAATGTTATTCCCTGCTGGGAACCAAGGGTGTTAATGAGTGTTAATGGATCCGCCTATGACATCATTCGCGCAAACTGGCGCGACAACATGCAATAGGCACAGAGATTAACCGACAGCGGTAATCGCATCCGATAAGGTGTTAATGATGGTATCGATCTGGTGTTTATCGATAATTAAAGGTGGGGAGATCGCAATGATATCGCCAGTCGCGCGCACTAATGTGCCATTAGCAAAGCAATGCTCAAATATACCGAAGCCTCGCTTACCTGCGCCTTTGTCACTGGGAGAAAACTGAATGCCGCCGACTAAGCCTATGTTACGAATATCGATAACATTCGGTAAGCCTTTTAAGCTATGCACCGCATCTTCAAAGTAGCCTTCAAGCTCGCGGCTACGTTCAAATAGTTTTTCATTTTCGTAGATATTAAGAGTGGCAATAGCAGCGGCTGCCGCAACGGGGTGACCGGAATAGGTGTAACCATGAAACAGTTCAATGGCATTTTCAGGTCCCTGCATACAGGCGTCGTAAATATTGTCATCAATCAGTACCGCCCCCATAGGGATCGCACCATTATTGAGTGCTTTAGCTGTGGTGATCATATCGGGAGTCACACCCCAACGTTGGCTAGCAAATGCATCGCCCACCCGGCCAAAGCCGGTAATCACTTCATCGAAAATTAATAAGATGCCGTACTTTTTAGTGATTTCTCGTAGTTTTTGCAGATAGCCTTCTGGTGGCAAGATAACGCCAGCAGAGCCTGACATAGGTTCAACAATCACAGCCGCGATATTCTCTGCGCCATGAAGCGCAACAAGCTGTTCAAGTGCTTCTGCTTTTTCAGCACCGGTTTTAGGCATACCGCGACAAAACGCGTTTTCTTTCATGTCTAATGTGTGCGGAAGGTGATCAACACCTTGTAGTAACTGTTGGCTAAATGTCTTACGATTATTCCCAATACCGCCCACTGAAATACCCCCAAAGCCTACGCCATGATAGCCAAGCTCACGGCCGATAAAGCGCGTTCGAGTTGCCTGACCATTGGCACGGTGATAGGTGAGTGCGATTTTAAGTGCGCTATCGACAGATTCAGAACCTGAGTTAGTAAAGAAAACTTTATTAAGACCTTCAGGGCTTATCTGCGCTAGGCGTTCAGCGAGTTCAAATGCAAGTGGGTGACCCATCTGAAAGGAGGGGGCGAAGTCCAGTTGGTGGATCTGTTTAGACACCGCTTCTGAGATCTCTTTGCGTCCATGACCGGCATTGCAGCACCATAATCCTGCAGTGCCATCTAATATGGGGCGACCAGCGGTGTCTCTATAATACATACCTTCGGCTTGGGCCAACATTCGTGGATTAGACTTAAATTGTCTATTGGCCGTAAAAGGCATCCAGTAATTTGATAAAGACGGTGTTTCGCTGTGATGTTGCGTCTGTGAATCTGCCATATCATCTACCTTGATTCAGTTTAATTATTGTTGTTTTTTTTGTATCTGTTGCTTTTTTAATCAAGCGGTTGATATTTGCTATGCTATGTCAGAAATAATGAACATGAAAGCTTTTTGTGCATTTATTTATAGCAAAAGTGAACTTTTTGTAAAATATATTGAAACTTAGGCGTCATTAAGCGTAATCTTGGGCAACACCTTACTGCGGGAATTTGCTATTTATAGGCAAAATTACCGTATTGAAAACAATTCTAATAATTAAATTCAGTGTTAAGAGGCCTTCATGAGCACACCAGAAAATCGCAGTCAGTGGCAAACACTCGCAGATACAATGTCAATTAACGGCGCAGCATTTATTGCGGGTGATTACGTTGAATCACAGTCTAAAGAGACCTTTGATTGCATCAGTCCTATCGACGGTAAAGTACTGGCTAAAGTGGCTAGTTGTGATGAGGCTGACGCCAATATTGCTGTTAGCAATGCCAGAGAAACATTTGAAAGTGGTGTGTGGGCGCATCTTCCTCCTGTAAAACGTAAGCAGATAATGATTCGTTTTGCCGATTTGCTAGATGAAAATATTGATGAGCTGGCCCTGCTTGAAACCTTAGATATGGGTAAACCAATTCAGTATTCTCGCGCTGTCGATGTTGCTGGCGCAGCTCGCTCTATTCGCTGGTCTGGCGAAGCTATCGATAAGGTTTATGATGAAATAGCACCCACTGCACATAATGAGATCGGTATGATCACCCGTGAAGCTGTTGGTGTGGTTGCCGCGATTGTCCCTTGGAATTTTCCGCTATTAATGGCGTGCTGGAAACTTGGGCCTGCATTGGCAACGGGTAATAGTGTGATATTAAAGCCATCAGAAAAGTCACCTTTAACCGCTATTCGTATCGCGCAAATCGCCATCGAAGCCGGTATTCCTAAAGGTGTACTCAACGTACTGCCAGGTTTTGGTCACACTGTTGGCAAAGCACTGGCACTGCATATGGATGTCGATACCTTGGTGTTTACTGGTTCAACCAAGATTGCTAAACAGTTAATGGTCTATGCAGGTGAGTCGAACATGAAACGTGTTTGGCTAGAAGCGGGCGGCAAGAGCCCTAATATTGTGTTTAACGACACCCCAGATCTAAAGAAAGCGGCCCAAGCCGCGGCAGTCGCGATAGCCTTTAATCAAGGTGAAGTGTGTACTGCAGGTTCTCGCTTGTTAGTTGAAGCGGGCGTAAAAGATGAGCTTATCGGACTGATTGCTGAAGAGTTACAAAGCTGGCAGCCGGGTCATCCATTAGATCCAAACACCACATCAGGTGCAGTGGTCGATAAGCAGCAGCTTGATAACGTATTGGGTTACATTCAATCCGGTAAAGATGAAGGCGCTACGCTCAACTTTGGTGGTCGCCAAGTGATGCAAGATTCAGGTGGCGTCTATATTGAACCGACTATCTTCTCGGACGTTGATAATAAGATGATTATCGCCAAAGAGGAGATTTTTGGTCCAGTGTTATCGGTGATCACTTTTGAGGGAATGGAGCAAGCGATTGCCATTGCTAACGACAGTATCTATGGCTTAGCTGCTGGCGTTTGGACGGCAGATATCAACAAAGCCCATAAGACCGCCAAAGCGTTGCGCAGTGGCATGGTGTGGATTAACCATTACGATGGCGGTGATATGACAGCGCCTTTCGGTGGCTATAAACAGTCGGGTAATGGTCGTGATAAGTCACTGCATGCTTTTGACAAATACACCGAAATCAAAGCCACTTGGATTTCGCTAGATTAAACTTTTGTAGTCATTAGCTTTGTCATTAGCCAGCCATGAGAATGGCTGGCTTTTCTATCTGTTGCGCCAGAAGTATCAGCAGATGTATTTAGCGCAGGCAATTGGAACCACAATGGTTAGAATATCAAGCTATGCTTGAGCAAGGTTGTGGCGCGTCGCCCATTCTTTTGTAAAGAATCGAGCCAAGGGGGAAAGCGCTTGTCCCCGCTCTTGATTTCATAAGAGTCAATTCTTCAACGCCCTAGACGAAGTTACCAGCCTTAAGTACAGGCCTCATACTGATTCGAAATAGCCTAACGCTTCCGATGGGACATCTGCTGTAAATGGATTTACAAATGCCGTGGTGGCATGGTCAATGATGTTCCCGACATCATAATGACATTTACCATATCCATATGGGTCTGATGGCAAGGAACGACCTGTCCCGCGAAAGCTATACCCACGTCTGATAGGCTGGATGCCTGAATGTCTTGAAGTGCATGGATGCACGGGAAAGACCGTGTGGGCATTATGCGACTTTGGTTTATAAAGAGTTTCCAACATACTTCGGCAACTTCGATGGGGAATTTGCGTTTTCTGTTAGTTTTGTCACTCACTCTTGCCCCAAAGCTTGCTACAGATTTAGTTTGTTTACGCCCTGCTTATCAGTTTTGCGATAATTCAGATAATGTGAAGCGCAAAATACAAGATCTGACCCTGAATTGGTTTTCTCATACAACCCTGTGACTCAGTATTCTTTTGTTACAGATACAGTATGGCTTTGGTGCAGAAAATTCACTATTTTGGACTTACTTATCACCCCTTCAGTCAATACTGAGGGCTAACACCTTACGGCAGTCATTCTGCCGCTAGACCACTACAGTTAATGATTAAAGGTCTGAAACGGAGTTCAAATGAAACGATTTTTTATCTCTATAGCGCTATTACTCCCATGTGTGTTGAGTAGCAGTAGTTTTGCTCAAAGCAACTTCCCTCTCTTAAAAGGGCCCTATATGGGGCAAAAAACTCCTGGTTTGGTAGCCCAGCCTTTTGCACCTGGTGTGATCTCCAAGGACGGATGGGAAATCGAAGGCGTCTTTGCACCCGGCATGAAAGAGTTCTACTACACAACCAGAGCGGCCGATGGCAAAAAAATAATCGTGATCGGATTTCGTCAACAAGACGACGTCTGGAAGAAATACTTACAGTTTCCCCGTAATGGCGAAGTGACCTTCTCCCCAGACGGTACACGCATGTATATGGCTGATGGCTATAAAGATCGGCTCAACGATGGTTGGAGCGAGCGTAATACCCTTGGACCCATGTTTGACAGGGAAGATCGGGGCATTATGCGCCTATCGGCTTCCGCCAAAGAAACCTATGTGCATGATGATTATAAAGGTGGCGATGTTCTGCGAATATCAGCACTCGAAAATGGAAAGCGCACAGAGCCACAACTGATGAGTGACAATTTCAATACCGGAGAGTGGACGGCGCACCCTTTCATAGCACCAGATGAAAGTTACCTTATTTGGGACAGCGAGCGACCTGAAGGGTTTGGGGGTTCTGATCTCTATATCAGCTTCAGACAAGATGATGCTACTTGGGGCCCTGCTATTAACATGGGAGAAAGCGTCAACTCTGACAAATGGGATGCTTACGCAAGCGTAACGCCAGACGGTAAATACATCCTATTTAACAGAGGAATTGATGATAATGGCAATATTGATATCTATTGGGTAGATGCTCAAATCATCGAAACACTTAGGCCTAAGAGCTAGGCATTAGCTTCTTATACATAGCGCATCATAACAAGCGTGGGTATGTAGGGGTCAGTGTATACTTTATGTAATTACCATACATTTCCTAATCCCAGTCGTCTCTTTTAGAGCCTCAGCGCTAAAACATTTTTGTCCAAAAGTGAGTCAGGAAATATCGGGTTACCTTGCTTGTAAAGAAACACACTGCAATTGGTGAGCTAAGAGAGTTTTGCTGATTACGAAGTGACTATCTTATAGCATCCAAACAACGAGTTAGCCACTCAAAGCTATAACCCACTAACCTTATGGCGTCACGATATTAAACACCCCTTTTGGCTTGTCGAGTTTAGAGAAAAAACTGGCTAGATCTATTTTACTACCTTCGATCTGCAGCTCATCCGAGAACAACACATCTGACACTCCTGCGCTGCCAATAATCAGGTCGATAAACAGTTCGTGACTGATGTTGAGTGTGGCATTAGCGGTGGCTGACTTGGGGGCTAGTTTGTGGTGTAACACTGCATTTTTCAGCGTCAGTACGTAGTTCTTATCCATATCGGTGAAGTTGATATTAAGCTCAAACTCTTCGCCAAACGCCTCTGGGCCAATCACCCTTGATGCCATTGATTGCAGGAAGTTTTCCACGGGCGAACGCAGTAAAATCTGTTTCATTGACGCTAAATCGATGCCCTTTTCTGGGCTACCGTGGCGTAGTTCATAGGCGGCGCTTAGGTATACGTCGCGCCAAGGTGCGGACTCGGCTTGATAACCGAGCTGATCATAAGCGCTCGCCAGCAACGCTTTTGCGGGGTTGTTGCCGTCATCAGCAACGACAAGATGATTAATCAGCTCTGCTGCCCAACGGTATTCACCGGCATCAAGCGCAATATTGGCTTGCTCAATCACCTTGTCAGCGCCGCCCATCAACTTGACATATTTTGCTGCTGAAGCCACTGCTGGCAGAGGATCTAGGTTTACGGGGTTGGCGTCATACCAACCTAAATAAGCCTGATAAACCGCTTTGGCATTATGCTTAGCGGTGCCGTAATAGCCGCGACTGGCAAAGGTGTTAGATAAGGCGGGTGGCATTTCAATCGCCTCGGCGATCTCTGCTGGAGTCAAACCTGCATTGAGCATCCGCACTGACTGGTCATGGATATATTTATAGGTATCACGCTGCTTTTCCAAAAAGCTGTTGATTGCCTCTTGGCCCCAGATTGGCCAGTGATGACTGCCAAAGTAAACCTGAGTATCGCGCTGTGCGGTAAGTGCTGAGTCAATCGCGCTGCTCCAGGTGAGCGCATCGCGAACCTTGGCGCCGCGCAGCGTATAAAGGTTGTGCATGTTTTTCGACACTAATTCTGCGCCGCAATACGCCTGCTGTTCTGGTAAGTAAAAGGTAAACTCTGCAGGGGCTTCTGAGCCAGAAACAATCTGAAACTCAAACGGAACACCATCAATAATCTGTGCTGAATCTTGAGCGATAACCGTGGTTGGGCTTAAGATCCCGAACTGACCAAAAGCGGGTTCTTTGCCTAAGCCAGAGTCAATGTGCCCTCGGGGCGAGCGTGGTAACTGCTTGCCATACATATACATGGCGCGTCGACTCATTGCCGTACCGGCCATGACATTCTCGCTGGTGGCTTCATGCATAAAGCCTGCTGGGGCGATAATATCAATCTCTTCGATCGCACTGTTTTTAAGTGCATTGCTTCCAAGCGTAATGTTTTCAAGTAAGCCTAGTGCGCCGCCAAAATGATCCATATGGCTATGGGTAAAGATAATCGCCGCTATAGGCCGCTTTCCTAACTGTTGGTTTATGAATTCCAATGCCACCTTGGCGGTTTCGGCCGTGGTAAGAGGGTCGACAATTATCCAGCCTGTTTTACCAGCAATCACGGTCATATTGGCTAAATCAAATCCACGCAGCTGGTATACCCCGGTGGTGACTTCAAATAGGCCATCAATATTATTCAGTGTTGCTTGTCGCCAAAGGCTGGGGTTAACACTGTTGGGCGCATCACCCTCAATGAAGTCGTAACTTGTTCTATCCCAGATTTTGTTGCCTTGCTCATCAACAACAATCAATTGCGGTAATCTGGCTATAAAGCCACGCTTAGCATCTTCAAAGTCTTGTTTGTTGGCAAAGGGTAGCTCTGCTAACACCGCATTATTGGCGTCGATAGTGTGAGTGCTTGCTGGGGTAAAACCAAAATCATCAGCATTTTGATCATGAGTCTCTGTCTGAGTGGGCTGACAACCAAGCAGGAACATTGCCGCTAAGCTGCCAATGAATAACTGCCTATTCGGTCTTAGCTTAAAGGGGCGTTGCGGTAAGGTGTTAGTCGGCATGGGCGCACTCACAGGTAAGTAAATTAACAATTACTGATAAGTTATTACAAATTGTTCACTAGTCCGTTATCATTTTCCGCCAATTATGCTGGCGACCGAAAATTAGCGGCTGCTGCGCTTACGATAATCTGACGGGCTAATGCCTTTCCAAGCATGGAAAAAACGGCTGAAATTACTCACGTTGCTGTAGCCTAGAGTGTCAGATAAGCTGCTGATTGGCATTTGAGTATTGGCGAGATAATGGTGCGCGAGCTCTTGACGCTTTAACTTCAGTAAGTCTCTAAACCCCGTGCCTTCAAGGTGCAGATAACGGCTTAAGCTGCGCTCGCTGATATTATACATCTGTGCAATTTTCAATGCGGTGGGCTCTTCATCCACCAATAGTGCATGGATCCCTTGGCTGGTCTTTTCCTGCCAATTTAACGCCTGCATCTTATCTAAATATTGGCGTACCGCCTTTTCATTGTGCTGGGCTAATAGCGGGTCTTTGCTGATAACAGTTTGCTCAAGCATAGCGCGGTCCATCCACATACAGTTATCAGCAGCAGCCATAACCACTGGGCAATCAAAGAGATCTAACCAAGCTTGTTGTGATTTAGGCGCGGGTCTAATTAACTCTACTTTCCGCACAAAGTCGTTATGGCCAATCATCTGTTTGCCGTGCAGCATTAAGCTGGAAAAAAATGCATCTATGGCCAAGGCACTAATCTCAACGCCATTAAGCGGAATAATAGTGAAACCGAGCAAGTGCGGTGTGCGTTGTAAACTAATCACGGCAGAGTTACTGACTAAGGCAGAATAATCAGGAAGGGTTTCGAAGGCTTGCGCTAAGGTATCGCTGCTCATCATCAATGCACCTAGTGAGCGAAAGTGTATTGGGTAAGCATATTGGCCCACAGTTAAACCAAAGGACAATGAGCCTGATGCATGTTCAGCTACTTGCCAAAGCAAGGTCATTTTATCGATGGCGACTCGAGAATCAGGCTCGGATTCTAACTTGGCAAGGCTTAATCCTACATCACTAAATACAGCACTGGCGTTAATATTACTGGCACTTAGCGCGCGAGCGATCGCTAAGGACCAAGCTGCAATCGTGCTGTATTTTGGGTTAGTCAAAGATACTCACTTAAAACGACTCATTACAAGATACTTACTCATACTCACTATTTTCATCATAAGCGTAGAATCGTAAAATCACTATTGTTTACGACATTAGCCTGGTTTTAGTCTTAGTCCTTCGACAACGGTAATGTGTTGCTCGCTCTTGCTAGAAAGCGAATGTGGTAGAACCGCTAAAAAGGGTAGTGAGCAAATATATCGTCAATCATCTGCGCCAGTGGTGCATCGCCATCGGATGCTCTGCTGTAGGTGCGTAGGCCTGAGATCTGCACCTGAATATGGCGTGCTAGTTGTTTAGCGTCTTTGTCTGTACTGACCTCGCCCATAGTTTGTGCTTCTACTACTAGTTTTTCGAACTCATGTTCCATTACCTTTAATGACTGTTTTGCAGCCTCTAAAAGCTCTAGATGTTCATCGGTTAGCTCGGCGACCGTTTTAGCGAGCATGCACATAGCGCTTGGCGCGCTGCCTTGCTTTTCAACGATAATCAGTTTCATAAAGGCTTTTAATGCCTCAATAGGCGAGCTTGCCTCGGCGCTAGAAAGTGCCAGTTGATCGATGCCAGCTTGAGTATAGCGAGCTAATGCTTCTTTAAATAAACCCTCCTTACTACCAAAGGTGGCGTAAATACTGCCGGGACGCATATCAATAACATCCTGCAAATTACGCATTGAGGTGGCATGAAAGCCTTTCTCCCAATATAAATTTGTCGCTTTATCAATAACTTGTTCCCGATCGAACTTAGCATTCTTTCTCATAAAATGGGCTCACTTAAAAATAGCTTTGAACGATTGTTCAATTTTAACTTGAACGATCGTTCAAATCTAGTTATATTATTTGCATACCAAGGAACAGACCCACTAGATCTGTTGCTAACGAATTTGTAAATGAAGCAAAACTAACAATAGGAAACCCCTTATGAGCCACTTTAAATTACATACAGTTGAAACAGCACCAGCAAAAAGTAAGCCGATTCTAGAGAATGCTGCAAAGCAAATGGGAGCAGTTCCAGGCTTGTTTGCGGTAATGGCTGAATCTCCTAACACCTTAGAAGCCTATACGCAGTTGCACCAGCAATTCGCCAGTTCATCTTTTAATGCAGAAGAGCTCACTGTTGTATGGCAAACCATTAATGTTGAACACCAATGTCATTACTGCGTGCCAGCGCATACTGGCATTGCACATTCAATGAAAGTTGATGGCGCATTAACTGATGCGCTACGTAATCGCGAGCCAATGCCTACGCCAAAACTACAAGCACTGCAGGACTTAACATTGAGCATGGTGCGTAACCGTGGCAACGTGTCCCAAGCTGAGCTAGAAGCATTTTATGCAGCAGGTTATGGTCAGCAACAAGTACTTGAAATCATTTTAGGTCTATCACAGAAAGTGATCAGCAACTACGTAAATCATGTTGCGCAAACCCCAGTCGATAAGATGTTTGAACAGTTCGCTTGGAAATAAATAGCAACGAATAATTTTGTTGAGCTTTTTAAAGAATGCTGGGATTGTGTCATGCTGATAATCGCTACACTCAACGCAAACATCTTCAGTAAAGCGCTAGACGCCAGCCGTTTATAGGCCGACACTAAATGCTCACCTTATCGGTGGGCATTTTTGTTTTAGCCGCTTTTGGTAAAAATAATTAGGTTACAGCGCCTCGTTTATAGGGCGTAGTTTATTGGTATAAAGGAGAGTGGGATGAAAAAGGTATTAGCATTTGATGTTTACGGCACCTTGATTAATACCCATGGTGTCGTGGTCATGCTCGATAAATGGATAGGCTCACAAGCCACAGCCTTCAGTCACACATGGCGTGATAAGCAGTTAGAGTACTCATTTCGTCGCGGCTTAATGCAAACATACCAAGGGTTTTCTCAGTGCACAGCGGATGCACTGCAATACAGCTGCCAGTACTATCAAATCGAGCTATCTGATACGCAGCAAGTGCAACTGCTCGCGAGCTATTTAACCTTGCCAGCTTTCGATGATGTTAAACCTGCTCTAGCACAACTTAAAGCGATGGGTGTGCCGATGTTTGCTTTCTCAAATGGTGAGCGTGCTGCAGTTGAATCACTGCTCACTCATGCTGGATTGCGCGAATACTTCAGCGCTATTGTTAGCAGTGAGGATGTGAAGTCGTTTAAACCTGATCCTGCGGTTTATCGCCATTTATTGGATGTTACTGCAGCGCATGCTCATATGAGCAGTCAAGCTGGCCACCAAGAAGTGTATCTCGTTTCAAGTAATCCGTTCGATGTACTCGGGGCGATGTCATCAGGCTTAAAAGCGGTTTGGGTTAAGCGTACAGCCACTGCCATTTTTGACCCCTGGGGGCAAACGCCAACGACGACTATTGAAACGTTAACAGAGCTAACAGAGCTAACGGCGCTATAGGGGCTTGATACCATCAAACATCGTTAATCAGTTATTTGATGGCTGGAATTGACTCGGTAGCTGCATCGATAGTCGCAGAATTAACAGCAGCATTATGTTTGTCATCATTTAAGTGCATCTACTGCAAATGTCTCCGAGTAGGTATTGCTACTGCAATCAACGCCGGCAGTGTTAGCCTTAATTTTTAAAGATCAAAATGAAGGGCACTGCCATATAAAGCAACTTGAAAATGAGGCTAGTTGTAATGCGGTATTGAACTTAGACTTTGAAAGTGAGACATTTTCATCAGCTAATTACAAATACACCATCGATGCTTTCAAAGGTGACTTTGCACTCGTGTTGGAGCGTCTTCATTTGTAATTACAAGTGATAAAAATCTAGTTCTAAAGATACCATAGCGCAAAAAGTAGTGGCATTTAATAGCAAGTTCCAAGTCATACAAGAGAGGAAAGTGCTTTAAGAGCTAAGCAGCTGAAAAAGAATTATATTGCTGGGTATATATTACTTGGCTTTGTGGTGCTGATGTTTATGGCGGCTTTATTGCACTCATTAAATCATCTCAAGAGTAAGCGCTATACTGCAGGTTAGATACCATGTGCTAGTAGGATTCCACTGAGTTTGTTAGCGCACTTGTTCGGGCGGTATATACCCATAGAGGAGAGGGCATGATGCTGACATCTATGCTTTATTTTCTATCGCGGGCATCTACTTTCATCACATTACATTAGGATATGCAAATGAGTGAGCTAACGCTAGAGTCTATGATCACCTGTCCGGAGTGTGGGCATCAAGAGCTAGAGATCATGCCTACTGATTATTGCCAGTTTTTTTATGAATGTAAGGGATGCAGAAAAGTATTGCGCCCCAAGAAGGGTGATTGTTGCGTGTATTGCTCTTTTGGTAGCGTTGCGTGCCCGCCAATACAGCAAGGCGAAGGCTGTTGTGGATAAACACTTGCTCGCTTTGTTAGTGGGCAGTGACTCACCTGTATTGGTTCTTTGTACTCGTGATTAAAAATACAAACCAGCATTAATCTTAAGGAGTTCGACAGCGATTATTAGCGCTCACACTTGAGGCTGTAGCCGGTAAAGTCTTACTCTAAGTTGTCGCTATTAATGGTGTTTTTTGAGAAGGTTTAACCTCTAAGTTTATCAATTATATTGCTAAACTTGTTTTTCTACCTCGACTTGGGTCAGCAATCATCACCTCGAAATTTGGTTTCGCTTGAGCAGCAATAAAAGTCGCTAACAATATAGGCGGCGATCATGCTTATACGGCATATTCAAAATATGGGAGATTCAGATGAAATTGAGCTTTAATTTTGAAGATGCTAGTCAAATCTTTGTCGGGGCATTTGCACTTGCTGTGCCGATCTCTTTTTCAGAAGAAGCGTGGCGCTTAGGTGAAACCTTGCCTTTTCCTAATTTGCTGATGCTATCGATATTATCGGTTGTTTTTCTCGGGTTATTTACTTATCAGAGTGTATTCCAAAAGAATATAAAGTCTCGTAAAATTGTTTTTGTTTCACGTATTTTTATCGCTTATTTGATAACGGCAATGGTCGTTGCATTGGTGCTATTTTGTTTGAATAAACTGCCGTTATTTGAAGATCCGTTAGTGTCACTCAGGCGAATTATTGTTATCACTATGCCTGCTTCTATGGGCGCTATTGTTGTTGATAGCTTCGACAAAGAGTGAACAGCTGCCAGCCATCGCTTATTTGAATAAGTCACTGTGGAAATATCTCCCGCACGATAGTCTGTATAGGGGAGTGTTGGGGGGCAATTACCCTTGTTCTAGTTGCAAATTTCAGCACGGCCCTGCAGGTATTTTTACTCTTAATAACACCTGCAGATGAGCCATTATTTAAAAGATATCTTTGAATCGATGATAAAGCATGCCCATGGCGAGCAGAGGTGAACGCAGATGCGGCCCACCTGGGAATGTCATATGAGGAATTTGGGCGAAGATATCGAAGCGTTCTGCTTGCGCGGTAATCGCTTCGGCAATCAGTTTTGCCGCCATATGAGTAGCATTCACGCCATGTCCAGCATAAGCCTGCGCATAAAATACATTTTTAGCATCGGGCAAGCGGCCTATTTGTGGTAATCGGTTGGCACCAATTCCTATCATGCCGCCCCATTCATAATCGATACGAATGCCTTTTAATTGCGGGAATACTTTTTCAAGGTTAGGACGCAACGCGGCTTCAATATCTTTAGGATCTTTGCCCGAGTAGGTACATAAACCACCGAAGAGTAACCGGTTATCTTCCGATAGGTGGTAGTAGTCGAGGTCGACTCTGAGATCGGCAAACGCCATATTTTTTGGAATGATGCTGTCGCACTGCTCTTGGGTTAGTGGCTCAGTAGCAAGAATATAGGTGCCTGCAGGCAGCACTTTTCCGCCAATATCACTTTCAAGCTTATGACCCAGATAGGCGTTGCCAGCCAGTACTAAGTATTGGCAGTTTACTTCGCCATGTGCGGTGATCACCTTAGGCTTATCACCTTTAATAATTTTCTCAGCGGCGCTATATTCATACATTTTTACGCCAAGGCTGCGAGCGACCTTGGCTTCGCCTAAGGCTAAGTTAAGCGGGTGTAAGTGGCCACTTGCCATGTCGACCAATGCACCATGATAAAAGTCAGAGCCGACCACTTCGCCAACCCGAGACTTGTCGAGCAGAGTCATGTTGTGGCCGTAGCCAATCTTATTGAGATGCTCTAAGTCCTCTTCAAGCTCTCGCATATGTTTTGGCTTGATCGCCAAGTCGCAATAACCCATCTGTAAGTTACAGTCGATGTTGTGCTCTTTTACCCGTTTCCTAACGATATCGACGGCTTCAAAGCCCATCTGCTCAATGGCATTAACACCTTCGCGGCCAATAATGTTTTCAAACTGTTCAATATTATGACCAATGCCTCTAATGAGTTCACCGCCGTTACGTCCCGATGCGCCCCAGCCGATCCTTTTGGCTTCTAACAGAGCCACCGAAAAGCCTTTTTGAGCCAATTCAATTGCGGTATTTAAGCCACTAAAGCCACCACCCACAACGCATACGTCAACATCTAACACCTCTTCTAATCGAGGCGATTGGTGTAACTCTTTTGCTGTTGAAAAGTAGTATGAGGCGGGATATTGCTCGCTATGCACCGGGCTTTTAGTTGACATCGTTACTCCAAATATTTGTTTTTATTGTAAATTGGACTTGTGACAGTATACTCAAGAGAATATGAATAAATTATTTACAGATGTTCATTATTTTTAACACGCTTTCCTGTAGAATACAAACCTAGCGCAACAGAATAGGCAATGTTGACTTGAGTTAGCCAATATTGTTTTGGGGCGAATCGGTGCGTTTTATTGTTCTGCATGTTGTTGGAGGCATAGAACGACAACTTCAATTAGGGGAAAGAATTTGGATATTGGAGCAAACCTTAAAACGGTCAGAAAATCAAAAGGCTTATCGCAGCGTGAACTTGCTAAGCGTGCTGGCGTGACTAACAGCACCATCTCTATGATTGAGAAAAACAGTGTCAGCCCGTCAGTCAGTTCATTGAAAAAGGTCCTATCAGGATTGCCATTGTCATTGGTGGAATTTTTTTCAATAGAAGATGAGACTGCAAGCGAGCAAAAGGTGGTTTATCGTAGCGATGAATTACTGGATATTGGTGATGGCGTTTTAGACTTTAAATTGATTGGTCGAGACTTTCCTAATCGAGCAATGTCTGTCATGAGCGAGACCTATCCACCAGGTGCAGACACCGGGATAGAGATGCTTAAGCACGAAGGTCAAGAAGCGGCGATGGTGATTGAAGGTAAACTCGAGTTGACTGTGGGCGAAGAGGTATTTGAGCTTTGCGAAGGCGACAGTTACTATTTTAATAGTGAGTTACCCCATCGTTTTCGTAATCCTTTTGATGCACCGTGTCGCATTGTGAGTGCCACCACCCCTGCAAATTTCTAGACTGCTACCTATGTAATACCCGCCTTAGTCGCTAGATTAATTATCTGGTTGCTGAGGCTTTTTTATGCCTAAATTTCCGATCTTCGTACTAGCGCTGCTCCATTTCGATGATAACGGCTGTCATTTGTGTAAATAATATAAAGCAAAGCTTCAATTTTAGTGTGAGCTGTGTCAATAACATTAAACACGACTAAAGTACTCGAGTATTGCTGTGATAACTTGTTAATGTGTCTGCTAAATAACCATAAGTTAGTCTAAGTTATTGTTTTAAATGGATCGCGATTTATGCTTGATGATTATTTTCATTCCTTCCTGTTAAGATCTTGCCTAGTTTGTAAATTAAGTGTAGTGTGTGAAAAAATGAACATTCGGGTTGTAGCTGTTCATTATTAAATGATTTCGTAAATCAAGATGAAAACTATTATAAAAACCATTGAAAAACTCTGAATACGAAGGATTGAAGGTGTTATATGTTGGAAGAAGGGCTCGCGGTAGTTGGTGTGACGGCATGCAATCAGCAATTGGGTTTGCATCCATTTAACATTGTTGGCGAAAAATATTTATTAGCGATTGCTGATGCAACGCAATCATGGCCATTAATTATTCCTGCACTGGGCCATTGCCCAGCAGAAACCGTGTTATCACGGTTAGACGGCATTTTATTTACAGGTTCCCCCTCTAATATTGAACCCCATCATTTCGATGGCCCTGCAAGTGAAGCGGGAAGCCATCATGATCCAAAACGAGACGCTACCACCTTACCGTTAATTCATGCGGCAATTAAAGCAGGGGTTCCAGTACTGGGTATTTGCCGTGGTTTTCAAGAGATGAATGTGGCATTTGGTGGCAGCTTGCATCAAAAACTGCACGACGTCGGTGGCTTTATTGAACATCGTGAAGATAAAACAGCGCCTGTTGAAGAGCAATACGGTATTTCGCATGAGGTTCAAATAGAACCTGGGGGGTTGCTTCACGATGCATGGGGCCGCAACTCCGCAGAGGTGAACTCTGTGCACACACAAGGCGTTGATCGCTTGGGTGTTGGGTTGCGGCCAGAAGCGTATTCAAATGATGGTTTAATAGAAGCATTTTCTGTTAAAGACGCGAAAAATTTCGCATTAGGCGTTCAGTGGCATCCCGAGTGGAAAGTGTTAGATAACCCTTTTTATACCGCAATGTTTAAAGCCTTTAGCCAGGCTTGCCAGCGCCGTGCAGCCAGTAGAGTAAAATAATAATGAAAAAGTTAATTAGTTATTTAAAAGACGAAAAGATCACTGAAGTAGAATGTGTTGTCTGTGATATGACAGGTATTGCCAGAGGTAAGATTGCTCCGGTCGGTAAGTTTATTGATGAGAAAGGCATGCGCTTACCTGAAAGCGTGTTACTGCAGACGGTGACGGGAGATTATGTTGAAGATGAGGCGTATGACGCTTTATTGGATGCGGCCGATATCGATTTTATTTGTGTTCCTGATGAAAATGCGGTTTTTAAACTGCCTTGGACTATCGAAGCTACTGCACAGGTTATTCATGATTCGTACGACAAAATGGGAAACCCTATTGAGTTGTCGCCACGTAACCTACTTAAAAAAGTACTTAAGTTATACGAAGAGAAAGGCTGGAAGCCTGTTGTTGCACCTGAAATGGAATTTTATCTTACGCGTATTAATGAAGACCCAGATCAAGCGCTTATTCCGCCGATTGGTCGTTCTGGTCGCCAAGAATCTGGACGTCAGTCTTTCTCGATTGATGCGGCTAATGAGTACGATCCGTTATTTGAAGATATGTATGATTGGTGCGAGATCCAAGGGTTGGATATCGATACCTTGATCCACGAAGAAGGCACTGCTCAAATGGAGATTAATTTCTCTCATGGTGATGCTCTGTCGCTAGCCGATCAGGTGTTTGTGTTTAAGCGTACCCTGCGTGAAGCGGCTCTTAAGCACAAAGTCTGCGCGACATTTATGGCAAAACCTATCACTAATGAGCCTGGCAGTGCGATGCATCTGCATCAGAGCATTGTTGATATGAAGTCAGGCAAAAACATTTTCAGTAAAGAAGATGGCACTAAAGGGCCACTTTTTTATAGCTACATTGGTGGTTTACAGAAGTTCATCCCTGAGTTATTGCCATTATTCGCACCTAATGTTAACTCATTCCGTCGTTTTCTACCGGGGACTTCTGCGCCGGTTAACTTGGAATGGGGCGAAGAAAACCGCACTTGTGGTCTACGCATTCCAGAATCATCTCCGCAAAACTTACGTGTTGAAAACCGCATTGCTGGCGCTGATGCCAACAGCTATTTGGCGATAGCTGCGAGTCTATTATGTGGTTATATGGGCATGGTTGAAGACGTTAAGCCTTTCACTCCTGTTCAAGGGCGTGCCAACGAAAACCGTAGTGGCATTTCCCTACCGTTAACACTTGAAGAAGCACTGGCTGTGATGGCTGAAAGCTCAGCTTGTCGTGAGTATTTAGGTGAAACCTTTACCAATGGTTATATTGCGGTGAAGCAAGCCGATTTAGAAAACTATCGTCAAGTGATTAGCTCTTGGGAGCGTAAATTCCTCCTGCTAACCGTTTAAACATAGTCACCGCTGGTATTGATTTTGGGGATGAATAGCAGTGGTGCTTTTGAACAAGAAATATCAACAGATACAAAGGAGTCATTCATATAGATAGTGCTGTTTGAGTATTGAGCGTTATCTATATGAAAGCTAAAGCAGTACGCACTGCCGATGCCGTTTTTCAGGTGTAGCATTGGTCAACAATAAGAACTAAAGCCGATAAATCGGCAACACAATGCAGCAACAGCAGAAGCGGTTTATCTGCTGCTACGCTAAACAGGAGATAGCATGAAACTTTTTAAAAAGGTGACCACTTTAGCCCTCGTCACAGTAAGTGTCTTGGCCAGCAGCGTCACTTACGCTGAGGAAGTCGTTCGAGTTTATAATTGGTCTGACTATATTGCCGAAGACACGCTAGATAATTTCTATAAAGAAACAGGGATCCGCGTCATTTATGATGTGTTTGACAGTAATGAAGTGGTTGAAGCAAAACTGCTTTCAGGCCGTTCAGGTTACGACATCGTTGTGCCATCAAATAGTTTTTTAGCAAAGCAAATTAAAGCAGGCGCCTTCCAAAAACTCGATTCAAACCAGCTATCAAATCATAAAAACTTGAGCCCTGAGTTAATGACACAGCTTGAGACTGCCGATCCAGGTAATCAGTATTCTGTACCCTATCTTTGGGGCACTAATGGTATTGGTTATAACGTCGATAAAGTGAAAGCTGTATTAGGTGACGATGCCCCCGTTGATTCGTTAGAGCTGATCTTTAACCCTAAGTACGCTGAGAAGTTGTCTAAATGTGGTTTATCGGTACTGGATAGTGCCGATGAGATGATCCCTATGGCACTCATCTATTTAGGGCTTGACCCTAACAGCATTAAATCTGATGACTTTAAGAAGGCCGGTGAGGTCTTAGCTAAAGTTCGCCCTTATATTACCTATTTTCACTCTTCGCGTTATATCACCGATTTAGCCAATGGTGACGTCTGTGTTGCCTTCGGTTATTCAGGTGATATTTTCCAAGCGGCAGCGCGTGCTGAAGAAGCGGGAAATGGAAATGTCATTGAGTACTCAATTCCGAAAGAGGGTTCAAACCTATGGTTTGATATGTTAGCGATCCCAGCTGATGCCGCTAACGTGAAAAATGCTCACACCTTTATTAATTATCTCCTTCGTCCAGAAGTGATAGCGCCTATTAGTAACTATGTTGCTTACGCTAACGCGAACGTACCGGCATTGCCGTTGGTTGATGAAGAGGTGCGTACCAACACTTCAATCTACCCCACAAAAGAGGTGTTAGATCGCCTTTACGTCGGTGATGTACGTCCAATGAAATCACAACGTGCACTGACACGTGTATGGACCAAAGTGAAATCGGGTTATTAATCAGAATTTGGGCAAGGTGTTTACCTTGCCCTTTTTGATCAACGGCAAAAATAGACACAATATTAAAGAGATGAGCCTTTGACCTTAAGGCGTATCTGTTGGAGAAGTAATATGGCTAGTACCTTGGACGTCACCAATAAACCGATTATAAAGACGCAGGGAGAAGTGCTACTTCAGATCGACCGAGTCAGTAAATTATTTGACGAAGTGCGCGCAGTAGATGATGTGTCACTGAGTATTAGAAAAGGCGAAATTTTTGCACTATTAGGCGGTTCAGGCTCGGGTAAATCAACTTTACTTCGCATCCTTGCTGGCTTTGAAAAACCGTCTGAAGGGCGTATTTTTCTTGATGGTGAAGACATTACCGATATGCCGCCACATGAACGACCTATCAACATGATGTTCCAGTCTTATGCGTTATTTCCACATATGTCCGTGGCGCAGAATATTGCGTTTGGACTGAAGCAAGACAAGTTATCAAAAGCAGACATTGAAGCGCGTGTGCAAGAGATGCTAAAGCTAGTCCATATGGAAGCTTATGCTAAACGCAGACCTAATCAATTATCGGGTGGACAACGTCAGCGTGTGGCGTTAGCACGCTCGTTAGCTAAGCGTCCTAAATTATTGTTACTCGATGAGCCAATGGGCGCACTCGATAAAAAGTTGCGTACGCAGATGCAACTAGAGGTGGTCGATATTCTCGAAGCTGTAGGGGTGACGTGTGTGATGGTGACCCACGACCAAGAAGAAGCGATGACTATGGCAGCGCGAATTTCGATTATGAATGATGGTTGGATCGCACAGACTGGATCACCAACTGATATTTATGAAAGTCCTAATAGCCGCATGGTGGCTGAATTTATTGGTAGCGTAAATCTATTTGAAGGCGAAATAGCTGTCGATAAATTTGACCATATTATTATTGAAAGCCAAGGCTTGGCACAAAAAATATTTATTGAGCATGGGGTATCAACCAGCGTAGAAGATAAAACCGTTTGGGTTGCAGTGCGTCCAGAAAAGACCCGTATTACTCGCGAGCAACCTGAAGGTGAGTATAACTGGTCGAGCGGTGTGGTTGAAGATATTGCCTATTTAGGGGGAATTTCGGTGTATTACATCCGCCTACCCAATAAGCAGTTAATCCAAACCATCATGACCAACCGTGAACGTCGTTCAGACCCTCCAACGTGGGAAGAAGCAGTTTTCATTAGCTGGGAGGCCACCAGCGGAGTGGTCCTTAGAACATAAGGAATCGATCATGAAAAAGCCGTTAAAATTTCGATTACCCAAAGGCCAATGCTGGACCATCGGTGTCCCCTATTTTTGGCTACTAATGTTTTTCGCACTGCCCTTCGCGATTGTACTTAAGATTAGTTTCTCGACGCCACTTATGGCGATACCGCCCTACGAACCGCTATTAGAGTACGCTGAAGAATCGCTTAATATCATGCTCAATTTTGGCAATTATTTGCTGATCCTTGATGATTCACTGTATTACAACGCTTATTTGAGCTCCCTGAAGATGGCAGCCATTTCCACCATTGGTTGTTTGCTGATTGGTTATCCGATGGCTTATGCCATTGCTAGAGCGCCAAAGAGTAGTCAAACCTTGCTGATTTTATTGGTTATGCTGCCATCATGGACCTCGTTTCTTATCCGGGTTTATGCGTGGATGGGGATCTTGAGCAACAATGGCGTTATCAATAACATATTGATGTGGACGGGGCTTATCTCTGAGCCGCTGCAGATATTAAACACCAATATTGCGGTGTATATCGGCATTATCTATACCTACTTACCGTTTATGATTTTACCTCTGTATGCGACCTTATCTCAGCTTGATATGAGCTTATTGGAAGCCGCATCAGATCTCGGATCGCGTAGTCTCAATACCTTCTGGAAAATCACCTTGCCTTTATCTAAGGGCGGCGTAATTGCAGGTTCGATGTTGGTGTTTATTCCTGTGGTGGGTGAGTTTGTGATCCCTGAACTGTTGGGGGGACCAGACACCTTGATGATAGGTAAAGTGCTATGGCAAGAGTTCTTTAATAACCGAGATTGGCCCGTTGCCTCTGCGCTAGCGATGGTAATGTTAGGATTATTGATTATCCCTATCACGCTGTTTCATCATTATCAGGCACGTGAAATGGAGAAAGGGTCATGAAGAAGTTAAGTTTCTCTACCGTAATGTTGTGGGCTGGAATGTTCTTTCTCTATGCCCCTATGTTTGTTCTGGTCTTTTACTCGTTTAACGAATCTAAATTGGTGACGGTTTGGGGTGGTTTTTCGGTCAAATGGTATGGCGAACTATTTCGCGATCAGCAGATCCTTGATGCGGTAGGTACCAGCTTACAGGTGGCATTCTATGCCTCTACGATGGCGGTAATACTTGGCACCATGGCGGCATTTGTGATGACGCGTTTTGCGCGGGGTTGGGGCAAGCTGACCTTGTCTAATATGATCACAGCGCCACTGGTGATGCCAGAAGTGATCACTGGTTTGTCATTGCTGCTGCTGTTTGTACATATGGCTGAATTTCTAGGTTGGCCAGCGGAACGTGGCATGTTAACCATCTGGATTGCTCACTCGACGTTTTGTGCGGCATACGTTGCAGTCGTTGTATCTGCGAGGCTGCGTGAGATAGACCGTTCAATCGAAGAGGCTGCTCAGGATTTGGGTGCAACGCCGTTAATGACGTTTTTTCAGATCACGGTACCGATGATCTCGCCAGCGATAGTCGCCGGTTGGTTACTATCGTTCAGCTTATCACTCGATGATTTAGTGATCGCCAGCTTTGCCTCTGGCCCTGGTGCGACGACGCTACCTATGGTGGTGTTCTCTTCAGTAAGAATGGGGGTGTCGCCGAAGATCAACGCATTAGCGACCTTGATTATCCTTATTGTCTCGCTAATTGCATTTGTCTCTTGGTACTTTGCCCGCAGAGCCGAAGCCAAACAACGGGCAGGCTCTGGATAGCCAACAACCCATGACAATGTAGAGCATGCTCTGCATTGTCAGCGGTAAAAAATGATGAGCGGTGTAGAGGGGGATGGGTTGCTAATCAGCACATCTATCGAGATCGAAAAATTTACTTTTATAGCGTAAAGGACAGAAGTTATGTCAATAATTAGTCACGAAAGACAGGCGGAAACCATGACCAGTACACCACACGCAAATTCATATTACGCGGCATCAGCCAACGACAAAACAGAGCGTGCACAGCTACAAGACAACATCGACACGGACATTTGTATTATCGGTGCCGGATACACAGGTCTATCGACCGCATTGCACCTACTCGAGATGGGTTACAGTGTCACTGTGCTAGAAGCTGCTCGTATTGGTTGGGGCGCATCAGGCCGCAATGGTGGCCAGATAGTCAATAGCTTTAGCCGCGATATCGATTCGATTGAAAAGACGGTTGGTAAAGATGCTGGCAAGCTATTTGGTGAAATGGCATTTGAAGGTGCGCGGATAATTAAAGAGCGCATTAGCAAGTATAACATTCAGTGCGATCTGCAAGATGGTGGTGTGTTTGCGGCACTAAACGACAAGCAGATGGGGCATCTACAGTCGCAAAAGTCGCTGTGGGAAAAACATGGCCATATGAACCATCTAGAGCTTTTGGATAAAAATGATATCCGTAAGGTGGTTAATACCGAGGCGTATGTTGGTGGTTTGCTCGACAAGAGTGGTGGCCATATTCATCCATTGAATCTCGCATTGGGTGAAGCCAATGCCGTGGAGTCCTTGGGGGGCAAAATTTACGAAGATTCTGCTGTGATTAAGGTAGAAGAGGGCGAGAGTCCAGTGGTGCATACTGCTCATGGCAGCGTGAAATCTAAATTTGTGGTGGTTGCAGGCAATGCATATTTGGGCGGCTTAATTCCAAAGCTGCAAGCCAAGGCGATGCCCTGTGGCACACAAGTGATCACCACAGCACCGCTAAACGATGAGCTTGCAAAAAGCTTACTGCCGCAAAATTACTGTGTTGAAGATTGTAATTATCTACTGGATTACTTCCGCTTGTCGGGTGATAACCGCCTAATTTATGGCGGTGGCGTGGTGTATGGTGCTCGCGATCCCGCTGATATTAAGTCTATTATCACCCCTAAAATGTTGAAAATATTTCCGCAACTTAAAGATGTCAAAATTGACTATAGCTGGACCGGTAACTTCCTGCTGACGCTGTCACGTTTACCTCAGGTAGGGCGTATTGGCAGCAACGTTTATTACTCTCAAGGCTGCAGTGGTCACGGGGTAACTTACACCCATTTAGCGGGTAAGATCTTGGCTGAAGCCATTAATGGTCAGGCGACTCGATTCGATGCCTTTGCAGGGCTACCTCATTACCCCTTCCCTGGTGGCCATAGGTTCCAAGTGCCTTTTAGTGCGATTGGCGCGTGGTACTACACCATGCGCGATAAGTTAGGTGTTTAACAACAATATTAGTTTGATAATGCACCTCAAAACAAAAAAGCCTACGTGAGTAGGCTTTTTCCGTTTGGTTTAGTTAAGCTTTGTTCTAGTTAGTTATTCGAGAAACGCTTCTTGAGCTTCTTAATGCTCACTCCAAGACCAATGACGAACACCTCAACCGCACCTATACCCAATAAAACATAAAATAATGCCGGAACATGCTTAATAAAATCCATCTCAATTCTCTTCTAATTGCTAGATATATCCTGTTACTTGTTCTCAATATCCCACAGTCTTAGCGATAATTACTTGATGTCGGTCACAAACAATAGTGTTTTGAAGATAGCGAACAGCAATTTTATTGGGAGGAACATGAGAATGTTTAGCTGCTATTTATGAGATTCACGTGATGTGACTAGCGCAAATGTTCACACCAATATTTGGCCATATAAATTGACCCGTACTCACTTAGCTAGCAATGGCTACGACCATCTATAGTGAACCGATTCGTTATCAGCGACGTATGCTTATTTGAGTGTTATTACTGGTATTTGTGGCAAATTAAGCAATTCATACTAGTTTCAATAGGGTGCATAAGAACATAAGAGAATCGCTAATGAACCGAATAATCCTGCTAGTAGTACTTGCGCTCATCACCATGGATGCCAAAGCCAACTATGAGCCGTCATTTGAAATTGGTAAGCAAAAAGCCAAGGTCTGTATGACATGCCATGGTGAAGATGGAATTTCTACTATCGACCCCTATCCCAATCTACGTGGTCAGAAGATGGGTTATTTGATCTCCTCCTTAAAAGACTATCAGTCTCGACAGCGTACCAGTGGCTTAGCGATTTTAATGCAGCAGCAGGCTGATGCCTTATCAGAACAAGATATTCAGGATATTGCTTACTACTTCTCGGTTCTGGGTACAAAAAAGGAAGGGGAATAGTATATGACACCAGGCACGGAGCTTTATGATGTCAAAGTGGTTCGGTATTTTATTGTGGCTGCGGTGGCATGGTCCATAGCGGGAATGTTTATCGGAGTGGTGCTAGCAGCTCAGCTTTATTGGCCGGTGCTGAATTTCAATTCTGAATATATCCAGTTTGGCCGTTTGAGACCCTTGCATACCTCTGGGGTTATCTACGGTTTTGTGGTGAATATGTTGATGGGAACATCCTTGTACATAGTACAAAGAACCGGTCAAACAAAGCTGTTTAATCAAAGCCTGTCTTGGATGGTTTTTTGGGGATGGCAATTGGTGTTGTTTTTAGCACTAGTGACCTTACCAATGGGATATACCTCAAGTAAAGAATATGCAGAACTTGAGTGGCCAATCGATTTGTTAATTGTACTCGTTTGGATGCTTTATGGGGTGCTATTTTTTGGCACCATAGCGAAACGTAAAGTGAATCACATCTTTGTTTCCAATTGGTTTTACGGTGCCTTTATTATTGTTGTCGCCCTTATTTTTATTCTTAATAATTTAGCGATGCCAGTGTCTGCAATGAAGTCATACTCGGTATTTGCAGGGGCGCAGGATGCAATCGTTCAATGGTGGTGGGGACATAACGCGGTGGGCTTTTTGCTAACCGCTGGCATCATCGGCATGAACTATTACTTCATTCCCAAAATTTCTGAACGCCCCATTTATTCATATCGCTTATCTGTAATCCATTTTTGGGGGTTAGTCGGGTTCTATACATGGGCGGGAACGCATCATTTACTCTATTCATCAGTGCCTGTATGGCTGCAGAACATCGGCATTGTGATGTCTCTTATCCTATGGTTACCCTCCTGGGCGGGTGCATTTAACAGCGCTATGACCTTGCTGCAAAACAAAGAGAAGCTTAAAACCGATTACATTATGTGGTTCTTTATGTCGGCGATACTCTATTACTGTTTGGCGACGTTTGAAGGGCCTTTGCTGGCGATACGTTGGTTTAACATGCTGGCACACAACACTGAGTGGATTATTGGCCATGTGCATTCCGCCGCGTTGGGTTGGGTCGCGATGTCGGGCATCGCGATGTTCTATTACTTTATCCCACGGCTGTGGGGCAAGACTAAGCTTTGGTCGAACCGATTGCTTAAGTGGCATTTCTGGATAGCCCATTTTGGGGTCGCACTTTATGCCATCGCACTGTGGGTTGCTGGCATAGGTGAAGGCTACATGTGGCTGGCGCAACAAGAGAATGGTTCGCTCGCTTATAGTTTTGTTGAAGCGATGGACTTTAAAGCCCCTTGGTTATTTGTTCGATTCTTTGGCGGCGCATGTTTCGTATTGGGTCTGCTGCTGATGGTATTTAATCTCTATAAAACCGTTTCGCTAGAGCAGGAGGGATCAGCCGATGCTAAGTAAAGACTTTACGCAATCGCTCTTAATCCTCATCGTTTCCACCACCGTGGTTGCCAGTTTTTCTATATTGGTGCTTATTGTACCTAGCTTAGTTCGCACTGATGAAATAAGGGCTACCTCGTTGGCTAAACCTTTAACGGCTTTAGAGGTTTCGGGTAGGGATGTTTACATCAGCGAAGGTTGCCATGTTTGCCATACGCAAATGGTGCGCAACATTGAGCCCGAAGTAAAACGCGATGGTCGACCCAACGAAGAGGGCGATGATATCTATGAATTTCCCAACCTTTGGGGCTCGAAAAGAACCGGTCCGGATTTGACTAACTTAGGTCGAAAATACTCTGCTCAGTGGCAGCGTTTGCATCTGATTGACCCAAGGCAAGTGGTGCCGACGTCTTTGATGCCTGCTTACCCATGGTTATTCAAGCAAGCACTTTCTGGGGACGATATTGAAGCCAAGATGCGCGTCTTACAAGGATTGGGAGTGCCTTACACCGAGAATGAAATAGAGCGATCGCGTCTAGCCGTGAAAGGAGTGACTAAAGGTGAAGCTTTGATTCACTATTTGCAAAGCTTAGGCAATGATACTGCCAGCGATCAGGAGCGTTGATATGACTGTTTTCTGGAACACCTGGGTGATTGTATTCATCTTGATTTTTCTCGCATTTATGGCGTTGGTTGTCGTTAAATATTGGCGCATTGAACATACAGCAGATAAAGATAGAACCATTGAGACTTTTGATGGTATTGATGAAAACGATGCACCTCCACCGCGGGTATTTTATCTGTCGTACCTCATCGCATTTATTATTTCCGCAGGTTTTTTAGTCCTGTATCCGGGCCTTGGCAATTGGGCAGGCTTAATGGGGTGGGAGCAAAGTGACGATGCACTTAGCTCGCCAGTCACTGATTTAGATATTCAAATGACGCCGTTAACCGATCTCAGTCTAACTGCATTGGCGAGAAACTCTGACGTCACGAATAGCGGGGCATTATTGTTTCAAAATCACTGTGGCGCCTGTCACCGCGCGAATGCACAGGGACAAAAGCACTTTCCTAATTTGATTGACCATGATTGGTTATATGGTGGTACGGAAGTCGACATTTTACACTCTATCGAAGATGGACGTCATGGTGCTATGCCGGGCTGGAAAGACATACTGTCGGAAGATGAAATTCTAAAAATGTCTTATTACATTGCATCGCTGCAGCGTCGAAATCTTAATGCACCCCAAGTGAAAGTTGATTTGGGTAAAGTCATTTTTATGCAGTACTGCTCGAGTTGTCATGGCGATGGTACGGTAGCAAATACTGACATCGGGGCGCCAATATTGTCCGATGATATTTGGTTGCATGGCGGTAGTATTGAGGAGATAAAGCACACTATTGAATTTGGATTGAATAATTTGATGCCAGCTTTTTCTGAGCAGCTAAGCCGTAATGAAATATTAGCCATAGGAGCTTACATCACTGAGCAAAGAAACCAGTATGATGAAAAGCTTGCAGCACTTGACCCTGAATCAATTTCGAGAGGTGAGTATCTCGCCAATGCAGGGGATTGTGTGGCGTGTCATAGTTCAGAAAGTGGTGAACGTTTTGCGGGTGGCCTGCCTTTTAAAACGCCCTTTGGCACGGTTTACTCAACCAATATTACGCCCCACCTTAGCGAAGGTATTGGTGACAATGATTATGCAAACTTTAAAGCAGCGTTATTTGACGGCAAAGGCAAACATGGTTATTTGTACCCGGCTATGCCGTACACCTCTTATCAGTATCTAACCGAGCAAGATACCCAAGATCTGTGGAGCTATTTACAATCGATTACAGCCGTTCCAAGGCAAAATGATAAAAATGCGATGATCTTCCCCTCTAATATCCGTATGGGTTTGTTGGGCTGGAATATTGCATTTATGGACACTGACCCGCTGTCGTACTCTGCGCCCGAACATGTTCAGCTTAATGAAGATGAACTCGAGCAGTGGCAGCAAGGTAAGTACTGGGTGATGGGCCTAGGTCATTGCTCTGAGTGCCATACACCGAGGAATTTAGCGCAAGCCTTGATCCCTGAAAAGATCTTCCAAGGTAACCTCATTGATGGCTGGAATGCGCCCAACATCACGGCGCAGGAGCTGTATGAAGATCGATGGGATTTAGAGTCGTTGACAGACTTTCTACACACCGGACATTCATCAAAAGGGTCGGCTTTTGCTGGCATGGCTGATGTGGTGAAAAACAGTACTAGCTTAATGACTCGTGATGACATTGAAACCATTTCACGCTACTTGCTGGTGGGCGATGTGCATAACACCATTCCTGAAGGGCAACAGCAGTTATCCCCCACAGGCTTTGTTGCAGAGTCCTACTCACAAGAGCAGTTTAGTGCTTACGCCTTGTATGCGGATACGTGTGGTGCTTGTCATGGTGAAGATGGAAAAGGACGCGATCCAATAGCGCCAACGTTGCTCCATAACGGCATTATCATGCATAGCGACCCATTCAATACCATCGCGGTGACGATTCGTGGCTTAGCGCCGACCTATTTGGATGAAGAGCGTAACTTTATGCCAATGACCAGCTTTCAGAATGTATTAACGGATAGTGAGTTAGCGGGATTAATTAGTTTTGTTCGTCTCTATCTGGGCGGCCGAGAAGAACCGGTTACCGCGGCACAAGTTAAAGCTGTGCGGCAAAAGCTAGAAAAAGCGGGCTTTGCTGGCAATCTGCATACAACGCCTGATATGTACGATCATAAAGACACGGATATCAATATTGATTAATAGTTTTACTGATTAAAAAAGCCTGCTAATGCAGGCTTTTTTATGTATAAAGACAACGAGCTGGGTTTTCTACGTGACGCTAAAGTGGTAGCGAAGCGGATTGTCTTTATTGTCTCTTTTAGCGTGCTGTGCGATACCACGACTATCGAATCTAAGCGGCTATGGTGTATTAAGGTACGACTTATCTAGGCTGTAATGTACGCTATAAAGCGGCTTTAAATAATCTAACTTGATAATACAACTCGCCACTGCTAGTTTTTAATACAGTATTTTATGCAGCATAAAGATTTGTCGTTTGGGTCAATAAACCTAATTAATCTTGTCGATAATAGTGGATATTAAACAGATTAAAGGAATTGATATGACTTATTTAAAAACGATAGTACTGCTTTTTTGTGTTGTTTTTTCTGCAATGTCAATTGCAGGTGACGACCATGATGCGAGCCCATCGAGTGGTGCTAAAGATATGCCCGGCGCTAAAGGGGTATTTGCCTTTCAGCCCAGAGATTGGATGGAAGGAAAAAAGACTTGGTGGAAAGATAGCGACGGCGTCGCACCTGGCGTTGCCGGTTGTCATATTGGCACCGATGAAAAAGGCACTGCCAATGGCAGAATGTTTGGTGAAGCTTGCATGGAAGATGGCCTACTTGTCGAATCTAATCCAGGTAAAGATGTGCTGCACGCACACACTAATGATACTGGCCACCCAGATAAATTTGATTGTAATGCTTGGTGCGTTGGCACTGGCAACAGCAGTGGCATGTGCACTATTGCCGCTGCAGCGCCTTGTGAACAATCGGCAAAATGTGTTTGTAACTAACTGATTAAGTTTGTCGCTAGTTTCTCCGTAGCACTCGCTCTATCTATAACGTTAGCCATAAAAAAGCGAACCTTTCAGGTTCGTTTTTACTTATTGGTAGCGGCTATATCAGCTGCCAATAAGCGTCTGCAGTAATGTTAGCTGGCTAATTTTTTTATCTAGCTACTACTTATAAACTAAACTGGCCGCGCAGTGTTAGCGCAACTTGCCTAGGGGCTCCTAGGCTCGGCGTACGGGTGAAGTTAGTGGTGATTATTCCTCATCAAACAGGTTCTTACCTTGGAGGTAAAGGCCGATATCTTGCCATTCATAACCGAGTTGCATATTGACCAAGGTGCGGCTGTCATTTTGTAGGTCAAACTCCGCTTCGCCTTCTTTTAGTCCTTCTCGATATGGATTAACACGGTTGGGTGTACTGCTGGCATAGTTGGCATTTAAGCTGGCAAAGATACCGCTATCGGCAGTGTAGGTCGCGCCCACATTGCCAGTCCATTCCGGCGCGGTAAATTGTCTACCAGAGAGATCGTTAACAACTGCACCAGTCTCAGTAGGAATACTGATGACAAAATCAATAAGCTCACTTTTAGCTTGGCCGAAAGATGCATACAAAGCTAATTCGTCACTCAGCTGATAGTTAAGTTCGAGCTCGAAACTTTTAACACTTGATTGGCCCACGTTAACTGTTTTCGTGTCGTAACGGTTTCGCCACCGTTGCAGTGTTAATACTGACTTTACTCGCTGATTGGCTGATATTTAGCGAGGAAATAATACAGTTATGGCACGATGGATTTAGAGCTGTTATTGGTGTTGAAGTGGCAATGCTACTGTTTATTTTTATTGGTATTTGGGTGATGAAAACACTGTCTGCCAGCAGCGAGGCAAGGGTGGCCGAATTAACGGCTGCACCTGCTTTAGACTAGCAGCGTGGAGTTATTAGTTAGTTGCATTGTGGCGTTCATCCAAGGAGCTAGAGTCTAGCTCCTTGGCGTTTTTGGGTTTGGGTTTGGGTTAGCTTGATGTTGTTAATGTTATATGGCAATGGGAATAAAGGGTAATTTCTCTAAAATCATATATTTATGTTCAGTTTTAATGGCTAGTTATTTCAGGCGCCTCTAGGCGGTTTTGTTTTTTGGCTCTCACAAATAGGAAATAATAATAGCTGCTGGCGGTAAACCAGGATATGGCCAGGCTCCATAAACCATGGGAGAAGAAGTGTGCGCCTCTTAGCTGTTGAGTTAAGCTAAATGTCGCGCCCAAGAGTATGCCAAAGGCTAATCCATACCAGCGTAGTTTAGGTTTGAGCTGCAATGCAAAGTAATACAGCGCAACCCAAGCGTAGCCACCACTTGAGTGTCCACCAGGAAAACATTGTCCAAATTCAGCACCATTAGGTAAGGGGCTAAAAATGGGTACATAAGCAAATTGGCCACCAAATTGAATCACATCCCACGGACAACTAACGTGAGTGAACTCTTTGGCAAACTTCACTAATAGTATTGAGGTCAGCACGCTTAGCGTTAAGCAGAGTAAGTTACGTCTGTATTGGTTCCAACGTTTGCTTTTACAGCTTAATCCCAATGAAATCAGTAATGCTGTGCCTAATACGATAACTAAGTTGCGACCACCGGTGTGCAATACATTTTCACTCAACCACTGGCCTCTTAAAGGCCAGCTATCAACGCCGCCCTCTAGGCTAAAAAAATACTGAGCAATATTAAGATCGAATTGGAAATATTCAAAAATGGCGGCCACTAATAGAAACAGCATTAGCGGGTAGCTGATATGGCGCTCAAGAGAAAAAGGTTGCTGAACATCTACTGTTTTATGCATCGGAACCATACCTATTTTCACCGTGCCTTGTTAGGAAGGCTACTGATATCGGAGGCATGAGTTTATTAAATCACTTGTGAAAGAAATGTCGAAAGAGGATCCGATGAATGTAACGTCAGTATATTAACCATTGAAGCGCCTTTATTACTAAGTTATGGCGATCACTTTTCTGACGTCTGCTATATAGCTCAAATTGAGCACTTTATTCGATAATTTTGACTGGTAAGTGAACTTGATATCGTATGTTGTCAACCGAGTGTAATTACTAGTCAATCTGCTGATTATAATGAGTTTTAGTTGTTAGCGCTCTTGGGGGACTAAATGAAATGGTTGTTGGATTTTTAAGATGATTTATCACCCCATAAATAAACTCAATATCAGTGCATTTTTTATTTGCATTTTTTTAAAATCGGTGTAAATTACGCCGCCTTATCTAGTTCAAACTTGTATTGATAGATAGATGTCATAGTCGGATTCTGGTGATTACACCCGAATTATTGTGTTGTTTATTTTGAGTACTCTACACCTCCCCAAGCCAGTCCTGGCCCAAGATCTTTAGAGCATTCCGTTTTATTAAGAGATCCAATTGAAAATTTTATTTTTGATGTACCCATGGGAAAACATCGAACCTGAAACCGATACTAGCATTCGGTTGATCCATGAGTGCGTTGCACGCGGCTATACTGTTGCGCTAGCGACTACCAGCAATTTAACCATGCGCGACAGTGAAGCTAGTGCGTTTTGCCGTGTGTTTAGTAAAGAGCAGTCGGTACCAAATAATATCGTTTCATTTTATAAAAAAGCGCAGTTTAAAACTCTGCGTTTACCGTTAGCGGGTTTTGACAGCATTATTATGCGTGCCAACCCTCCGCTAGACACCATCGCGCTCAATTTCCTTGATTCAGTGCGTGATGATGTCTTTATCATGAACGATATTGATGGTCTTCGAATTGCTAATAATAAGCTGTATACCGCATCATTTGACGATCCAACCAATCAGTTCATTCCGGTGACTCACGTGTCAAAAACACCTGAGTATTTAGAGGAAGTACTGCGTGAGTCGAAGACCGACAAGATGATTATGAAGCCACTTGATGGCTTTGGCGGCCAAGGCGTTATTTTGGTGGAGAAGGCGGCGCAAAAGAGTTTTCACTCGTTGCTCGAGTTCTACATTAACAGCGGTAAGGGCGGTAACTACGTTATTTTGCAAGAGTATGTCGAAGGTGCCGAGCAAGGTGATGTGCGAATTTTAATGCTCAATGGCGAACCCATTGGTGCTATGAAGCGCATTCCGGCCTCAGGTGAAGTGCGTTCAAATATTCATGCGGGTGGCAGTGTGGTTAAGCATACACTGACCAAAAATGAAAAAGCCCTTTGCAAGCACATCGGTCCTAAGTTGGTGCGTGATGGTTTGTTCTTTGTCGGCATTGATGTGATTAACGAAAAGTTGATTGAAGTTAACGTGCAAAGCCCTGGTGGCATCATGCGGATCAACAAGTTGAACAACGTTAAGCTGCAAAAGAAGGTCATTGATTTTGTTGAAAGCGTGGTCAATGCCAAAGAAGCGTTAAACATCAGAAAAACAGCGTTTAGAAAGGCGATCGACGATGCTCATATTAACTGAAAAAGAGTGTATTGCTTTAATCAATAAAGGCGAGTGCTTCCACGCTGAGGTCGATGGCGGTTCATTCATCGTTAAGATTGATGAATACTCGCCAGTCGTGTGTACGGCTATTCATAATGGACACCGCCTGAGAGCTGATCTGAAAAAGAGCTTCTTACTCACTAAGCCTGAGCGCTTCTATGAGGAAGACCCATACACTGATGAGTTATTGTCATCTTTTCCCATTGTATTGATAGGCAACGATTCACGTTTTGAATACGACTTAAATCGCCCTAAAACGTTATCGACCTATTTTAAAACGGCGTGGGATAAGCAGGTTTGGCAAAAGCCATTAACGCCAAAGCAGCGCGGTGAGAGCCATGCTAAGCATCAGTCTTTTTATAATGTGCTCGGGGCACTGGTTGCTCGCTTAGAAAAGCAGTTTAAAAACAGCATTGTGTTTGATGTGCACTCATACAATCATCAACGCATTGAGGCGAATACGCCAACATTTAATATTGGCACTAGTCAAATTGATACCGAGCGCTGGGGTGAGACCTGTCAACATTTTGAAAAACAGCTGAATAAAATAGCGCTACCAAACCTTGATGTACGTGCAGCAACCGATGAAGTATTTCAAGGGCGTGGTTATTTAATTGCGCATATTAACGCGCACTTTGACAACACCTTGGTGTTGCCAGTGGAAGTGAAGAAAGTGTTTATGGACGAAACCACGGGCGAGTTGTACCCCTTGGTGTTAGAGGAGTTAAAAGCGGGCGTTAAACAAGCGATATCAGAAACTGCAGCGTATTTTATGCGCCGCTTTGGCAAGCGTAAGTCTGTCAGGAGCATTGATCTATTATCATCGACATTACCGCCAGAGCTGTTATCGCTCGACAAGAGCTTGTTTAAGTTGGCCAATAACGTCGCCACGCTGAAATATATTAACCCGATTAATATCGCTAGCGAGCGTAAAAAGTTTTTAGCCCGTAAAGGGGCTGTTGCGCCTGAGTTTAACTACAAACAGTTAAATTTGAACCCGTACCAGTTCCGAGAACTGCTGTATAAGTTGCCCGTCGAAAACGTGATGGATGCTGACATTCAACAGCTTTATCGGCATGTGATTGATAACTTAGCGACAAAGATTGATCTGCTGTGCTCTATTGGCACTGATGACTTTGTTTATAACTCGCTTAAATATTATGGTCAGCCAGATAAAGATGACATAGCAAATGCTCAGTTCTTATTACGTGCGCCAGCCATTGAAGCTGATGAAGACGCGTCTATTTTTGATGCCGACCATGCGGTTGAGTCATTCCAAAAGCAGGCGGATGAGTGGGGGCTGAAGTGTAAGGTCGAAAAATCTTCTCGCTTGGTTGCCAAGGCGATGGTTAATAATGAAAAGGGCAGCTTGTTAATCAATAAAGACGCCATGTTCAGTAGCAAAGAGCTGATTGCATTTGCTTACCATGAGCTTGGAGTGCATATGTTGACCACGGTTAACGCTAGGCGTCAGCAGTTAAAGGTATTGTCTCTTGGCTTAGTGGGCAATACTCATACTCAAGAGGGGTTGGCGATTTACAGCGAGTATTGCTCTGGCAATTTAACCTTGAGCCGATTGAAAATACTGGCGATGCGAGTGATCGCGGTTAACTTAATGCTGGAGCAGCGAGATTTTTCGATGACGTTCCACACTCTAATGCGCGAATATAGTCAAACAACAGAGCAGGCATTTACCTTAACCACGCGAGTTTATCGCGGTGGTGGTTTTACCAAAGACTTCCTTTATTTAAAAGGCTTTAGAGATATTGTGAACTTGAGTAAAACTATGCCGCTAGATAACTTACTGGTAGGTAAAGCTGGTTTACTCGATTTGCCTATTATTAACGAAATGGTCGAACGAAACATGCTGGAAAAACCAGTGCCGCTATTTGCACTGCAGCATACCGCTACGGCCGATACTGCAGTTATCGATTATCTGGTCTCAGCTATTCGTTAATTGTCGTGTTATACCGATAAAAATGCCTTGTTCCAGAAATGGAGCAGGGCTTTTTTCAGCTGGTTTTGGGATGACTAACTCGTTTTTGGACCACAGCTTGTTAGAACTTAAGCGCTAATGGGAGAGTGATGCTAATAGAAATATCAAAATCAGTAATCAATCCTAATTAGCTGCAACCTCTTTATGTTTTTATGCTCATAAGACTTACCTGTATATCTACATCAATCGGCCCTTATTAAGGAGGCCACAGATATAATGGACACATTTATCATCTCTATGTGGCTGGCATTGTTAGCCGGCGGCAACAGAGGATTAGTTTCGATAATTTCACTGTAGTTCATTAGATTAAAACTAATCTTTCTGGCTCATTCAACATAGAGACAGCCCTGCTTTTATTGATATTCCCTTCATTGGCTGATACTAAGTTAACATTGACATTTCTTTCACATTTTCTGGGTTAGGGTTATGTGTCGATTTGGTTAACGGATTAATGATAATAAATCAGGATATATAATGAAAAAATTATTGCTGTTACTGAGCTTTATGGCGTTTAGCTTAAGTGCCGCGCCTTCGTTGGACTACCAGGTACAAAATTTTCAAGACAAATTGGTTAGCCTTAATGAGTTTAAGGGGAAAGTGGTCTATTTGGATTTTTGGGCCTCTTGGTGTGGGCCTTGCCGTAAGTCTTTTCCGTGGATGAATGCAATGCATCAGAAATACCAACAACAAGGACTGGCCATTGTTGCTATTAACCTAGATGAAAATAAGGCGCTAGCTAAAAAATTCCTATCAAAATTACCCGCCGACTTTCATATCCGTTTCGATCCGCAAGCAGATGTCGCCAGCAAGTTTGATCTGCAAGGTATGCCAAGCAGCTATATCTTCAATCGTCAGGGAGAGTTAGTACAAATGCATCTGGGTTTTTTTGAAGAAAAATCGGCAGATTATGAAAATGAAATCATTGAATTGCTGAAGGAGTAACTCATGAATCGAACCATCATTGCTATTGCTATTGCGATCAGTTTATCCGCTTGTTCAAGCTTGGGTGTCGAGCCTTGGGAGAAAAATCAGTTGGCTCGGGCCGATATGGCGCTCGACAGCGAGAAATTAGACTTAGCCCTTGATGACCATATCTATTTTAGTAAAGAGGGGAGTAGTGGTGGTCGCTCACTCGCGGGAGGTGGATGCGGATGCAATTAAAGAATCCTAGTAATATCGCTAAAGCATTAGCGCTTGCTAGTTGCGCTCTGGTTGGGCAAAGCGCCCAAGTACAAGCCAGTGAAGAAAAGTTGGATGATTGGAAAGTTGATGCTGCCATCATGTACTACGGTGAGGAAGATAGAGTCCAGGCCGTTGAAGCTATCGGCAATGTGCAGAAAGCATTTGGCGATGAGTCTCTATTGGATATGAAACTGGTTGTGGATAGCTTGACCGGTGCATCAGCGTCTGGCGCTGTCGCCCAGGCAGAAACTCAAACCTTTACCCGCCCCTCCGGTGATGGTCAATATCAAACTGCTCCAGGTGAAACGCCTCTCGATGATACCTTTCATGATACCCGAGTGCAGGCGAGCGCAAACTGGGCTGAAACCTTGTCTCCGGTATGGAAAACCAATGTGGGTGTGAATGGATCTAAGGAGTTTGATTATTTCTCTATGGGTCTCAATGCTGGAATTGAGCGCAGCTTCAATAAAGACAACACCACACTGGTGTTATCGGGTGCTTACACCTTCGATACCATAGATCCGGTTGGTGGCAAGCCCGTAGCGTTTTCGGCCATGGCAGTCAGAGGAGATTATAATACCGAAGAGGAATATAGAACGGCTTTCGATCTGACTCGTGTTGAGGGAACTGAAGACAAAAAAACCATGGATATGATGTTAAGTATTACCCAGGTGCTGAGTCGTCGATGGGTATTTCAGGCAAACTACGGCTTGTCCAGCATATCGGGCTATATGACGGATCCTTATAAAATCTTGAGCCAGGTAGATGATACTGGGACGTCGCAGGGTTATTTATATGAGAATCGTCCGGATTCTCGTCTCAAACACAGCTTCTATATGATGACGAAAGGGGCGCTAGATGCGGGTGTTGTCGATTTTTCTTACCGTTATAGTACCGATGATTGGGACTTAAACTCCCATACTCTGGAGACCCATTATCGCTACTATTTCAGTGGGCGCTTCTATGGGCAGGTGCACCTGAGATATTATCAGCAACAAGCCGCCAATTTTTATCGTCCCTTCCTGATGGCTGACGAACCTCTTCCCGAATATGCCAGTGCAGATTACCGTATCGGTGATATGAGCAGTTATACTTTGGGGCTTAAGTTTGGCCAGCGCCTCTCCGGCGGTCATGAGATGAGTTATCGACTGGAGTACTATCAACAGAACCCAGAGAATAACGGCACCGAGTTAGTCGGCCAGTTGCAAGATCAGGATCTGTTTCCAGCGGTGAAAGCCATCATGGCACAGGTGAGTTACTCGTTTTAAATGTTAGCTCACTTAATTCGCGTAAATTAAGCGATAAGCATGCCGTTCTCCTATCATGTAAGGTGATTGTAGCGGATGTTTTAGTCATTCAGGGTCTAGTGAAATTGAAAGCGGGAGAATGAGTATTCAACATCAAAGGGCATCATCTAATTTTCAATTGAGTCGTCGCAGCTGGGGGCATGTAGGTTCGTTCCGTGCGATGGCGAGTCCCTGTGAGTTACTCATCGCTAACGAAGATGAAAATATTACGCGTGCCATGATGGAATTAGCCACTTGTGAAGCCGCACGCATCGAACAAAAATTTAGCCGCTTCATTAAAGATAACCCTCTGTGGAAAATCAATCATGCCGCGGGGAAAGCCTCTCCCATCGATGCCGAAACAGCGAGTTTGCTGCAGTTTGCCCGCCAATGTTATCAACTCAGTGAGGGGCGTTTCGACATCAGCGCCGGTCCCTTAATGGCACTGTGGCGCTTCGATGGGAGTCAGTTCCCCAAGGCGAGTGATATCGAGCGAGCGAGGGCGTTAGTCGATTTTTCAAAGGTGAGCTTTAACGAACATCAACTGCAGTTTCCTGCAGGCATGTCTCTCGACTTTGGCGGTATCGCTAAAGAGTATGCCGTCGATAGAGTGGCTTATCTGCTTGCTGAGCAGTGGCCCGCTATTTCGGTGCTGGTTAACTTTGGCGGTGATATCGCTTGCCCAGTCTCTAAAGCGGCAGATGCCCCTCCTTGGCAAGTGGGCATTGAAAATCCCCAACGACTCGATAGCGCTGCGGCGTTACTGGAAATTCGCCAAGGCGCACTTGCCACCAGCGGTGATACCCGCCGATTTATCGAAAAAAATGGTCAGCGTTTTGGCCATATCATCGATCCAAGAACCGGTTATCCCATAGTCAAAGCGCCCCGTTCGGTCACCGTCCTCGCCCCTAACTGCGTCATGGCAGGTATGCTAGCAACCATGGCGATGCTTGAAGGCGCTCAAGCCGAAGCCTTTCTCAGCGAACAAGAAGTAGAGTTTAAGTGTTTTAGATAGAGACTCGGTTCCAATGACCAGCGGTCAGCGCATGTGCAGACACAACTCAGGTTGGATGTAACTCTTTATAAAAAAGGGTTATAAAAGCATGAATATTCGGTATGTTTGAATCGATTCACATCAGATTAGCAGTCTTTCTTGCACTGCTGTTTACTACAGAAGGGGCGAAGTGCCACGACTTGTTCGGCCGTAAGGCCGTTGCTTTAGTCAAGCGAGTAAAAAGTACCGAGTCTATTAAGTCCGATAAAGCACTTTAATCACATGCCAACCGAATTTGGTTTTAACTAAATGGGGTGTAATCAACTCACCGCTGAAGCAGGCTTTGTCGAATGGGCTGGGAATAACCCATTTGGCCTTTTATTAGAAGCTGTTATGTACGGTAAAGCACTTTAATCACATGCCAACCGAATTTGGTTTTAACTAAATGCGGTGTAATCAACTCACTGCTGAAGCAGGTTTTGTCGAATGGGCTAGGAATAACCCATTTGGCCTTTTATTAGAAGCTGTTATGTACGGTAAAGCACTTTAATCACATGCCAACCGAATTTGGTTTTAACTAAATGCGGTGTAATCAACTCACCGCTGAAGCAGACCTTATCGAATTGCGGCACCATTTGGCCTCTTTTGAACTCGCCTAAACTACCGCCTTTTTTACCCGACGGACAGCTAGAGTGTTTCTTAGCAAGCACGTCAAACTTAACGCCTTTGTTCAATTGTTTAATAATGTCTTCGCCAAGCTCTTTATGCTTAACCAAAATGTGCAGTGCAGCTGCCGTTTTTGCCATGTTTAGGCCTATGTCATGATGAAACTAATAGGCCGATTATACCGTTTAATCTAAGGGGGAGGCTAGGGTTGATATTAGCAATGCTTACCGTAAGCAGCTGAAGGTCTACTTACGGTAAGGCTGCTGATGAGCTTACTGAGCTTGCTTGGAGATATTGATAAGATCCTGCATGTCGATATCGACCGTAAAACTGCCGGGTACTTGTCGTGGTGGAAATGCTTTAAAGCTTTCTAACATTTGTTTTACTTTTACCTGTGCCGGAACAGCAACAAATGCACGCTTATACCACCAGTCATCGTAACCAAAGCCCTGATCACCTTTTTCGTAAGGGTCAGTAGCAAGATCAAACAGTTTAGGGATTCTTAAGGTTGTTTGAGACTGAGTCCAAACAGCCATGCCTTTGCTTTCTTGGATCTTAAAATTAAATTTCCAACGGCCATCCCGCATAGCAAGTAATTCACCATCATCAGACCAATAGAAAAACTGCTTTCGAGCGCTTTCATCAGTTTGATGGCTGAGGTAATCGACTTGATTATAACCATCTAAATGATTGTGGTATTGCTTACCATTTTTGGCGGTATAACCCGCGAGTAATTGCTTTTTTATCTCTGAGTTACCAGCGATGCTGGTGAGGGTTGGAAACCAGTCCGATGACGACATTATACCGTTAAACTTGGAGTTTGGTTTAATGTGCTTGGGCCACTTTACTAACGCCGGCACCCTAAATCCGCCCTCCCAGCCAGTATTCTTTTCACCTCTAAAGGGACCTGTGGCAGCGTCTGGCCAGGTGGCATTCATTGGGCCATTATCGGTGGTATAGATCACCAGCGTATTATCATCAATATCGAGTGAGGATAAATGGGCCAGCAACTCTCCTATCAGGTTATCGTGTTCGACCATACCATCAGCGTAGTCTCCTAAGCCCGTTACACCTGAATGTTTATCGCTGACGTGAGTGTAGTTATGCATTCGCGTGCTGTTATACCAAACGAAGAAGGGCTTTTTCTGCTTCACTTGGCGGCTGATAAAGTCATTGGCTGCTGCTAGGGTTTCATCGTCTACGGTTTCCATACGTTTACTTGTCAGCGGGCCGGTATCTTCAATTTTTCCATCTGCGTAGGAATGAATAACGCCACGCGGACCAAAGCGTTTTTTAAAGGCCGGGTCTTTCGGGTAATCGGCATTTTCAGGTTCCTCTTCAGCATTCAAGTGATAGAGGTTACCCATAAACTCATCGAAACCATGGTTAGTCGGTAACATCTCATCTCGATCGCCCAAGTGATTCTTTCCAAACTGTCCGGTTGCGTAGCCTAAGTCTTTAAGGGTTTGCGCCAAGGTTATATCTTGAGGCTGTATTCCTTGGCTAGAACCAGGTAAGCCGACTTTGCTGAGTCCGGTGCGAACAGGCATTTGTCCGGTAATAAATACCGAACGACCAGCAGTGCACGACTGCTCTGCATAATAGGAGGTAAGCATTGCGCCTTCATTGGCAATGCTATCGATGTTTGGCGTTTGATAGCCAAGCATGCCGTTGTTATAGGCGGAAATATTGCTGTAGCCAATATCGTCACCAAATATCACCAGAATATTGGGTTGCTCTGCGGCGCTAGCGGTACTGATGAGTATAGAGCTGGCAATCAGGCTTTTTATCATGCTTATCATAATTAATATCCGTATTTTATTGAGTCAATGAGGCGCATTTAATGGGCTGGCAAGTAGGTGCCGTACTCCATACTTTTTCCAAGTTCAGGGTGGATCTCATCATGTTCACAGGCCAGATTCCCGTTGATAAATACCTGTTCGACCAGCCCCGGATTTCGGTTAACTAAGCGTTGTAGGTCAAAGTTTTCCATTTCTGCCCAACTGACTTGCTCTAGGTTTTGGGTAAATTTGGCGGGATTGATAATCACTATGTCTGCTCTATCACCCATGTGAATGCGCCCGGCATCAATGTTGAACCACTGCGCTTGATCGCCTGTCATACGAAATACCGCTTGCTCCATTGTCATAATGGCTTGGTTTTCATCGATACTTTCATTGACGAGCTTTAGCATTCTTAATGGCAAGTTATAAAAGGCCATATTCCGAATATGAGCACCCGCATCGCTAAAGGTGATTAAAGACTTTTTATCTTTGACCATGTTTTTAAGTACGTGCTTACGGTGGTTTGCGACGGTGGTGTACCAGCGAAGATCAGTACCGTATTCCACAACGAGGTCGAGAAATAGGTCGACCACATGGATCTGTTTTTTATCGGCTACTTCGGCAAAGTTTTTACCCACGATGGATTCATCTGGGCAGTCGAGAATAATGGCGTCACCAAAGTCGCGTTGCCAGACTCTAGGGCTGAGTTTTTCACCGTAGAACTTTCTAAAGTCACGGCGATATTTTTCATCTTTTAGTAATGCGTTACGGGCTATTTTGTCTTTTAGATCTAATGCCAGTTCGCCGGCACCGAACTCTTCAAAAAACACCACATCGATACCGTCAGCGTAAACAGTGAAGGGGGTTGGTAGCACTTGCCAGCGAAAATCACCATTGAAGAAGTTGGTGACTTGAGCGGCTAGGTTGGTGATTTTACTCAAATAGACGCTGCCTTTTAGATCCATTCGACTAATTAAGGTGGTCTTTAAAGGCTTCTTGAAAATGCCGATGCATTCGCGCATGTATTGGTTTATTTGCAGAATGGCGGCTGCGTTGGGTGCGCCTTGATGCACCCGGTCATATTGGCGCACTAAATTATTAAGGCGGGAAACTTCTTTCCACTTAGCGTAGGTGCTCGGTAAGCTTTTGGACCATTCACGATTACCGTCAAGTTTGTCCCATTTAAGACACATGGTTGATAATCCTAAAAAGCCAATCTCTAGAGACTCTTTTAGCAGGCGTTCCATCTGTACCATTTCAGCTTCAGTGGGCACTACATTGCGATCAGTGGCACGGTTTAAACCCATAACGGCGACTCGCATATCGCTGTGGCCTAGCATGCTAACGACATTGGGGCCTAGCGGATGGTTTTTAGCAAATGTCACCCACTGCTTTGGTGTGTGCCAGGTTTTGTATTTTTTTAGAATAGGCAACACTTTTTCACGAGGAACGGTTTCAACTCGAGTAAAGATATCAGAGGCATCTTCATATTCACTGCACACCATGCTCAATGAACAACTACCGACTAAAACGGTGGTGATGCCATGGCGAACTGACTCCGATAAGCTCGGACTGACAATCAGCTCAGCATCATAGTGTGTGTGGGTGTCGATAAAACCGGGCATCAGCCATTTATCTTCGGCATCAATAATATGATCGCAGCCGGTTTCACTAATGTTTGAGCTAGATACTTTGGCTATCCTGCCGTTTTTTATCGCAATATTTTGAATAGATGAGGCTGCGCCAGTGCCATCAAAATAGCGAGCTCCCTTGATAATGGTATCGTATGCAGACATTGAAAACTCCGAATGTTGTTAATCGTTTTTATTATGTTTATCGATTCGACACATTCAGATTAAGGCTTAGCTAATTAACATTCTTGTCATTTGGTGACAAATTGGCGATTATCTAATCACAGTTAGTTGATAGGTGACGTATTGATGCAGCAAGATTATCTCATTCGTAGTGGCTCGTTAGTGGGGTTTGATGGCTTAGTGACCGAACTGGGAGGTGATGCTGAACACTTGCTTTTACAATGCGCTTTAACCGCTGAAGACATTGTTAACCCCGATAATATGATTGCCGTTGCGGACATGATTAACTTGCTTGAACTGAGCGCGGAACAGTTAAATTGCAAAGACTTTGGTTTACGTTTAGCGGCGACACAAGGGCTTGAGATGTTGGGGGCGGTAGGCATGATAATGCAGACAAGCCAAACAGTGAGAGCAGCCTTGATTCATGCGCAGCGTTATATGGCGATACATAGTCAGGGTGAATATTGGATGTTGCGTGAGTTTGCTTCATCGGCGTTTATCGAACGTTACCAAGTGTTCCAAGATATAAGCCATGCAAAGCAGTACAAGGAGTTATCTTTTGGTGTGTGTTTAGGCTTAGTTAAAACACTTATTGGCCCTCAAGTAAAATTGGACCGACTTGAGTTCGCCCATACCGCAATATCTGATAGTGCGGTATATCGAAAATACTTTGAGTGCTCTGTGGTGTTTAATCAGGAAAATGACCGACTGGTCCTCGATAACAGTTATTTAGCACAGAAATCGCAATCGATTTCAGCGCAAGATAAAGCTCAAGTTGAAGGTTATTTAGAGGCCCTCATTGGACAGTTTGGTGACGATATTGAGCGCAAGGTTAAAACTTTAGTTTTACAAACGATGGGGATGGGGGATGCGAATATTGATGAAATTGCGTCAATGTTGAATATGAATAGGCGCACCCTTCAACGGCGCTTAAGATGTAAAGGTCTAACATTTAAGCAGTTATTGATGGACGTTAGAGTGAGTTCTGCCTGTTGGCATTTAACCTCAAGTCAAATTGACATTACCTTGTTATCTGAGGTGTTGGGCTTTAGCGATGTGAGTGCTTTTTCTAAATCGTTTAAACATAGGATGCAGCTGTCTCCTTTGCAGTGGCGCAAGCAAAACACACAATAGTCAGTGACTCGCTTTGCTGCTTGATTATAATGGGTGAATATAAGTTAGTTGGAAGAGTGAGTGTTAAAGTCTAAGGCATATCATCGCATTGGTCCTGATTACCGTTTTGATGAGCAAGTCAGTTTTGTTGATGTCAAAGAGGTGTTTGGCTTAGGTCATATCCGCTTAGGCAAGTGGGTAGAAAATGCGGAGCGTGATAAAGCGGCAAATCTGATCTTTGACTCCTTAGCGGATCTTGCTTTTATTTTAAAGCTACCGCCTAAAGCGCTCGGTTTACGGCAAACACTTAACCTTGCTTTTGGTACCGGTGGCCAAAAAGGAGTGCAGGCGCATTATGCGCCGGATAGACGTGAACTGGCACTGGCTAAAAATGCGGGTGCTGGGGCACTTGCGCATGAGTTTTGGCATGCCTTTGATCATTATATCGCTCCAAAATCATTTCATATCTCATCTAATAGAATCTCTTTTGCGAGTCATAGTTGGATTGCAGATGTAAAGCCGATTAAACATCCGTTAAACCAACGCTTAGAACGGGTATTTGAAGTGAGTATGCTTAGCGACGATGGTGAGGAAGGGCATGACTATGTCTGCCGCGCGATTGCGTTAGATAAGCAATATGGCACGCAGTACTTTTCAAAACCAACCGAATTAATGGCGCGCGCGTTTGAATCTTGTATCGAATCCTATGCTGATATTAGTAATCCTTATTTAGTGGATGAAACCTTACATTCAGACCTTTTTGATGCTGGCGGTTATCCTACGATCGAACATCGACAGCAAATATTCAGTGTGTTGATTGATTATTTTGAACCCTTGGGTGAGGCGTTAGGCCGAGAGTAAAGTACAGATTATATTGATATTAGAGACAAAAAAGCCCGCATTAGCGGGCTTGGTCTCGAACTGGCTGACAGTGAAAATGATCCGTTAAGCGGTCTTCACTTTCCAATTAACTTTTTCACCAGCGAAGAAAGGGACGATAGGGTTGCCGTTTGGCAGAATGATCTCTGACGGTACTGTCCAAGTCTCTTTTATCAGCGTGACGGTACTCGTGTTGCGTGGCAGACCATAAAAGTCTGGACCATGAGTACTGGCAAAGCCTTCAAGCTTATCCAACGCACCTAAGTCATCAAACACCTGAGCATAAAGCTCTAATGCGCTCCAAGCGCTATAACAACCTGCACAGCCGCATGCAGATTCTTTACGGTGCTTTTCGTGTGGGGCAGAGTCGGTGCCTAAAAAGAACTTACTTGAACCCGTCGCCACAGCAGCGCGCAGCGCTTCTTGATGAGTACTGCGTTTTAAAACCGGTAAGCAGAAATTATGTGGGCGCACGCCACCAACCAGTAGATCATTACGGTTAAGCAGTAAATGCTGTGGCGTAATCGTGGCTGCTACATTATCTGCGGCTGACATGACAAAGTCTGCAGCTTCTTTAGTGGTGATGTGTTCAAACACCACTTTAAGGTTTGGGAAGGCATCAACGATACGCGCTAGGTAGCGCTCAATGAAGAGAGCTTCACGATCAAAAATATCGATATGTGATTCAGTCACTTCACCATGAACAAGCAGCAGTAAACCGTGTCTGGCCATTGCCTCAAATATAGGAAATAGCGAATCTAACGCTTTTACTGCCGCATCAGAATTGGTGGTGGCACCCGCTGGGTAAAGCTTTGCTGCAACAATACCCGCGGCTTTAGCATCGATGATGTCTTGCTCTGTCGTATTGTTGGTTAGGAAAATGGTCATTAGAGGTTCAAAATTAGAACCTGCTGGACGAGCAGCTAAAATCCGCTCACGGTATGCAATGGCAAGCTTTGCATCTGTGATAGGAGGTAACAGATTGGGCATCACGATAGCGCGATTAAACAATCTTGCGGTTGCTGGTACGGTTTCTTGCAACATATCTCCATCACGAAAATGAAGGTGCCAATCGTCTGGTGTCAGTAGGGTAAGCTGCGTCATGTAGGGTTCCTAAGCGTTTACGACAAAGTATTAGGTGCTTTCTTATATGCTATTTTTGCGAGCTATATTGTGCCTGAAATCGCCTCTGCTTAATAGCAGTACCTGCGAAGATAACAGTAACGTTAAGCTTGTTATCGTGGCTTGTTTGAAAATATTTGTTTCGCCAATATTCTATGAGTTGATCCAGCCTATCCGTAGATATGAATCTAATTTTGTAGTGGCGCGCAAACAGATTATAAAAAGAGCGGTCTGTGAAAACCGTTATAGAGTTACTTATTTCACCGATGGCTGTTAACCTCTACTGTCATTTATAAAGAAGAATGTTTATCTGTATGCGTCTTGATAAGTTTTTGTGTAAAAGTACTGAGCTAACCCGTATTGCAGCTACTCAATGTATTGAGCTGGGCGAGGTGAGCGTGAATGACAAGGTTATTACCGAAGCTAGATTTCAAGTGCATGAGAACAACTCTGTTGTTTGGCAAGGCAGGCGATTAGTCGCCCGGCCTTCACGCTATATCATGCTGCATAAACCCGTTGATACTTTGAGCTCGAATGTCGATGGTGATTACCCGAGCCTATTTCGTTGCATTGATGTGGATAGAGCTGAGGATCTGCATATTGTGGGACGCTTAGATGCTGACACCTCTGGATTAGTATTGCTGACCGATGATGGTCGTTGGTCATTTGAAATCATCAGACCGGAAAAACAGTGCCCAAAAACTTATCGAGTCACACTGCGCGATGCTATTGGCGACGATGTTGCGGCTAAATTTTTAGTGGGTGTTCAACTGCAAAATGAGTCACAACTTACTGCGGCTGCGCATCTTAAGGTTGTGACTGAAAATGAAGTACTGCTGACGATCACTGAAGGCAAGTATCACCAAGTAAAGCGAATGTTTGCCGCCGTAGGTAATCGAGTTAATGGTCTTCACCGTGAACAAATTGGCAGCTTACAACTTGATGTTGAACTTGCTCAATGGCGCTACCTTACCCCCGATGAAGTGGCCAAGTTTCTGTAATTTTGAGCGAGTTAATTTTTTAGTGTATTAGTTTTCGTGTTGATTAAAGAGCCAAGGTGGCAGCTTGACGCTGCCGTTGCTGGCTTACTCTACCCAATGCAGTACGTCGCGAATGATCGACCAGCGAGGCAGCTTCTCAACAGCACCTTGTCCCAGCATCCAATAGTTATAGATCTCATCTTGGTGACCATCGACTTTGCGCAAGCGCTGCCAGTTATTGACATAGTTGAGTAGTGATTGGTTTGATTGGGCAACGGCGTATGCTACTGGGTAACGTGATTTACTTTCGAGCAAAGCAATACCGTAACCTGGGAAGAATAGTGTCCAGGCTGAGCCTGCTTGAGCACTGATCACCACTGCATCGTATTTATCTTTTTTCTGTCTAAAGAAATCTTTATAGCCGTCTATTTTTACAAATTTAATATTTGGCGCTTTTAAACGAGCATCTTCAACGACGTCGCTGTGCTCTACATAAGCGATAGTGACTGCGTCCAGTTCCAATATTTTTTCAGTGCTTTTAAAGGTATTTACCAAGTGATCTTTTGTCGCCAGAGCTAAGTTCAGCTCCAGTACCGGGTTGCTATAGCTGAGTGCATCCATCTGCTCAATATCCATGGCTAAACCAGACATGGCAATATCAAAAAAACCCGCGTCTAACGCTTGAGCGAGTTTGCTTTTCTTGAATGGAATAAACTCGACTTTAACGTTGAGATCTTCCGCGAGCTTAGTCGCCATAGCTGTATCAAAACCAACAAGATTGCCAGTGTTATTGTAGTAACTAAAGGGCACATTACTGGGTATATAGCCGACTCTAAGTATTCCTCTGCTGCGGATCTCTTTAATCCCAGCAATGGGGGATCGCGGAGTTGTTCCTATCACCGGAAACTGTTTACTGACCTTTGTTGGGACTTTATCGGCCACCTGCATATTCGCAATAACGCCGCTGGTGGTCTCTGGGCTATGAATAAATAGCCCCATGCCCACGCGGCATACAACCAAGGTCAAAATAAGGCTTATGCCGATCCCCAAGCCCATTTTGAGCAATTGAGTTGGACGCAGTGTAAGGTGCTTTTCAAACAATGCAGCAGTGAGTAGCGTCAGTGCAAACAGGTTCATCACGGCGGCGATGGAGTTGAATTTTCCTGTGATAAAGCCAGACATCACAAATAGCTGAAATAGATCTGACGGTAAATGGACCAGATCCAGCATAAAGGGGATCGCCACATACACACTGCCAAATAGCGATAATAAGCCACTAATAGAAAGTGATGGAATACTACTGATATCAACAGGCGTGCCATTAAACCAACCCGCAAAGAGGACAAAGAGGATCACGGTTAACTTGCCAATATTAGGAAACGTGAACGCAATCGGAACCAAAATTTCTATCAAGGTGGCGCCATCTTCACTCAATTTATCGTGTTCACGCATGACCTGCTTGCACTCTTCCACAATCACTGGAATAACAATAAAGATGTTCCCTGTGGCAAATGCGGTCACTAAGCTAGCCTTTGAGACCCGTAGCGCTTGTGCAAAAGTGATAGGGGTTAAAGAGGCGACAATCCACGGCAAAATCCAAAAGGTGAGTAGCAGACAGAGCACAAAGTAGCTGATTAAATACACCTGCATACTGGCAAACTCATCAACCCCCATAGTGCCTGCTGCGGAGGCTGACATGGCAAAAATGCCGATAGGAAGTACTTTGACCAAGCCTTGAGTGATGCGAGAAAATATCTCTGAACTGGTGTGCATAAAGGTTAAAATTTGCTGTTTATTTTCGCCCTGCATGCCAATAAGTGCAAGCCCCATGGCGATACTGAACACCACCATTGCGGGCACATAGCCCCCCGCCATAGATTCGAACGGGTTTGATGGAATATAGAGTTTGAAATAGTTGATGGGGGTTACAGGTTCAATGCTACTGGTGCTGAAGAAAGCAGCTGATTCAACGACTGGAAATGAAAGTGGCATTAAGGCGACTGTGAGCAACCCCAGTCCCCAGAGCAGTATCATGATAAGTCCCGCGCGGCTGAAAATAAGCTTGGCAGTATTCTTTTGTAATTTACCGATACCGCCCACCAGCGAGACCACGATATAAGGGAGAACGGTCATTTGCATGAGTAATATCACGCTGGTGCCAATTGTGCCCATCCAGCTTACGGATTCACCAAAGAATAGGCCAACGCCGAAACCCAAAAACATGGCCACTAACATCTGTGTCGAGCTGGTCATTGCTAGTATTTTTTTTAGCACCGATCCCATCCAATTATTATTTTAGTTTTAGTGGTAAGCTCAAATGATTAAAAGTAGAGCTGAAAATGTTCGTTTTAGCGATTGAAATACCCTGAAGGTTAAAAATGTTTTTAACCTTGGTTTACGCTGTCCTATATTAGCTAAAGCTCAGCCACGCTAGCGCTGGTATGACATAGCCATGTTCATTATAGATATAGATAGCTTTAACTTTAAAGTAAATATTTTAAAGTTTGCTCATTAGTATTAACAATTTGATTTACCAGCGACTTCAAGGTTTTTTAGTCACACAAAAAATCATTACTGCTGAGTATTGTTAGCGTTACTTACTAAGCTGAAAATGATCTTCTAACAGACAGTGTATTACGCTCATGTTCTCGCTTTTTATTCAGTTATTGATGCTCAATTGAAAACAATAAAATCTACCACTAGCGACGAATAAATGCGCTAGGATCTCGCAAATTGAGTAATAGTTGCTAGGCTTTATGCGTAATTATGTTGGCATGTTTCAAATCTCATACTCTCTCTAATGTGTTTTCTTAACTTTTAATGTTGACGTGATTGCAACTCACTCACTGAAAGGATTATAGAAATGAAAAAGATTCTATTTAAGATATTCACCTGTAGCTTATTGGCGATGATGGCGTTGATGAATACCGCCGTTGCCGCTGATGCAAAGCCTGATTCACTTGCTGATGTATGGGTTATGGTACCTAACCATGGCCAAGAGTCTGCATTTGAAACCGCGTTTATAAAACATGTTCAGTTCCGTGCAAGTCAAGGTGACCCAAGAGCATGGAAAGTCTATCGGCCTACAATCGGCACCGGCATGGACCGCTATATTATTCGCTACTGTTGTACTCAGTGGAATGATGTTGATGGCTATCAAAAGTGGCAGGCCGATAACAAGATCCTCGATGACTGGTACGCAAATGTGGCGCAGTATATTCATCATTATGAGCACTTTTACAGCCGTTTAGACATCGAAAATAGTAACTGGCCACAAGACAGTGAAGAGTTTAAGTATTTTGCAGTCACCAATTACCAAGAGAAGATGGGCAGTAGCAAAGGTATTGCCGCGGGTAAAAAGCTGTTAAGTGACAATGCTAAGGCGATGAAGTGGCCATATTCTTGGTCATGGGCTGATTCTATTGGTGGTGAAGGGGGACTTAGTTTAGTTATTCCCTACAACAATTACGCTGGCATGACGCCGCCAGACAAGTCATTTGCGGAAGTATTAGCGACCCATATGGGTGATGAAGCTAAAGCCGGGGCGGCGTTAAAAGCGTGGTCTGATAATTTTCACTCCACCACTTACACCGTATATAGGTTAGTGGATGAGCTATCGATGAAAGATAAGTGATGACTCAAATATACAGATAGCGAGATCATAAAGCCGCGTTCGCGGCTTTATTTGTGTAACCACGTTAGCCCAATCTCTCAGCTGCGAGATCGATAAAGGCCCTAACTTTTGGCGATAAATGTTTTCGACTCGGGTAGATCACAAAAACGTCAACGTCGATTGTTGGAAAGTTATCAAACAGCACTTCAAGTTGATTACTCTGTAACGCCTCTTGCATATAAAAGCTTGGTAGCCTGGCTACGCCATGACCTTCAAGCACCATAGCCAGTTGCATATGGCCGTTGTTACAGAGGACTTTAGGACGCACATCTACAGAGAAGGATTTACCATCATTATCGATATAATCCCAGCGGCTCGGCGATTTTAGATTGGAATAACAGATCCCATTATGATTGGCTAACTCGCGTGGATGGTAAGGCTTACCATGGCGTGAAATATAGTTTTTTGAGGCCACAGTAAAGGCTTTACAGGAATAAAGCTTGCGACAAATAAGGCTGGATTCATCAAGCTGTGATGATGCTCGAATAGCAAGATCGTAACCATCGGCAACCACATCAGTGCGTTTATCACTTAAGTCCAACTCTAAGCTGACGTTAGGGTAGCGCTGCAGATATTCAGAAATGATGGGCTCAAGGTGATTTTGCGCAAAACCTATCGGGCAGCTTAGTTTTAATATTCCTCGGGGGCTGACATCATGCTGGGTGATTAAGCCTATCGCCAGCTCGGCGTCGGTAATCAATTGCTGACACTGTTGATAATAGGCATCACCCTCAGGCGTTAACCCGATAGAGCGAGTCGTTCGGTTGAGTAGCCTAACGCCGAGGCGTGCTTCGAGTTTATTCACCTCTTTACTGATATAAGAGGTTGAATGGCCCATGGCTTCGGCCGCCGCAGAGAAACCGCCACTCTTTACGACTTGAGCAAATATTACTACGCCATCAAACAGTTTATTAAGAGTCATATGGAAATAGTTATTATCTTTTAAGGTTATTAATCACGTATGAGTTGTAATATACACTTATCTCTATCGGATTGTCGCTAATCGTTACTTCGACAATTTACCCTAATATGCTGCAGATTTAACTGTAGCGTTAACAGAATAGAGAGTCAGAATATGAAACTATTAGCCTTTGCAGCGAGTAACAGCGCTAAGTCAATCAACAAGCAACTTGCCACTTACGCGGCTTCTTTAGTCGAAGGTGCTGAAGTTGAAATCTTAGACATCAATGATTTTGAGATGCCAATCTTTAGCCAAGATAGAGAGGAGCTATTAGGTCAGCCGGAGCTTGCGCAAACATTTTTTGCTAAGTTAGGTGAAGCCGATGCCATTATTATCTCTTTTGCTGAACATAACGGTTCATACACTGCCGCGTATAAAAACTTGTTTGACTGGACCTCACGTATTGACATGAAAGTGTTCCAGAATACCCCTATGGTATTACTTGCAACTTCACCTGGACCTGGTGGCGCATCCTCAGTACTGGCTGCGGCTTCTGGTTCAGCACCGTACTTTGCAGCCGATGTAAAAGGTTCGCTTTCTATCCCAAGCTTTTTCGATAACTTTGATATGGAAAAGCAGGAACTTAGAAACCCAGAGCTAAAAATAGCATTAGTGGCCGCGTTAGCAGGGTTGAAATAACAAACCGATTTTTTAGACATGTTCATTAAGGCTGATGAACTAAGATAACGCCTGATTTAAACATCAGGCTTTTTATTGCCAAAATAATGCCCGCTATCCTTCTATTTATCCTACTTTTTGCCCCTTAATGAGTCATTTTTGTTGTTAATACCAGCACTCTGAAGCAAATATTTTCTGAAATACCCTCCATTATAAAAGCGAATGCGAACACTATTTAAATGATTAGCATTGGCATTTAACCTTTCTATTTAAGTATTTACTTTTATAGGTAACAAGCTGATTTAAAAGGGTAAATATAAATTTAAAATTAAGGTGTATAGTTGAGTATTAGATTGTGACAAGCCGCTCTGTATTCGTTTTGTCTAGATGCTAAAAAGGATGGTTACAGATCATATATTGGAGCTTTAGCCACTGATGCGTTGTGTTGCAAGCCCCCATTAGAAAAGGGGAGTTTTTCTATATCAATCGTTAGCAAAAGGATAGGACTAATGTTGAAACAAGTCAGTCGGCTTGATTATTTTACTTTGCAGGTATTTATTGGTTTAGTTGAACTTAAAAATGGTAGTGCAGTAGCAGAGAAGCTAAGTACGACCCAATCAAAGGTGAGCCGAGCGCTTACAACTTTGCGAGACGTTCTGGGCGATGAGTTGTTTATAAGGAAAAAGTACGGCTTTGAACCGAATCAAGTCGCCTTAAAAATAACTCCTATGGTGCAAACCATATTGCAGCAGTTTGATAAAATTATTGAAACGACGTTAGACAAAAGAGAAGCCCCCTATGAGTTAACGTTTGCGGCAAATGAGCATTGGTCACTAATGGTGCTTAATTGTATTCAGCAATCATGTCGCTGTGTTGATGGTGGTGTTTATGTCAATGTACAGCCTTGGTCTGAAACGGTCAGTCAGCGATTGTGCCAAGGTAAAATCGATTGCTCAATTTCTATTGAGCCGGTTAATCATCCAATGGTAAATGACACCAAAATTGGCGATATCACACATTTCTTTATTGTCGCCAAAACGGGACACCCAATTCTTGAATCTTCTCAACCACTGAAAGATATCTTTGATTATAAAATTGCGCTGGTAAATTCTAATTTGCAAGGCCATCAGATGCACCGTATTGAGGAGTATGCGCAAGCAAAGGATATCGATATTAAGGTCGTACTTAAGAGTCCAAGTGTTCGTATGGTGGTTGATCACGTGAGCATGACCGGGGATGTGGGTATTTTAGTGTCTGCAATGTCTTACTATTATTTTGAAAACAGAAAAGATGTTGATTTTGTCGATATCTCTGATGATTGGCGCAATGCTCCAGAATTAACGAGTGACAGTTATTATCTGCATTGCCATCAAAGCGTGCTCTCTCCGATGGTTAACTGCCTTAGAAACTTATTAGGTGACAAATTAGTGGAGATGCAAAGTCATTACGATAACATCACCACATCAACCAGCCCCGCTAAACCTCTGACGACATGTTGCACCAATAAATCTTGTTCCGCGTTACAGTGCGATGCCGACTGTCAGCAGCGCTCTTGTATGGTAGCCAATCAATACAATAATTAAATACGCTCGCAAAAATTGATCGTTTTACTGGTTATGACGATATAGATGCCCACTCTTAGTCACTATTTGACTAAGAGCTTCGGTTAGTCGATCAAAGTTTCCGGAATGATTACCTTTAGCTCTAACGAGATAAAGTGTTGGGTGAGACTGAGATAAATAGAGTCGGTTGGTTTCCATTTCTGATAAACAGCAAACGTGTAACCCAGGTAGTAAGTTACTTTGCTCATATATTTTACTGTAAGGCAGAAGTGCAAGGTTTTCGCTATCTGCGAGCAATGGGTACAAGTCATGGAAACTAGGACTGTCATCAACGTTATCTATATTAGCAAGTCGGCAGCGGATATGGTGTTGCTGACAATAGAATATAAAGGGATCAACTGAGGTAGGAGTTGCTAGGTTATACGCCTTAACATAGGGATAACTGGCTATGGTATCGATATCCAACTCTTGTTTTAAAATGGGGTGATGCAAGTCGCACACTAGATAAATATGGTTGAGCTTTTGCAAAGGTACGATATCCAAATTGTTGGCATAAAATTGTAATAGCTGCGGATTTGATTCTGTGAGTATTGCAATATCAGTGACTCCGTTATTGATATCATTAAACACATTAATCGATTGAGTGTGCAACTTGTAGCTTATGGGCAGATCTGACTGGTTGATAGCGCTGCTGAGTTGTTGCGGGAGGTGTTGCACTAGCATATCACTCGCATAGATGTTGATTTCGCTGTTGCTTAAATCTTTGGCGCACACGGATAGCTGTTGCAGGTGGTCAGAACACTGTAGAATTTCTTTGGCGATGGGGTAGAGTTGTTGAGTAAATTCGTTAGGAATTAATCCATGTTTTTTCCGAATAAAAAGCGGGTTGTTAAATATGACTCTCGCATTTTGTAAGCAACGACTTACTTTAGGTGCGGGAATGTTCATTTTTTTTGCAACAAAGGTAGCTGAGTGCTCTTCATATAAATTGACGAGAATGTTAATGCTTAGCATATCTAGATTATCAATAGTTATGTTGCGCATATTAAATACCCCTAGAAATTACCACTTTTACAATTACAGTATATTAATTATAACTTACGGTAAAATAATAATTCAATTAAATTCAATAAAGATTTATCATGTGTTTAATATGTTTTTAATAATTATCTATCCCATTCGCGCATTCTTGTATCTTGCTGTTTTTAATTAGTAAGTTGTTCTTTTTGTGATATGTGATTTATAGTTTTCCATATTGTGATAGTCCTATATCTACTTTTTGATTATCTGTAATTATTAACGTCGGAAACCGATATTGCGACCTCGTTTTAATTTTTGATAAAAGGTTTTTCATCTCTGTTGCTAAGTCATGTTTTGAGGGGTAATAATTAACTCGAGGGTTAAGTTAGTAAATAAATTCATTGGAGGTTTATCATGAACGCCACCGTAATACTAAGTTATGCTTTTATATACTTTGTTTTATTCCTGATTGTTCCTTTCGTCATTGTGACATTTGTTATGACGTGTATTAAATTTTTTAAGTCAAGTGAAGTCGAAAGGGTTGGGGCTGAAATTAGCATTAAACCGCATCTACTTGATAAAGAGTCTATGCACTTTTTAAAAAGCTTAAAAGCGATTGCAAACACACGTTACGACATTCTTTATGGTGCGTCATTGGTGAATGTGGTTGATATTGACGAATCGGTTAATAATCACGAAGAGGTTCAAGATTTTATGGAGCATTGCCATCTTGATTATGTTGTTATCGACAATGAATCTTCTTCAGTAAAGTTGGTGATTAGTAATCCCGATGATAGCTCCCCTGAACAAGCTAAATTTGTTGAGAAGTGCTTAGACTATGTTGGTGTGCAATTCATCAAGTTAGATAAGTATAAGCACTGCGATGAAGCGTTGATAAAGACGGCTCTCGCCGCATAACCAAGCAAGTCCAACCTAGCGCTAAACATACTGTTTGGCGCTCATTCTCTTAAACTTTTTGTATTCACCTGTCGGTGTAAGGTTTTGTGATGTCGATTACTAACCGTTACGGCGTTGTCTTACTCTATATTGTTTGGTTTGTTTTACTGTGGGTGAGCTTTCCAAGTTCAGCTTTAGCTAAAGATGCTGGAACAGTAGCGAATAGTGCTTGTTTAAAGTGCCATAAACGTAATGGTCAAATGTTGGGGTTACATGCCAATCAAGGGCTGGCACTAACCTGTGAAGATTGCCATGGTGAAAAAGGTAAACATCCTCGAAAAGGCGCTTCGATTATTGCATTTGGCGCTAAGAGTGACACCGCTATAAAAACACAGGCGCAGCAGTGTTTAGCGTGTCATGAGCATCAACAGCTCGCGACAGTTCATTGGACTCACAATGTACATGCGAAACGAGTTTCTTGTGGTCAGTGCCATCAATTACATCCTGAAACTGATCCTGCATTATTGCTGTCAGGTCCGGCGCTTAATCAGTCATGTGCTAAATGTCATCGAGCTGAAATATAAGGAGGTGCACTGTGGATAATTCAAAGAGACGTTTTCTAAAAGGCTGTGGTGGTGTTATTGCGAGCATGTCAGTTTATACAGTGACCAAGGCCCCACAAGCGAATACTTCCGAACAGGACAGTGGCCTCAAGTATGCCATGGTGCATGATGAAAACCTCTGTATTGGCTGTAATGCCTGTGAAGATGCTTGCCGCGAAGTGAACCATGTTCCTTATGGGGTCACTCGGGTCAAGATTGAGCGTAGCGGACCCTTTGGGGAATACCCCGATCAGAGCTATCGTTTTATCCGACATTCTTGCCAGCACTGCGAAGCTGCACCTTGTGTCAAAGTATGCCCAACAGGGGCGGCTTATATTGATAAAGAAACAGGCATTGTTGCAGTTAATGAGGACCGTTGTGTGGGTTGCCAATACTGTATTGCCGCTTGTCCATATCAAATACGCTTTATCAATCCTGAAACTAAAGTGGCTGATAAATGTGATTTCTGTCAGCAAACTCAGTTAAGTGAAGGCTTACAACCCGCTTGTGTGTTGGCGTGCCCAACGAATGCATTAGTATTTGGTAATTTGAAAGATCCTGATTCCGCATTAGTTAAAACGCTTAAGTCTAAACCCACTTATCGGGAGAAAGTAGACTTAGGGACTCGACCAAAACTATTCCATGTGCGGACGATTGATGGGGAGATAGTGCTATGAGTGCATTTCATTTTGATGGATTAGTCTGGCATTGGCCGATTGCTATTTACCTATTTTTGGCTGGATTATCGGCCGGGGCTGTGTTTTTTGCGATTATGCTTAAGCACTTTAAGTTAGCTGATAAAGCCTATCTGTCACCTTTTGTTCAGGCTGCAGCAGTGATTGCGCCAGTTGCTGTGTGTGCAGGCTTAGGGATTTTGGTCATGGACCTAACCAAGCCATTGGCATTTTGGAAAATCTTGGTTTTTTATAACCCATCATCGGTGATGTCGATGGGCGTTCTGGTGCTGTTGGCATATCAAGTGGTGCTCTTCGCGTGGATTGGTAGCGTGTTTAGCTCGCCAATCCAGCAGTGGCTAAAACAGCGTTTGCCATTGCTAAGCAAACTCTTGGCACTGTTGGCTCGACATGAAGATGTTATTACGGGTGTATTGGTGATCTTATCTTTATCACTTGGTGCCTATACTGGCTTTTTGTTATCGGCACTGATTGGTTTTCCTTTGTTGAACAACCCTGTGTTACCACTGTTATTCCTCATTTCTGGTTTGTCTTCTGGTGCCGCGGCGACCCTTCTTGGTGGCGTATTAATGCGTGGTAATCCCAATGGAGTTGAGGTGCGATTTATTCATCGCATAGAGATCCCGATGATCTTAGTTGAGATCATGCTGTTATTTACCTTTTTTGTAGGGCTTATTTTATCCGGAGGTCAAAGTGAGGTCGCGGCATTGAATGCAATTGGAGAGGGCTTTTGGGGCTGGATTTTCTGGGGGGGCGTGGTTGGCGTTGGTCTAACGTTGCCATTGGCATTTAATTTATGGATGAAAGTGTCATCAGACAGAAAGTTCGCTTATGTCGCTGTGACTGCGAGCTTCAGTTTAATCGGGGTTCTGTTGCTGCGAAACTTCATTCTTTATACCGGGCAGATGACCGGAGTCTAGTGTAGACCGATCTGCACTATCACCATGTCAGGCTAGCGTCTTGTGTTAAACATATAGCGATAAAAAAAGGCTGTTCACTTTAGGTGAGCAGCCTTAATGTATGTACTATACAAAGCAAAATCAGTAATAATTTTCGTTATTGTTGATTTTGCTCTATAAGATACTCATTTGCTTTGGCTAAACTGCCAAAGGAAGCAATAAGATTGCTTTGACCTTTCTCTTGGATTTCAGGGTTTCCAGATTGGGTCATCATCCATATCCATGTTTGGATGAGTGGTAAAGGTGGATATTTTTGATTGGATGAATCCAACATGTTTGCATCCTTTGATAGTTGGCTTGACTCGAGCATTTTTGATGCCCTTTATCCTGTTCACTTTTAAAATTGCATCAAAGAGAATATCAAATTCTTTACCGTGGAGTAACAAAATTTGCACCGCTTTAAACAAGGTTATGAGAAAATATATGAGTAAATACCTTAGGTGACCAAAGACATCACAGAGATAGTGCTAAAGTAGTACTTTTTGTCGGTATATTTCAAGTGTAAATTTACATTTTTTTTACAGGTGTGAATAAGTTTATCGCCTTTTTAGCTGAATAAAGTCGCGTTAAATATCATCTATTTTTAGTTTTTATGTTTAACTTTTGGAAGTGTTCATGCGTCCCTCTTTATATTTCGACGGTCCTATCGGTAAGCTTAATTGGCATGTCATCAAACTGCTCTGGCCGTATTTGCTTGAATTTAAGCAACGAGTAGGCTTAGCGCTGTTGTGTTTAGTGGTGGCAAAGACAGCAAGTGTCGGGCTGCCCTTTGTGCTTAAAGCATTAGTCGATGGCTTGACGTTAAAGGGACCAGGGGAACTACTGGCGGTGCCGATAGGGTTAGTGATTGCTTATGGTTGTATGCGTTTACTCAACACCATTATCTCTGAAGTTAGAGATACGCTGTTTGGGCGAGTCACTGAACGTGCCATTCGACGCTTAGGCATGGCTGTGTTTGAGCATCTGCATCGACTCGATATGGCATTTCATTTAGAAAGGCGTACCGGTGGATTGTCGCGAGATATTGAACGTGGCACCAGTGGGGTGAGTTTTTTAATGCGCTTTATGGTATTCAATATCGTCCCCACACTATTGGAGATTGTGTTGGTGGTGGGCATTCTGTTTTACAACTACGGTGTTAGCTATGCGGCCGTTACACTATTGTCGGTGGTTGCCTATGGTGCATACTCTGTGGTGGCAACAGAGTGGCGTACAGGTTATGTCAGAGATGCCGCTAAAGCGGATTCGCTTTCTAGTACGCGCGCCGTCGATAGCCTATTGAATTACGAGACGGTGAAGTATTTTAATAATGAACAGTATGAAGCTAATCGTTATGACAGTGCCCTCGCTGACTGGGAAGAGGCGAAACGAAAGAACCGCTTGTCGTTATTTGCCCTGAACGCTGGGCAGGCTTGTATCATTTCTGTCGCGATGACATTGATGCTGGCAATGGCCGCGACGGATGTAGCACAGGGCGTGATGAGCATTGGTGACTTTGTGCTAATTAATGCATTTATGATGCAGCTCTTTATACCACTGAACTTTTTAGGCTTTGTTTACCGAGAGATCCGTGGTGCATTTGCGAATATTGAGCGCATGTTCAGTTTATTAGACAAAGAACCTTTGATTGAAGATATCGAGAATGCCAACACTGAAAGGCTAACTCAGGGAGTCGTTTCATTTGAGAATGTAAGCTTCAGTTACGATAGTCGCAATATTCTCGATGATGTTAGTTTTTCAATAAAATCTGGGCAAAAAGTCGCGATAGTCGGTGATAGCGGGGCGGGTAAATCGACGATCGTTAAGTTGCTGTTTAGGTTTTATGATGTCGTTTCTGGTTGTATTCGAATTGACGGGCAAGATATTCGTCAATTAAGCCAAGATACCTTGCGACAAGCGATTGCTATCGTGCCGCAAGACACTGTACTTTTTAATGATACGCTAATTGAGAATGTTCGTTACGGTCGCCCATCAGCGACAGATGATGAAATTGATGCTGCAATCAAAATGGCGCACCTCAGTGATTTTATTGCAAGCCTACCAGAAGGTGGCGACACCCGTGTCGGTGAGCGCGGTTTGAAACTGTCCGGGGGTGAGAAACAACGGGTTGCGATTGCGAGAGCGATTTTGAAACGTTCCCCTATCTTAGTGTTTGATGAAGCGACCTCGTCATTGGACAGTCATTCTGAACACGCTATTTTAACGGCATTGAAAGCGGCGGCTAAAGGCCATACCAGCCTCGTCATAGCGCACCGCTTATCGACCGTCGTCGATGCGGATCAAATTTTGGTGTTGAGCAAAGGTCGAGTGGTTGAAACGGGAACTCATAGCAGTCTATTAGAGGCCGGTGGTTTGTATTCAAAATTGTGGCGTATTCAACAAGAGTAACGATGGAGGATTTAAGTCCTTTCTACATAGTGTGACTGATTAGGTGTGGCTATAGTGAGTGGTTTTAAGATATCTCTGTATACAATTCAGCCTAGGTTCAGACTTGTGTACATATAATAGCTTTACATCAATACTTATTGCCTAAAATATCGGTTCATTCAGTGGTAATTCAGCGTTAGAGCCCCATGGGGAGTTCGAAGCTCATCATTATTCTATATCGAACGTTTGCAACCTAGCATGTGGATCTTTGAAATTCAGTCAACGGGAATGTTTAGACATCCCACTTCTGCTTTGCATTGGTTCACAAGGGAGTTTCCATAATCCCTTCAATACGCTTTGAGTTGAAAAGTTTGGGTGTTTCTGAATTGGCGACATATTTAATACAATAGGTATAACGTCATGATTATACAGAGAAGGTCACTATGAAAAACATACCTCTACTTGTAAATATCGAAGGACAGGGCAGCAAGGCTAGCACTGACTGGCTTGCTATTATGGCGACGCTTAAAAAGCGTGGTCTAGAAACAGATGAACTTGAAGTGGTTTATTTTGAATTGTGTGCCGGCATGAGAGTAACGACTCGCGGTTTGAGTTTAGCTAAAGCGAGTCCGGTAGACCCTTTAAAAGGACTGCTGCATGAGCCAAAATTCTCAGCTCGCGATTATGCTGGAATGCTAACAGCTTAATAGCTGATTTTGCCAATTTTCCAGCCATCACAGAGTAAGATTTTAGGCGCTGGTGTTTTCATCGGTTGTAAACTGATGATTTTCCCCTCTCTGTAGCAGATATATTCGCCTTCAATCACTGTCATGCGTTCGCAACTGTTACAACTTACAGACAATCCCATGTTTTGTGAGGGCGCATCTTTGTCATCCATTGCTGTGCCTCATATGTAAAAGATTACTATTTAGTTTAACTCCACAAAGAGGTATATCCTACCTGAGCTAATACTTATTTACTAAATATTCCGCAAACTAAGTCTCATTCACTTGAAATCAGACCATGCTTTTGGGTTATTCCATCAAACGGGGATGCGATTAAGCGTCATTGACCAAATTGAGATATCTCAAAGCTAACCTCACCAGATGGGTGAATGGTTAACTGATAAAGCTCGCCATAACTTGATTCATCTAAGGTCGCAATTTGTGGGCCTCCTAATGCTTTTATAATCAGTGGCACGGTATTGGAGTGACCGGCAATGACACTGTTGCCGTTCGAACTCTGCACCAGCGCAACTATCTCAGCAATATGGGCTTCAATTCCCTCTTTGGTACTGACAGTTGTAAGACTAATGTTATGAGCATCGACGAGTGGCTTAAGTGTCAGTTGGGTTCTGTGGTAGTTACTGGCGATGGCTTGAGAAACGGTTAAGTCTGTTAGTACTTGAGCAAGAGCTTGCGCTTGTTGGTAGCCTACGTCACTAAGAAGTGGATCACGTGAGCCATCGCTGAGCTTCTCGGCATGTCGAACCACAATGATAGTTTTGCTATCGATGGTATCGGTTATGTTTTGTGCTAGTGCCAAGGCACTATAATTGAAGGTAAGAGTTAAAACTATAAAGGCGATGATCGCCTTAAATAGGGTTGGCATAGTGGCGTCCTTGATATTTTTCTTGAGGGCTATCATAACTAAAAGTTACGCCTATAAAGCCTGAGTTGTTAAAGCTTATGCGTCTTTGAGTTCACTGTCCCTAACAAAATGTTGGCGTTAGATTAATCTTTCTGAATATGAAATAAAAGTTTATGCTGAAACGACGACGCACTTTTGGAGCAAGCTATGTGGATTGAAGGTAAAGTCATTGAGCGGAATGATTGGAGTGACAAGTTATTCTCATTAAAAATCAAAGTCGATATTGGAAATTTTATCGCGGGTCAATTTATTAAATTAAGTCGAGTCGTTGATGAGAAACGCATCGGCCGAGCTTACTCTCTGGTTAACCCACCTGGGACTGATTACATTGAGGTACTGGCGGTAGCGGTGGATGACGGCCAATTATCTCCAGATCTGCAAGCATTGTCTGCCGGTGACGTCATTGATGTTGCAACCAAAGCATCAGGTTTTATGACGCTTGATGAGCTACCTAAAGATGATAAGAAAGGTGAACACCTTTGGTTCCTTGCGACAGGTACAGCAGTTGGTCCTTTCATCTCTATGATGGAAACCGAAGAACCGTGGCAAAACTATCAGAAAGTAATCTTAGTCTATGGTGTTCGAGAAGCGCAGGATTTGGCTTATCTGCCGCTACTTAGGGCGTTGGAAAGCAAATATCCTTCACAGTTTAAATTAGTACTCTTGGTCACAAGAGAGCCTGTTGATGGGGCACTACGTTGCCGGATCCCTGATGGACTCTTAAGTGGTGAAATAGAAGCATTAGCGGGCGTCACTATTTCCGCCAATGAGTCTCAAGTGATGATTTGCGGTAATCCTGGAATGATCACCGATGCACAGCTGGTGCTAAAAAACAGAGGACTCGCCAAGAACTTACGCCGAGCGCCAGGACAAGTTACCGTCGAAAAATACTGGTAAGGTCAGATCATGAAACTGTATTATTCCGACGCTTCACCTTATGCCCGTTGTGTCCGTGTTTTTATTAGCTACCACAAGATTAAAGGGATTGAAGAGATTATTGCTAACCCCTTCGATAACTCTCCAGAACTGCTTAGAGTTAACCCTTTAGCAAAGATCCCCTGTTTGCAGCTAAATGATGGCTCGGCATTGTTTGATAGCGAAGTGATTATGCGTTTCTTAGACACTGAATTTGGCCAGTCTCGTTTATTTGGAATGAGAGTAAATAATTGGTCGCAACAGTGTCACTTTTCATTACTGAAAGGTATTTTTGATAGTGCGGTCTCACTTAGACAGGAGCAACTTCGAGATGAAGAGGGTTTGCGTTCTGCATTTTGGACATCGCGATTTGAGCAAGCATTATTAAGAGGCTTAAAAGAGATTGAAACCATTGGCATCACTCACTCTGCTGAGTTAACGGCATTGCAAGTCATGTTAGTTTGTCTATTGGAGTACATTGACTTTAGGCATCCCGATATACTTTGGCGAAATGTGGCTCCTGCACTCGGTCTTTGGCTGAAGGAAGCGCAGAAAGCTGATGCTTTTGTTGCCACAAGGCCCGCGTGACAACACGACTTCGCTTGTTAGTATTATGAATAAATAGAGGTTAATTAAGTATTTGCTAAGGTAAGTGGTGTATTTTGTTGGCAGAAATTACCACTAATGCTTGCTGTTCCAGCCTTGATTGATTACCCTACTTGCAATTGAGAATTATTATCACTGACGTGGTAGTTAAAGGTACATTGATAAAGGAGTAGGGCAATGAGAATGATCAACAGTCTAATGATGGTTGGGCTTTTATGTAGTGCAACTATGGTTAGTGCCGCTGAAAGGTTAACGGTCTACTCTTATCGACAAGCTTTTCTTATTGACCCTATTTTGACTGACTTTACTAAGCAAACGGGCATTGAAGTTGATGTCGTGTTTTCAAAGAAAGGCATCGCGGAGCGTATGTCGCGAGAAGGACGCTTGTCTAAAGCTGATATAGTACTGACTTCAGATTTCTATCGGTTAATGGAGTTGGTTAAGAAAGATCTTGTCATCCCAGCAAGCAGCGATACGCTAAAGCAAAATATTCCCCAAAAATACCGTTCACCAGATGACATGTGGTATGCATTAACCATGCGTGTCCGTAATATTTATAGCTCGAAAGAAAGACTGGGTAAGTTAGATATTAACTATGAAGATCTCGCCGACCCTAAGTATCTCGGTAAAATTTGCAGCCGAAGTGGTAAGCATCCTTATAATGTTTCTCTCGTCGCATCGATGATTGCGCACCATGGTGAACAAGACACTAAGACATGGCTACAAGGCTTAAAAGCCAATCTTGCGCGTAAGCCACAAGGTAATGACAGGGCCCAGGTTAAAGCGCTAAGCGAAGGTTTATGTGATATCGCCATTGGCAACAGCTATTATTTAGGCAAAATGCTACAAGATCCTAAACAGAAGCCATGGGCTGAAGCGGTTGAGATTAACTTCCCTAACCAAGATAACCGTGGTTCGCACATCAATGTATCAGGTATGGCGTTAGCCAAATACACTAAAAACCGTGACGCAGCTATTCAGTTGATGGAGTTTCTATCAAGTGATTCTGCGCAGCAAACCTATGCTGATGTGAACATGGAATATCCGGTTAAAGCTGATGTTAAACCATCGAAGTTAGTCGCCTCTTGGGGACAATTTAAAGCTGATGACTTGCCTATCTATAAGCTAGCTGAATACCATAGCGCTGCGATAAAACTATTGGATGAAGTGAAGTTTGATCTTTAGTGCAAGCTAGGCTTTTAAGGTTGGGCTAACGCTATCGTTATATAATGCATTAACGCGAATGCTTCGTGATAATATTCTCAGAACCTATCTTTATGATAGGTTTTGTTTTTTCTACATATTTTTATTTTTCATGGCTCCTATACCCATCCTACCTGAAGATGTAGGATTCGATGGGAGTTTAATGGGCTTTAATCACTGGTTCATTGCTCCAGGCTGAACCTAAGCACCTACATCCATGTAGGCGAGGCATTGATTGCCGCTAATGGTCATTGCCTTAGTAAAATCAATAACACAGAGTAAAGCCCACTCTAATAATATAAAAAGCATACCCATCGCAGAAGGCGTTGTGCAAGCCCACTTCGTTGTTGCACTCACTTAAAAGGGAATAACCATTTCTACGTTAATGCGCCTAGAATTGAACTGGCACAACGCCTCTGAAACGAGCATCTCCAAGCTGGATGGGTATAGGTATTTGACACCATGATATTAGGCTTAGCTAGACGCTGGTCTGTTGCAAGCTACACATTGGCACTGTTGATCGTGATGCCGCTTATCGCGCTTATTCTGCAATCACTGATGCCTGATGAAGCTGTTTTTGGTCATCTCATTGATACCGTTTTACCGACCTATATCAGCAATAGTTTGCTGCTAATGTTCTGGGTGGTGATAGGCGCTCTTCTACTGGCTATACCCGCCGCTTGGCTGGTGGCCAAATGTCGTTTCCCTGGCCGAAACATCTTCCAATGGGCATTATTGTTACCACTGGCAATGCCAGCCTATGTGGTCGCTTACGTGTACACGGACCTTTTGGATTATGCAGGTCCCGTGCAGCGAAGTCTGCGAGGCCTATTGGGCTGGCAAACGCCCCATGATTACTACTTTCCTGAAGTACGCTCTTTAGGCGGTGCAGCAATTATGCTGGCGTTGGTGCTTTTTCCGTACATTTATCTGCTAGCGCGCACCGCATTTATGGAGCAATCAGCAAGTTTAGGACATGCCGCACGCGTTATGGGGTGTAGTCCTTGGAAAAGCTTCTGGCGGCTTAGCTTACCTATGGCTAGGCCCGCTTTAGCCGTGGGAGCCACACTTGTTGCTATGGAAACGGCGGCAGATTTTGCCACTGTGAGTTATTTTGCGGTGCCCACATTAACCACGGCTGTTTATGATACTTGGTTTGAATATGGCAGTTTAACCGCTGCCGCAAAACTCTCTACTATTATGCTGTTTGTCATCTTTGCTATGATTGGTTTCGAGCGTTTTGCACGCCGAAAACAACAACTTTTCCAAAAACAGTCATCACCAGGAGAGTTAGATCGCTACTCGCTGAGTGGTGTAAAGGCATTTGCGGCTACTGGCTACTGCTTTGGCTTATTAACGCTCGCTTTTTTGCTGCCATTCGCTATTTTGCTGCAATATGCTTGGGGTTATTTTGCCGAGAGTTGGAATGCCAAATTTTTTGAGTACAGCTTTAATAGTTTATGGATTTCGCTATTGGTAAGCGTGATCTGTGTCTGCATCGGTATTGTTTTAATGTTTGTCAGAAGGGTGAGTCCTCGAAGAGCCGATATGTTGCCGTCAAGGTTAGCCTCTACTGGCTACGCTCTACCCGGTACCGTGTTGGCCATTGGTATTTTAGTGCCATTTACACAGCTTGATTTTGCGATTAATGATGTCGCTGAATATTTTGGTTTTGAAGGGCCGGGACTTATATTAACCGGTAGTGTTTTTATTCTTGTTTGTGCTTTTTGTATCCGTTTTGCCGCAATTGCAATTGGTAGTATAGAAAATAGCTATAAACGCATTTCGCCATCTTTAGATATGGCGAGTGTAACGTTAGGCTTAACCCCAAAAGCATTGCTGGCTAGGGTGCATGTCCCCTTGCTGCGAAAAGGAATATTTGCGGGATTATTATTGGTCTTTATTGAGTGTATGAAAGAGCTCCCGGCGGCTTTGTTACTCAGACCGATCGGTTTTGAAAATTTGGCGACGTATGTTTTTCAGTTTGTCTCTGATGAACAGCTAGAACATGGCGCTTTAGCCGCGATTGTTATCGTGTTGGTGGGGTTAGTCCCATTGATATACCTCAACCGTTCTTTGGAGCAAGAAAAGTAGTATGGCAACCTTACAAGTCAGCAATGTCCATAGCCAATACCAAAAACAAGTGGTGTTGAAAGGTCTCGATTTAACCGTTGAAAAAGGTGAAATTATTGCCTTGTTGGGGCCGAGTGGCTGCGGTAAAACGACACTGTTACGGGCTATCGCGGGTCTGCAAAATATTACCGAAGGCGAGATCGCAATCAATGGTAATACCGTGGTATCCGACAAAAAATTTGTCGCCAGTGAGAAGCGTGGGATCGGCATGATCTTTCAGGATTACGCTTTGTTTCCTCATCTTACAGTGGCAGAAAATATACTTTTTGGCGTGAAAATAGCGAATAAAGCACAACGAGTGACGCGACTAGATAAAATGTTGTCACTGGTAAAGTTGGACGGGCTAGGGGAGCGATATCCACACGAGCTATCGGGTGGTCAGCAGCAAAGGGTATCAATCGCTCGAGCGTTAGCCTATGAACCTGAGGTTCTTTTACTTGATGAGCCATTTTCAAATATAGATGCCAAGGTTCGTCGAGAGATGATGCTTGAGATCCGTCATATCCTAAAGCGACATAATATAAGTGCCGTTTTTGTAACTCATAGTAAAGATGAGGCGTTTGTTTTTGCTGATAAGCTCGCTTTGTTTAACCATGGTAAAATTGTTCAATGTGGTGACGCTGAGAAACTGTATCTATGCCCACAAGATAAGTATGTCGCTGACTTTTTAGGGGCTAGTAATTACTTACCTGCGAAAGTGATTGCGGATAAAACCGTGTCTACACTTATTGGTGATATTGAAAGTGACCGTCCGCTGATGGTGGCGCTAAATGATGAAGCTGAGCTTTTGTTAAGGCCACAGCACTTAGTCATATCTAAAAACGACAAGGGCTTAGGTGAAGTCATTGAGCGTCGTTTTCTTGGGCATGTCTGCCAGTATTTGGTCCAAATTGATGACATCACGCTCGATGTCCATAGTGAATGCTTAGATATCAATATTGGTGAAAAAGTGGCAATTACAGCAACACGACACCATTTAATTTTACTCTAACGGAGGTAGCACTAACCTAATATCTGCGCGTTTGAAGTGAGGTAAGAAAACATTGAGAGTTTAATTCATCGTTTAATGTGTTGTTTTTATCGCCGTTTAGTGACAATTTTAGTAAGCTTGGGTTTAGAGCGTTTAATATAAAATTAATTAACGGCTTACTCGTGCGCATGCTATAAGACAAAAGCAATGTGACACAAGTATAGCGCTTTGCAAGTAGGCTAAATATAAGTCTTTATTCTGGTTAATGTGCGTCAGGTAGAATTATTAGATGCTAAAGTTGTAGATAATATTGCCGATGATTAATGCAAAATAAGGGTTACATATAAAAATGGATAGTCAGGTTATGCCTCGTGAACAACTAGGAGTTTGTGCAGAAGGAAATTTGCACAGTGTCTATTTAATGTTTAATGCTAATGATGGTATCGAATCGCAAATGCGCCCATGTGTTGCAAATGTGGCCCAATATATTCACGATCTTGCAGATCAATTTGCGGATAGTGCATTCAACGGGTTTGTTGCCGTTGGGGCAAACTATTGGGATGCGCTTTACCCGGTAGGCAGACCACGCCAATTAAAGCCATTTCCTGCGATGAATCAAGAGAATAGAGATGCGCCGGCGATCGAATATGATCTCTTTGTGCAGCTGCGTGGTGATCGCTTCGATATTCTCCATTTAGTGGCCAATGAAGTGTGTCAAATGTTTGATGGACTCGTAGAGTTGATAGATGAAGAGCGCGGCTTCCGTTTTATGGATAGTCGCGACCTAACAGGCTTTGTTGACGGCACTGAAAACCCCAAGGGCCGCAGCCGTCAAAGTGTTGCACTGGTTGGAGATGAAGATAACGAGTTTAAAAACGGCAGTTATATTCATGTACAAAAATTTGCTCATAATTTGAGTAAGTGGAATCGACTGCCAGATAAGAAACAAGAAGATATCATTGGTCGTACCAAAGCTGAAAATATTGAATACGCCTCTGCAGATAAGCCATTAACAAGTCATATTAAGCGAGTTAATCTTAAAGATGATGACGGTAATTCAATGGAAATATTACGTCAAAGCATGCCTTATGGTTCGGTTAAAGAACAAGGTTTAATGTTTATCTCTATGTGTGGAAACTCGGTGAATTTTGAAAAAATGCTCGAAAGTATGATCTATGGTGATACAGAAGGTAATCATGATCATCTGATGCATTTTACTCAAGCACTAACAGGGTCATCCTTTTTTGTGCCATCGATAGATTTTTTAGAACGATCCGCATAAGCCTGGTTAATCTGTAAAAAAAACGCACAATAAGTGCGTTTTTTTATGCCTGCTATTTTTCTTGTTCTTCTTTATCGTTATTAAAGTAGCTAGTAGGGCTGCGGTCATAAACCTCATTCATACTCCGGACGAGTACTTTATTGGTTTCGGGATAAACAACGACATCATGGGTATCACGGCTACCGACCACTAAAAAAATGAAATCGGCATCGCTATTATTAACTATTTTATGGGCGATACCAGAGTTGGCTGTGAAGCAGATATATTTTCCTTCGCTAAAAACATGAGGTTCATCATCAATATAGAGAGTGGCTTCCCCTTGCATCGCGTAAATGTGTTCCTCTTCTTTAGTGTGATAATGAGCAAGTGCTGACGCCATGCCTGGTGCTACCTTTTCCATGGTTACGCCAACTTTTTCAGCCCCAGCAGTATCACCAATGTGCTTTTGATCACTGCCGTAATTATTTTCATGTGACCAAGACTCCCAGCCAACATCAGAAACATTAATCAGTTTGTTTTTCATCTTTATTATCCTCAACTTAGGAATGCTGCCCTACTGGCAGTATAACCATATTGATATAATAAAAAATAACATATTCAATATATTGTATAAAGGTAGCGTTGGCATTTGGCTTAAAGGGAGGTAGGGCGGCGTTTCCGCCCTTATTTTGCTGGCAGAAAAAGTTAATCCATGTAATTGAACAATGATTTAACCGTTTCTACTGTATCCACAATCATGTCGATATTTGACGGACTGATAAAGATAGTATCATCACCCGCTATCGTGCCTAGAATACCTTCTGGCTTACCTATCGAATCAAGTAATCGGGCGATTAACTGTGCCGCACCTGGGCTGGTTCGAACAACGATCATTGACTGGTTATGATCCACATCAAGTACAAGGTTTTTAAGTGGACTACCAGCAGTTGGTACACCAAGCTCAGCGGGTAAACAGTAAACCATTTGCTGTTTAGCATTTCGGGTTCGAACTGCGCCAAACTTACTCAGCATACGCGAGACTTTTGATTGGTTGATATTGCTAAAGCCTTCAGCTTGAAGCGCTATCACTATTTCACTTTGGGAGCCAAAACGCTCCTCTTTTAAGATCAACTTAAAGGTTCTAACGAGATCGTCCTGATTTTTGCTTGTTTGCATATATTATTATTCTTTATTCAAAAAAATCCGCTCTATGATGATTATATTCGCCTTTCATGTCAAATTTTATTCGTTTTTTTGAATAATAATTCACAGCGAGTTGTTTTGTTGAGCGGTACTAAATTCATTAGAGTATAAATTCTATTTATTTTTATACTGATCTTTTGCAAGCGATTTGATAGCAAAGCTAGACGGGCTGGGCGTTTAAAGCGATGGTAAGTGGCATTGTGAATCTAGAATAGAATGAACACGACTAAGGGATAATTGAATTTTAGTTGTGAATCCAGTACTGTTGCGCCATTAGAAAAGCGGATCTAAATCACAAAAATCCGAGAATTGACGGAGATAACTATGAAAGTTGCTGTACTTGGAGCTGCTGGCGGTATTGGCCAGGCGCTTGCCCTACTATTAAAAACTCAACTACCTGCGGGTTCAAAATTGTCGCTTTATGATATTGCACCTGTAACACCAGGTGTTGCCGTTGATTTAAGCCACATCCCAACAGCGGTTGAAGTAAAAGGATTTGCGGGTGAAGATCCTTCTGCTGCATTAGACGGTGCCGATGTGGTCCTTATTTCTGCGGGTGTTGCACGTAAGCCTGGTATGGATCGCTCAGATCTATTCAACATCAACGCTGGGATCGTAAGAAACCTTGTTGAAAAGTGTGCTGCGACTTGCCCTACCGCGCTTATCGCTATTATCACTAACCCTGTGAATACGACAGTTGCTATTGCTGCTGAAGTGCTTAAGAAAGCGGGTGTGTATGATAAGAACCGTTTATTCGGTGTGACGACGCTTGATGTTATTCGTTCTGAAACCTTTGTTGCTGCAGCAAAAGGCTTAAACGTAGCAGACGTTAAAGTGAACGTTATCGGTGGCCATAGTGGTGTGACTATTCTGCCACTTCTTTCACAGGTTAAAGGCGTTAGCTTTACTGATGAAGAAGTTGCAGCGTTAACAACGCGTATCCAAAATGCAGGTACTGAAGTTGTTGAAGCTAAAGCGGGTGGCGGTAGTGCGACACTTTCTATGGGACAAGCAGCTTGTCGTTTCGGTCTTTCTCTCGTTCGTGGCTTGCAAGGCGAAGCAAACGTTGTTGAATGTGCCTACGTAGATGGCGGCAGCGAACATGCTGAGTTTTTCGCTCAACCTATTGTTCTTGGTAAAAATGGTGTTGAAGAAGTATTAGCATATGGTGACGTTAGCGCATTTGAAGCAAGTGCTCGTGATGCAATGCTAGATACGCTAAAAGCAGATATTAAGCTTGGTATCGAATTTGTTAAGTAAGCTTACCTTTTGACAATGTAAGCCCTTAACGAAAAAACGGAGCCAATTGGCTCCGTTTTTATTGAGTCAATAAAACTAGTGACTACGCTGTACGGCTATCTTAGCCAGTGAAATTAGTGCTGTTTTGTATTCTGACTCTGGCAATATAGCTAATGCGGCGATAGCCTTGTTAGACTCTTCTATGGCTCGCTGTTCAGTATATTCAAGCGCACCACAACGCTTTAAGGCGCTTATAATCACTTCAATGTGCTCTGTACCGTCACCTTTTTCAATCGCTTCTCTAATGAGCGCTTTCTCTGTGTCGTTACCTTTGGCAATGGCAAAGATCAACGGTAAAGTTGGTTTTCCTTCAGCTAAATCATCACCTATGTTCTTACCTAGCTCTTCTGTTTCTGCTGTGTAATCAAGTAGGTCATCAGTTAATTGAAAGGCGGTACCCAAAAACTTACCATACTCAGCAAGTGCTGTTTGTATCTCTTCAGAGCTTTCGGCTAATAAACCCGCTAAGCGTGTTGCAGCTTCAAACAATTTTGCTGTCTTACAATAGATGACACGCATGTAGCTTTCTTCAGTGGTGTCTGGGTCGTTACAATTCATCAATTGCAGGACTTCACCTTCGGCGAGTACGTTAGTGGCGTCAGCGAGTATTTCAAGTACGTCTAAGCTTTTAAGCTCAGTCATCATTTGGAATGAACGCGTATAAAGGAAGTCACCCACTAATACACTGGCACTATTACCAAACAATGCATTCGCTGTTTCTCTGCCGCGACGGAGCATAGATTCATCAACGACGTCATCATGCAGTAGTGACGCTGTATGAATAAACTCGATTATTGCTGCCAACTTTAAGTGAGAATCACCTTTATAGTCGATTGCCCGAGCCGCTAAAATTGACAATAAAGGTCTTAAGCGTTTGCCGCCACCGTTAATAATATAAAAACCTAATTGATTAATTAGGGCTACATCTGACTCTAATTGTTTATAGATCAGTTGATTGACTGCTTGCATATCGCTATCAGCCAATTGACGAATGGCGTTTAAATCCATAAATAGACTCTGATTTGTTGGCTGCTATGACAATCAGCAGCTCATTTAAGACATAAATGTTATAATAGGGGGATTCTACCTAAATTTGTGCAGCAAGACAGTAGTTGTCGCTAATTCTGGGAGATATTTGGGTCTTTTTTTATTCTTACTGAATTAGCTCTTGTCAGATGCTAGTTCTTAGCGTAAACTCCGCGACCATTGTCATTAAAGCTTTTATAGCACCCCTGCATCAATCTAATATAGTTTGAGCGGCGTGTTTAGAATATCGGAGTAAAATAGCTATGTACGCTGTTTTTCAAAGTGGCGGCAAACAACATCGTGTTGAAGCCGGTCATACAGTTCGTTTAGAAAAATTAGAAGTCGCTACAGGCGAAACTATCGAGTTCGACCAAGTTCTTTTGGTTGCAGATGGTGAGACTGTACACGTAGGTGCACCTTTAGTTGAAGGTGGTAAGGTTGTTGCTGAAGTTGTTAGCCACGGCCGTGCGGAGAAGGTAACTATTGTTAAGTTCCGTCGTCGTAAGCACCACGATAAGAAGATGGGCCATCGTCAATGGTTCACCGAAGTTAAAATTACAGCTATTAGCGCTTAATTAGGAGTCTAACTCATGGCACATAAAAAAGCTGGCGGTTCTACTCGTAACGGCCGCGATTCAGAAAGTAAACGTCTTGGTGTAAAGCGCTTTGGCGGCGAATCAGTTCTAGCTGGTAACATCATCGTTCGTCAACGTGGTACTAAATTCCACGCTGGTGTTAATGTTGGTATCGGTCGTGACCACACTTTATTCGCACTTACCTCTGGTAAAGTGAAGTTTGAAGTTAAAGGTCCACAGAGCCGCAAGTTTATCAGCATTGAAGATTAATCTTTAGCTTCTGCTAAGATTAATACAAAGCCCCGCCATTGGTGGGGCTTTGTTTTTTTTAATATTAAGTAAATTGTTTTTTGGCGACTAGAATCGTTAAGAGTATAATTCTTTCATTCTGTGGTGCCAGGAGTTGGTATGAAGTTTGTCGATGAAGCGACTATCCGTGTTGAAGCGGGTAATGGTGGTAGTGGTTGCGTCAGTTTTAGACGTGAAAAATATGTTCCTGATGGTGGACCTGATGGTGGTGATGGTGGCGATGGCGGCAGTGTTTATCTGCAGGCTGACGAAAACCTTAACACATTAATTACCTTTCAGTTTGAACGCTTCCATAATGCCGAACGCGGTAAGAACGGTCGTGGTCGAGACTGTACTGGTCATGGCGGTGATGAGCTAGTGCTTAAAGTACCTGTCGGTACACGAGCAATAGATGCTGAGACAGAAGAGACTCTTGGTGATTTAACCATACACGGCCAGAAAATGCTTGTGGCCAAAGGTGGTTTCCATGGTATGGGTAATACGCGCTTTAAAAGCAGTACTAACCGTGCACCTAGGCAAAAAACATTAGGTACTGATGGCGAAGTACGTAGCTTGAGACTTGAGCTGTTGTTGCTTGCTGATGTTGGCCTACTGGGTATGCCAAATGCGGGTAAATCGACTTTTATTCGTGCAGTATCAAAAGCAAGACCAAAAGTAGCAGATTATCCCTTTACAACGTTGGTGCCCAATCTTGGTGTTGTTAACCCAAGACCTGGCCAAAGCTTCGTGATTGCGGATATTCCCGGTCTAATCGAAGGTGCTGCAGATGGTGCTGGTCTTGGTGTTCAGTTCTTGAAGCACTTAGAACGCTGCCGAGTGCTGTTGCACATTTTGGATGTCGAGCCTATCGATGGTAGCAATCCTGTAGAGTCAGCGCGTTCTATTGTCGCTGAGCTAGAAAAGCATTCGCCTAAGCTTGCTGGTAAGCCACGCTGGTTAGTCATTAACAAAGCCGATTTGATGCTCAAAGAAGAGCTGCAAGTAAAAATCGATAAGATTGTTAATGAACTGGAGTGGGAAGGCGAAGTATTTACTATTTCCGCTTATAATCGCGAAGGTACAGCTGAATTAGCACTTAAGTTGCTCGACTTTATTGCGTTGCTACCTCCTGAAGAGAAAGTTGACGTCGAAGCCGAAGTTGAGTTTAAGTGGGATAATTACCATCAAAATGCTAACGAATCTGTCAACGAAGATTATGTCGCTGACGATGATGACGACGATTTTGATGATGATGATTACGATGTTGAGGTTATCTATCAAAGATAGATAGTTTCAATTGAGGATGTTGAGAATTGTACGCCGACACACAAAATGATATTACACGTCAAGTTGTTAGGGTTGCTCAACTTCTTCTAGCTTATGGCGCTGACTCTGAACTTGTTGAAGAGATTAGTCAGCGCTTAGGCTATGCTTTAGGCTTAGCCAGTGTCGAAATCTCTATCTCCTCCAACTGCCTCGTTTTAACTAGCCTTGTTCATGGGCGCTGTATAACCACAACCAGACGAACGCGTGAGCATGGTATTAATATGACCATTGTATGCGAGCTTCAACGTATCTGTCTGTTGACCGAAAAAGGCATATACGGCCTGCATGAAGTGCGTAAACGTGTCAGCCGCATCGAACCTAAGACTTATCCAGCAAAATATGTAGTCCCTATGATTGGCTTATCTTGTGCTAGTTTTTGTCACCTATTCGGGGGAGACATTACGGCTTGCCTGATTACATTTTTAGCTTCAGCTATCGGTATGTTTGTTCGACTTTCTATCGCCAAACGTCATTTCAATTTACTCCTCAATTTCAGTGTTACAGCATTCGTTACGACTATTATTGCGCAAACGGGTTACCAATTTGATTTAACCGACACGCCCAAGTTACCCATGGCCGCGAGTGTATTGATGCTTGTGCCAGGCTTTCCGATGATTAATGCTATATCGGATATGGTAAAGGGACACCTAAACGTCGGCATTTCTCGCTGGGGCCACGCGACGTTACTGACGGTATCGTCAGTAATAGGGATCACTATGGCAATGCAAATAGGTGGGCTGTTTTTATGATGTCGCTTATTCTAAGCATGTTAAATGATGCGGTGTTTTCAGCGATTCCTGCAGTAGGATTTGCGATGCTGTTTAATGTACCGCGTCGTTTCCTGCCTTTTTGTGCAATAGCGGGAGCACTAGGGCATGGCAGCCGCACGATGTGGTTAAGCCTAGGACTCCCTATTGAATGGGCAACATTTTTTGCTGCTGCGCTCGTAGGGATAGTTACAATTGGTTTTGCTAAGCGTCATCTCGCGCCACCTTTGATGTACGCTGTTGCAGCGATCATTCCGATGATCCCTGGCTCCTACGCATTTAATACCGTGATAGCATTAGTCCAATTGACGGCACAATCCCATGTCAGCCCGGAACTGATATCAGAAGTCATCAGTAATGGGCTTAAAACTGTATTCATTCTCGGCGCACTATCTGTCGGCCTTGCTATGCCAAGCTTACTTTATTTTCGCTCGCGTCCAGTCATCTAACAAAATGTAAAAGGAAGTATTTTGAAAATTGCTATGATTGCCGCTATGGCGAATAACCGCGTTATTGGTAAAGACAATAAGATGCCATGGCACCTCCCTGAAGATCTACGCCATTTTAAGGCTGTAACCCTAGGTAAACCTATCGTGATGGGGCGAAAGACCTATGAGTCAATTGGTCGACCGTTGCCAGGCAGGCATAATATAGTGATTAGTCGTCAAACGGATTTGGCTATAGACGGTGTCACTACGGTGACCTGTTTTGAGGATGCTAAGCTCGCTGCAGGCGACTGTGAAGAGCTGGTTGTTATCGGAGGCGGTCAACTTTACGCAAGCCTTTTGTGTATATCGGATGTTTTATATTTAACCGAAATTTCACTGGATGTTGAAGGCGATACCTATTTCCCGCATTGGGATGATGGTTCTTGGTTGGAAATGTCGAGAGATGTAGCTATAAGTAGTAAACAATTGGAATATAGCTTTATAAAAATGGTTAAAAAGTGTTAAATTGGACGGGTTGTTTAGTACCCTGTTGTAATGATAATAAAGAAGGCATATCGATAAGTGCTTTCTTAATATAATAAATAAAAACTAAAATAATAAGGAGTGTCTGATGCGCTTGTTATCTATGAGCATCGCTACACTGATTGTGGCATCTTCAATATCGATTTCAACTCCAGCCTTAGCAAACCAAGATCAATTAGCTGCCAATATTTGTAACTATGTTGTCAGTGATGATAAAAACCGTTTGCGTAAGAAGCTAAAAGAAAGCCGTGTTAAATTGCGTAATATATATGACGGTGTTTCATGTAATGGTGATAGCTTGCTGAGAGTGGCTATGAAGAATGGCTCTAATGCAGTAGGTACCTTTGTCACAAAGAGATTGCCGGTATCTAACCTAGGTCGAGCTGAAAGTGATGGTCTTACTATCGCTGCATGGGCTGAAAGTAATGGCCATTCAGCAAGTGAAATTACGACAGCGATTAAAGAACGTTTAGCTGGCGGTTAATTCTACTTTTCGACGTATATAAATATAAAAAACCGGGACTTCCCGGTTTTTTTATATGTGTCACTTAGTACTAAGCAATAACGGTTTAATGTAAACAGTGAATTAGTATATTAATGCAGTCAGGCTTATGTTGGTTGGAGTGCTATCCGTCTTGCAGGTATTTATTTGGTGTAACAATCATTGTGGCGGATATTTAATCGCTACCAATATTGAAGCCAAATAATTTGGCTATAAAAAAGGAGGACTGTAAAACAGTCCTCCTTTTTAAATTATAAAAGTTATTAAACTTTAAATTCTTTCACTGAGGCTTGTAGCTCTTCTGCGAGTTGTGCAACTTGATGGCTAGACTGCGCCGTTTGATCTGCACCCGTTGAAGTTTCTTCTGAAATCGCCGCGATGTGTTCTAGCTTTTCTGAGACTTGTTGACTGACCAGATTTTGTTCTTGCGCCGCATGGGCAATATGGGTGCCAGAATCGTGAGCTTTGTGAACAGCATTACTGATACTTTCAAGGGCGTTATTTGCTTGTTCTGTTTTATCAACACAGGATTTTGCTTGCGAACGACCAAGCTCCATAACCGCGACAGCCTCTTGAGTACCTTGTTGTAGTACTTCAATCATCTGCTGGATCTCTTGGGTTGAATCTTGAGTTCTAGAGGCAAGACTACGCACTTCATCTGCTACCACGGCGAAGCCTCGTCCTTGCTCACCAGCTCGTGCAGCTTCAATTGCAGCATTGAGTGCAAGCAGGTTAGTTTGTTCTGCAATGGCTCTAATCACATCTAATATCGAGCCTATTGAGGCACTGTCTGCATGAACCTTATTAATCACCACTCCAGCTTTTGATACTTCATCAGCCAAGGCAAGAATTGTACGCTTATTTTCATCAGCGATGAGACGCATATGTTGGCTTTCATCGTCTGCCGCTTTTATCTGGCTTAAGGCTTCATCGGCACTCGCTGTCACTTGCAGCGCACTAGAGCTTAGCTGAGTGGTTGCAGTAGCGACTTGATCTACTTGGCTCTTCTGCTCTTGAATGCCTACTGTTGTTTGGGCTGTAATGGCTGAGGTTTCTTCTGCTGCGGCTGCAAGTTGGTCAGAGCGGTCAAGTATACCTTGGATGAGGGCACGTAAACTGTCGACAAGTTTGTTGCAATTACTTGATAATTTGGCAAACTCATCATGCCCTGAATCATCGAGCTTATGAGTTAGATCGCCTGATGCGAGTACATTGAGCGCGTGATTAATTTTGTCTAATGAACGGCTAAGGGGACGAACGACAGCAATGCTGACCACAATGGCCACCAGAATGGCAATGAGCACTAAGATCAGTGTTTGTATGCTGGCACTATCGATATCTTTAATTGCGCTCTCGCTGACGTCTTTGGAGAATGACTCAATGAGAGAAGTAAGGCTTGTCATCTGCTTGTTGACGTTACTAGCCTCCTTATCAACGGTACTGAGTAAAAGAGACGCTTTGCTAATTAACTCAATCTCTTTGGCTTTTAAGTCAATTAAAGAGTTGTTACCTTTGACGAGTACAAATACTTTTGCCGCTTCAACATTAATCTCATCAATGAGATCCGCTTCGACAACACCTTCCCAGTGGGATGTCACATATTGCAGTCTACTCTTGGTGTCACTGACGATGTAATCGAGCTCTTTAGAAATGGTATTAAATTTTGATTTGTCAGTGGTGCCAATCAAATCAAAGCTAGTACTGACGATACCGCTTAAGCTTGAATCTAGTGCACTTGCTGTGGCTGCTATCTCTTGTTGGATGATGTCTTCGCTCAACTCCATATCGATAAGATCGAGTAAAAGTGACGCGCTATCATCGACTGCCACTTCAACAGCATCGTATTTGTTTTTAATTTGGGATTGAGTTATTAGTGCATTTTCATGAGTAGCAATCATGTTTTCGCTTTCATTTTTAAACTGACCATAGCTACTTTTTAGTTTTCTAATGACCTGGCTAAAATCACTTTTGTCACTCACTAAAGTGGTCAGTTTGCTTAGCTCTTGTGAGAAGGTTCTACTTGCTGATGCAAACTGAGATTTAATTGCCGGTATCGCTTTGCTATCTGGGCTGTGATACGCCACTAAAATTTGCTTCTCTTGCTGAGATAAGGTTTGAGAAAGAAGGTTACTCGATTCTAAAGCTGGCAGGCTGAGCTCTTGCAATAATGTCGTACTGGTTTTTAGCTTATTATTGGTAAACCATGATGCGGTACCTAATACGATAAGCAGGAAGGTCACAACTGTAAACCCTCCAATCACTCTAGTGGCAACATTTAATTTCATAGAAGCTCCGTTTATTATTATTTTATTCTGCTAGGTGACAACAATCACATTGGAAGGCGCGCTATTATGTTATATCGACCGTAGGCGCGTTAAGTTTAACTTTCTTTTAACTTATTTTGAGTTATTTTCTGGTCTGATTCTAAGTGCCACAGGGTTAAATGTTCTCCCCAACAACAGCCAGTGTCGAGCGCTTGTAGTGCTGGAGAGTTCACTTCGCCCATAATTGCTGCCCAGTGACCAAAGACGAGTGTATGTTCAGGGCGAAGTATGGCGTGATGGGTGAACCAAGGTGACAGTTGAGGATTATCACATTGTTCTATGGGTAATTTGCAGTCAAAATCTAGACGACCGTCGGGGTAAAGATAGCGCATGCGTGTCAGTGCGTTAATGGTATAGATTTTCTTATCTAGCTCAGATAGATCATCACTGTAGTGAGCAACTGAGTTAGTGTACATTTTTGCAATCAGAGCGGTTAAGTAATCCGGCTGTTGCAGTGCTTCTGCGACGATATCTGCTTTGTTTCTTAGTGTACTGAGATCCCATTGTGGTGGGATACCGGCATGGGTCATTAGTATGTTCTGCTCGGGATATTCTTGATAAAGTGGCTGAAGACGCAACCAATCAACCAATGCGCCTATATCTGGAGAGGCTAACAACTCGCCTAAATTATCTTTGGGGTTAGCGCGTTTTATTTTTCCATGCACCCCGAGTAAATGGAGATCGTGGTTACCGAGCACCACCTTAGCTGAGCCTTGCAATGACTTAAAATATTGTAGGGTTTGCAGCGATCCCTGACCACGTGCAATCAAGTCACCTACCGCCCATAGGCAATCTATTGAAGGGTTAAACCCCACTTTATTGAGTACTAATTCCAGCTCATCAAAACAGCCTTGAACATCTCCTACAAAATAATTTGCCATGTAACAATAAAACCCTTAATGAAGCAAGCCAGGAATGGCAAGACTGAATGCTGAAATCGGTGCTTTAAACTCATCACCATTACTGTTTTGCATGGTATAGCTACCCTCCATGACCCCGAATGGTGTTTCCAGTACTGTGCCGCTGGTATATTGATACGCAGTGTTTGGCTTTATGGTTGGGGTTTCACCAACGACTCCGGCTCCTTGGACTTCACTTTTACGTCCGTTCGCATCAGTTATACACCAATGGCGGCTTTTTAGGGTTACGTCTTGGTCACCCAGATTAATAATGGTGATGGTATAGCTGAATAAATACTTCTCTTCCTCTGGGGTCGACTGGGCTTCAATATATTCCGTTTTGACTTCAACTTTTACGGATGTCGTACTCTGGGTCATGTTTAGCCTCAAGTATGAAAAATCTGGAATGAGTTAACAGTATAGTAATGGGAGTTGTTTGTAATTGATAGAGAATGTGGTTTGAATCGCAGAAAATAGAAAGGGCAAATTAATGCCCTTTCAAATTGTTTTTAGCCATTGTTGCGGGTAAAACTTACACTTGCTTGTCGATGAACAAATTTGCCATAGCAACGTACTGTTCAACACTTATTTGCTCTGGTCGCAATGTAGGGTCGATATTAAGCTGTGCGAACTCATCATCAGTTAACATGTGTTTGAGGTTATTCCTCAGTGTCTTACGACGCATATTAAAGGCGGTTGTTGTCAAATGCCTTAACATTTCCACATCTTTACAAGGGAAGGGTTTGACTTTAAAAGGCACTAGACGTACTACCGCTGAGTCTACTTTTGGTGCCGGAGTAAAAGACTCTGGTGGAACTTCCAACACCGGCATGATTTGGCAATGATATTGTGCCATCACGGTAAGGCGGCCGTAGGCTTTAGTGCCAGGGCTTGCCGACAATCTCAATACCACCTCTTTCTGTAGCATGAAGTGCATATTTTCGATGTATTGTGCAAACTCAAATAGATGAAACATGAGTGGCGTAGAGATGTTATATGGCAGATTACCAAACACCTTCATCTGCATATCTTCACGTACTAGCTGTTTAAAATCAAAGTCAAGAGCATCACCTTGGTGGATCTCAAGCTTATCTTTTAGCGTCGGGTGTTTTTTTAGACGCTCAACTAAATCTTTATCTAACTCGACGACGGTTAACTTGTCGATACCGCTAGCAACGGGCTCAGTAAGCGCTGCCAAGCCTGGACCAATTTCAACCATAACGTGATCGTTATCTGGCGAAATAGCACCGACGATTCGATTGATCACGTTCTGATCGGTCAAGAAGTTCTGACCGAAGCGTTTTCTAGCCGTATGGCCTAAATGTACTTTATTACTCATGAGATAACTTTTTCACTAATTCTTTGCAGCCAAATCAATGGCTCTATTTAATGCACAGACAAAACTACCAATATCAGCAGAACCAGTGCCTGCAAGCTCTAAGGCCGTACCGTGGTCGACCGATGTTCTTATGTAGGGTAATCCTAGAGTAATATTGACTGAACTGCCAAAGCCTCTAGCTTTTAGTACTGGAAGGCCTTGATCGTGGTACATCGCGAGTACCACATCAGCATCTTCTAAGTATTTGGGTTGAAATATTGTGTCAGCAGGCAGTGGACCAATAATATTCATATCTAACGCTCGCAACTCTTCGAGCGCAGGTATGATGATATCAATCTCTTCTCTGCCTAAATGACCGTCTTCACCCGCATGCGGATTTAGGCCACAGACATAAATCTTAGGTGAAGGGATAGCAAATTTCTCAACAAGATCCTTGTGTAGAATTTTGACTATCTGGTGTAGTCGGTCTCGAGTAATTGCCTTTGCAACATAAGCCAGTGGAATATGTGTGGTGACAAGTGCAACCTGTAAACCAGGAGCAGCAAGCATCATGACAACATCTTGGCAATTTGCTTGGTTAGCAAAAAACTCCGTATGGCCGCTAAATGGGATGCCTGCTTGGTTAATAATCCCTTTATGCACGGGACCAGTAACCACGGCATCAAATTCGCCAACCATGTTTTTCTCACCTGCAAAACGCAGTGTATCGACAACATAATGGCTGTTCTGCTCATTAAGTTTGCCGCACACCGCTTCGCTCTCCAATGTAAATGGAACAATGGTAAGCGTACCGGCTTCTTGAGCTTTAGGAGGCTGATTTGGCTGGTAAGGTCGCAGTTGAATTGATAACCCAAGCTTTTTGGCTCGAGTTTGTAATAGTTCCGGATCAGCACAAACAACTAGCTCAGCAGGCCAAGCCTGCTGAGCTAGTTGTATCACTAAATCTGGGCCTATACCCGCCGGTTCACCCGGCGTGATAGCGATTCGTTTAGTCGACAATATGGTTAACCTCGATTCGGTTCCGGCTCGAAAATATCGATAAATGCCTCACTACGCATTTCATCTAACCAGTTCTGTAATTCTTCGTTAAATTTACGACGATATATTAACTGATGAGCTCGGTTTGTATTAAATTTATCGGTTGCATCGGTCGTGCGCTTCCCTTCAAGCTGAACAATGTGCCAGCCATGAGTTGAGCGGAATGGCTCGCTTATTTCACCCTCTTTGAGAGAGTTCAATGTTTGTTTAAATGCTGGAACCCAGATGTTTGGATCTGCCCAACCCAGTTCGCCGCCTTTAGCTGCAGAACCAGGGTCTTCTGAATACTGGCGTGCTAAGTCTTCGAACTTGGCGTCACCAGAACGGATTTGGGCTAAGAATCGGTCCAGCATGCTCTTGGCTCGCTCTTCCGAAAGGATCGGAGATGGCGTCAATAGTATGTGGCGAGATTTGACTTCTTTAACTTCCTGAGTCTGTAAGCCGCGTGCATCCATGACTTTTAGGATGTGAAGACCTGCACCACTCTTGATTGGACCTATTATATCACCGACTTTTGCATCGCTGACAACTTCAGCGAAAAGCGTTGGCATTTCGTTGATGTTCATATAATCCCAAAGACCACCTTCAAGTGCTTTTGGACCTCCAGATGCTGCAATGGCAATACTTCTAAAGTCATCACCATCGTTTAGGCGTTTCAATACCGTAGCTGCTCTTTTACTTGATGCTTCAAGCTCGGCGCTGGTAGCATTGTTTGGAACATCGATTAAGATGTGACCAATCTGGAATTCTACATCTTTCAAGCCTTGCTCATTAATCAGCTTGACTAGGTTGTTAATTTCTTGCGGCGAAACTTGGATCCGTCGTTGCACCTGAATACGTTGGATTTCACCGAGAGTCACTTCTTCACGCAGCTGTTCACGATATTGGGCAAAAGAGGTGCCATCAAGTTCGATCTGCACTTTCATCTGCTCAACGGTTATTTTTTGCTCTTTAGCGATGTTTTCAATCGTTTGGTCTAACTGGAGATCACCAATATGAAGACCGATACGGTCAGCCATCTGCATCTGCAAGCGAGTCAAAATAAGGCGTTCTATAATCTGTGTTCGCAGTGCAGTATCTGATGGTAGCTTTTGCCCTGCGGTAGCGGCATTGGCTTTAATAGTCTTAACCATTCCAGCCACTTCACTTTCTAAAATGATGCCTTCATTAATTTGCACTGTGACGCGATCTAATGGTTCAACCGCAGCGTGAACAAGTTGGCTCATCGCCAATGTTAGTAAAGCAAAAATCAATCGGTTACAGCGTTTCATCCACAAAAATCCTTGGCATTTATGATGTCATTTACAGTATTTTCATACTGGGTTAATGATTCTTTTATCCTGCTTTGACTGCTTGTCATCGGCTAGGTTCAGCATTTTAGCTAATTTTGTTAATTTAGTTCTTTAAATAAAGTGGTTTGCGATAGTTAAAGAGGCCATCATTAAGCATATCGGAGACCCCTAACGGACCTGAGCCACCTAAACCTTTTATCACAAAATTCAGGTAAACACCGCTTTCAAATAGTTCTCGAGTATCATTGACTGGGTTGTCTTCGTCAATGTAATTGGTCTTAATGCGGTAATGATAACTCAAACGGAGTGCCCAGCAACATGCTTCATATTGAAATCCGGTATAGGTTTCAACGCTGCGGCTTTCATTGAGGTCATAATACCAGTTTCCAACCAAATATAAGCTGTCATTAATTGGCCATGCACCTCTAAAGCCGACTTGTTTAATATCAACCGACTCGTTGGTATTGGTGTTTAGCAGGTCGGGGACATAGCGATAGCTTGCTTGCAGCAGTTTATTCTTGCCTGGGCGATAATCAACCGTGAGCTCACTTTTCTTATTCTCACTCTCTTTGGCATCATATTGAATTGAGCCACTTAAGAACCAATCAGCATAAAGCTGGGTGCTTAGTTCTGCAGCAAGAGCTGAGTTCGAAGTGTTTTCTTGGACAAAGTTATCAGTACTGCCATTAACGTCATTAAGACCGACACGGCTATCTTCTAAGTAAATAATTTGTCCCAAGCTAAATTTAAATATTTCTTTGTTTTGCTCATCAAACAGTTTGGTGGTTAAACCTAACGTAAACTGATTCGCGTCTGCAATGCGATCTAAGCCTGAAAAACGGCGCTCACGAAAGAGTCCGTTATAGTCTTCTTGTAACTGCGCTGTATCGTAAATACCGATGTTAGATTGATCTTCATAGCCAACATAAAGGTATTGGAATTGCGGTTCCAAGGTTTGGCGGTAATTAGTATCAAAATAGTCAGTAAAGCGCTCAAAATTGATCTGACCGTGAATTCGTACTTGCGGTAAAGTTCGACTAACAGTGTCATCAAGTGTTGAAGTTGATCGATTTGAATTGTCTTCTTGCCAATAATTGGTTTGCAGCAGTTTGACTTCGCTCGTCAATGAGCCCGCTGGGCCATGAATTGGGTAGGAGATGCTTGGCTCAATATGTAAGCGCGTAGCGGTTGAGTATTCACTGTCCTGATGTGAGAAGTTGGTGACTTCGCTCATCAAGTTAACATCAAAGCCATTCCAATATTCAGGTGCTCGGTAGTTAAAGGTGAACTGCGGCATGACTTGGTAAGGTTTCTCTTCCTCTCCAAGTACCTTGATATCTTGTACGCGACCACTAATATCCCAGTTTTCTTCAAAATAACTAATTTCACCAATACGCGTCAATTGGTTATCGGTAGCGCGCTGTACATCTGAATTCAGATCGTTGAAGTAGTTATTGTCTGATACGTCGGTATAATTTGCTAGTACGCGCCAGTTTTTGTCTATTGCACCGCTATGTTCCCAATGGTAAAGGTAACGGTTAGGGCTATTGGTTAACTTGTTATCATCGGGTAAAAATTCAAAGTTCAGTTGACCTTGTTGCTTTTCGCCAGCGAGATACCGAAATTCGGTTTTAGTGTACAAGCCACGAGCAGACATATAGTTAGGGGTAAATGTTAGATCGAACTCTGGCGCGATATTCCAATAATAAGGTGTCGCTATTTCAAAACCGTTAGTAGTACTGGTACTAAAGGACGGGAATAAAAAACCAGATTTTCGTTTATCTGAGACGGGAATTGTCATGTATGGAATATACATAATTGGTACACCACCAATTTTTAGCTTGGCGTCCCAAATCTCTCCCCACTCTTCTTTACTATCAATTTTGATTCTATCTGCTTCTAACAACCATGCAGGTGAATCAGCGGGACAGGTTGTAAAATTGGTTTTCGACATCAACAAGTTGTTTTCTTTGGTGATCTCTAACTTATTGGCATCGCCATGGATCTGTTGGCCATTAAGCCAATATTTAGCGCCTTGTAACGTCGCGCTATTACTGCGCATTTTTGCAACTAAAGAGTCGGCCGTGACGGTGAAAAATTCATCTTGAAATACTAAATTACCGTTAGCGGCTAGTTCTTCAGCTTCTTGATCAAGAATCGCTTCGTCAGCGGAGATGTTTCTGCCACCTTGACTGAAGCTAACATCGCCATTGAATTTAGCTTGTTTGCCCATTTGAGCTTCAGAGCGGTCAGAAATAATGGAGATACGTTCAAGATCTGCAGGATTATCTAAATCATACAGAGGCACATAAGGCTTAACAGGAGGCTCAATAATGCACTGTGAACTTTCAACAGTTGCAGTATTGGCGTCATTTGCCAAGGCTAATTGGGGAAGCAGGCTCAAGGCCAGAAAATAACGGATCTGCATCTTAGGTCAATTAATTATGATTTCTTAGTTTGGACTATTGAAGAAGAGAAAAGTTGAACCCTTTCTTGGGCAACTCAGCCAAATAATTTGTTTCAATCGCTTAGCTGTTTCCATTTTGTCGTTATAATAAAGCAATTTCTTCTTGAGAGCCATGAGGTGCCCTTGTCAGATCCTAGATTTCTTCAGTTAAATGCATGGGTAAACCAGTATTTTAGCACCAATGTGTCACCGGAACTTATTTCGGGAGACGCCAGTTTTAGACGTTACTTTCGAGTTATTGTTGGTTCAGTTTCTTATATTGTAGTTGATTCCCCCCCTAAACTGGTGCCAATCACTCCGTTTATACAGATAGCTGAAACTTATTCAAGATCCGGAATACCTGTGCCTAAAGTGATCGCTAGTGATGCTGAGCAAGGTTTTATGTTGCTTAGCGATCTCGGCGATGTGCAGTTATTATCGGTATTGAACCCCAGCAACCTAAGGCAGTATTACCAACAAGCGTTATTATTGTTAAACGATATCGCTAAAGTCATCGCGACTGATCAAGCAGCATTGCCCATTTATGACGATGAGTTTGTGCTTCGGGAATTGAATATATTTACTGAGTGGCTAGCAGAACATCACCTTGGATTATCGAGTGATGATGTACGAGCTCAGACAGATATAGCCTTTCAGGTGTTAACCGAAAATGTCAGACAGCAGCCTCAAGTCGGCATGCATCGGGATTACCATAGTCGCAATATTATGCTGCAAGACGATGAATTAAAGGTTATCGATTTCCAAGATGCTGTTATTGGTCCTGTGACCTATGATGCGGTTTCATTATTACGCGACTGTTACATTCGCTGGCCTGAAGATAACGTCAATGAACTCATGCTTATTCATTACAAACAAGTGATTGAAGCGCAGTTATTGCCTGTTGAGGTTAGTTTTTCACAGTATCAGCGCTGGTTTGACTTGATGGGACTGCAACGACATATCAAAGCTGCTGGGATATTCGCGAGGCTAAATTACCGTGATGGCAAGCCTGCCTATATGGCCGATATTCCGTTAACATTGGAATATATTCGTGATATAGCGAGTCGCTATCCTGAGCTGAGTAAATTTAGCCAATGGATTGGAAGTGTCATTATCCCCGCAGTTAAGGCCAAAAAATGAAAGCAATGATTTTAGCGGCTGGACGTGGGGAAAGACTACGTCCGTTAACCGATAGTCTACCAAAACCTTTGGTTGAAGTGGCGCGCAAACCGCTGATTGTATATCACTTAGAAAAGCTAGCTATGGCTGGCTTTAAAGAAGTGGTCATTAATCATGCGTGGCTTGGCCATAAGCTGGTGTCGGCACTAGGTGATGGTGCTAAATGGGGACTGAAAATCTTTTATAGTGAGGAAACGCAGGCTTTAGAAACCGGTGGTGGCATTAAAAAAGCATTAACCTTACTCGGTGATGAGCCATTTTTTGTGATTAACGGTGACGTCTTTATTGATGCGCTGCCTAAAATCGAAAGCTTAGCAGCAGGGGAACTGGCGCATCTTTGGTTAGTCGATAATCCCATTCAACATCCACAGGGTGACTTTGCGCTATTAAATGGCAAGGTTTCAATGTTCGGGGAAAATAAGCTCACGTTTTCGGGGATGGGCGTTTATCACCCGGAGATGTTTACTCAAGTCTCAGCGCAAGCATTTTCGCTCGCGCCGCTGCTGCGTGAAGCTATGGCTAATGGGCAAGTCGTGGGTGATTATTTTGATCATTATTGGTGCGATGTTGGTACGGTAGAGCGTTTGGCACAAATTGAAACACGTGAAATACAAAAGGGTAAGTAATGCGAATTTGGGGTAAAGTTTTCGGTTTTATTATCGGGTTTATGTTTGGTCGTATCGGTGGCGGTATTTTCGGTTTGTGGCTTGGACATATGTACGATCGCCGTCAGAGTCAGCGGGCAGGGATTGGCAATAGTAGTAAGCGACAAGCGCTATTTTTTAATACCACCTTTGCAGTAATGGGCCATGTGGCGAAAGCATCTGGACAAGTAACCGAAGTTGATATTCGGATCGCGAATGCGTTGATGGATCAAATGCGACTGAGTGGAGAGGCTAGAGCGGATGCGCAAGCCGCCTTTAGAGAAGGAAAGGAAAGTAACTTTGATATCCATGCCTGCCTGAAAACCTTCAGATTGATCTCAATGGGGCGCAAAGAAGTATTGCAGATGTTTTTAGAGATCCAAATTCAAACGGCGTTATCAGATGCCACCTTGGATCCTAAAGAGCATTCAATTCTATCGACCATTGCTAAAGAGTTAGGCTTCAGCCAAAAGCAATTAGACGATTTACTTACGCGCTGGCAGGCGGAGTTCAATTTCCATCGAAATGGCGGCAATGGTAACCATACTTCAGTTGAAGACGCTTATGATGTTTTAGGTATGGAAGAGTCGATGTCTGACCAAGATATTAAAAGAGCTTATCGTAAATTAATGAACGAGCATCATCCTGACAAATTAGTCGCTAAAGGGCTACCTGCAGAAATGATGGAACTGGCAAAAACAAAAGCTCAAGATATTCAAGCAGCTTATGATAGGGTTAAGAGTGATAGAGGTATGCGCTAACCCTGCATAATAATGATTAACGAGAAGGATCTGTTATGAGAAAAAGCCTAGCATTTGTATTGACCGCGTTTTGTTCTTTGCCCGCAGTGGCTGAAGTCTATGTGGCCCCCTTTGGTGGTTATAGCTTTGGCGCGAGTGATTTCGATATTTACAGCACCCAAAGTGAAGATAATGGCACCGTCAAAGTGTCTGAAGCTGAAAACTATGGCGTGATGTTAGGTTTTACGACTAAAGATCCTGGCAATGTTTACCTGCTTTATAGTCATCAATCGACTGATCTACGTGCCAGCGGCACTTTCAGTCCCGATGTTATCACCAAAATGGATGTTGACTATTTTCATGTCGGCGGCACTTTGTATTTTCCAATGAAAGACGTTAAGCCTTATGTCACCACCAGTTTGGGTTTAACTCAAATGAGACCCAGCGGCGCCTACTCTAATGAGACCCGCTTTTCAGTCGCATTAGGAGGGGGCGTAGAGTATCAAGTAACCAGTGCATTTTCGTTGTTCGCTGAGGTTAAGGGTTACGCGACCTTTGTAAATTCAAATAATGAACTGTTTTGCAGCGGACAGGGTTGTCTTTGGAATATTCAGACGGACATCATGTGGCAAGGCCAAGCTAATATAGGGGCAAGTCTTAAGTTTTAGGGCTTAAGCTTTAGCGCTTAAGTTTTCCAGCCAACATTCCAGCGTGAGAATAATAGATGCAGATAGTCATTTTAGATGGGTACACACTAAATCCAGGCGACCTAAGTTGGCAGCCTCTTGCCTCAATGGGTGAGCTGTCCTGTTATGAACGGACTGCACCACAAGACGTACTTGCTCGCTGTAAAGATGCCGAGATTTTGCTGACCAATAAAACTGTACTCGATGCAAAGACCCTCAAGCAATTGCCCAATCTTAAATATATTGGTGTACTTGCAACTGGGACTAATGTTGTTGATATCGACGCTGCCACTGCACTTGGGATCCTAGTGACCAATGTGCCAGGTTACGGGCCTGATGCCGTTGCACAAATGGTATTTGCCCATATCCTCCACGCGACTCAACAGGTAGCGCGTCACTCAGAGGCTGTGAAGCAAGGTCAGTGGTCTGAGAGTGAAGATTTCTGTTTTACTTTATCGCCACTGCAATCGTTAAAAGGTAAGACATTAGGCTTGATAGGTTTTGGTGATATTGGCCAAGCGACGGCTCAAATTGCAAAGGCATTCGGTATGCGGGTTATCGTGAATACTCGTAACGCTAAGGTTGTACTCCCCACTGGCTGCACTTGGGTTACGCAAGATAGCTTGTTTGTAGATGCGGATATTGTTTCGCTACATTGCCCCTTAACGGCGAGTACTGATAAGTTAATTAATCGCAGTGTATTAAAGCAGATGAAGCCCACTGCAATGTTAATCAATACTGCTCGTGGTGGCTTGGTTGATGAGCTCGCGCTGGCTGATGCGTTAGCGCAAGGGCAGATTGCTTTTAGCGGCGTAGATGTGTTGTCGAGCGAACCTCCACAAGCAAGCAATCCTCTGCTTAAGGCGCCCAATATTAGTATTTCACCGCATAATGCATGGGCAACAATTGAGGCTAGGCAAAATCTACTGAATATTGCGGTTAATAATGTTAGCGGCTTTCTAAAGGGTGACGCTGTAAACACGGTTAACTAACGGTTGGTGCCAGTCAAAATATTAAAGCCCTTTATGTAGCGTTACATAAAGGGCTTTTTGCTAACGGGCTTTTGACTACAGAACTTTTTACTAGAGAATGACCTTAACTTTATTAGCCGAGGCGAGGGCTTTATCTACTGCTCGTTCAATCGTGGTGTCTCTGGCTAAAGCGACGCCTAAGCGTCTTGAGCCATCTATCTCTGGTTTACCAAATAATCTAACTTGAGTATCTGGCTCAACTAATGCTTCTGCTATACCTGAAAACTGAATGTTGTTTGAGTGTCCCTTTGCCAAGATCACTGCCGATGCACTGGGGCCGTGTTGAACAATATTGCTGATAGGTAAGCCCAATATAGCCCGCACGTGTAGCGCAAATTCAGATAAATCTTGGCTTATCATGGTGACCATGCCGGTATCGTGTGGTCTTGGTGATACTTCTGAGAAATAAACTTCATCACCCTTAATAAAGAGTTCGACACCGAATAAGCCATAACCCCCCAGCGCTTGCACTACTTTCTCGCCGATGTCATGTGCCTTTGCCCTTACGACATCAGACATAATCTGTGGCTGCCATGATTCTCGGTAATCCCCCTCTTCTTGACGATGGCCAATCGCATCGCAAAAATGAATACCATTAATCGCGCTAATCGTCAGTAGGGTGACCTCATAATCAAAGGCGATAAACCCTTCGACAATAACCTGTCCACCGCCAGCTCTTCCGCCTTCTTGAGCATAATGCCAAGCAGCATCTATTTGAGATTCAGTGCGGATAACGCTTTGACCCTTACCTGATGAGCTCATTACGGGCTTTACCACACAAGGTAAACCAATAGCGGTAATGGCTTGTTTGAATTGTGTTTGTGTATCGCAAAAAAAGTATGGTGAAGTGGGGATCGCTAATGTTTCAGCTGCTAGACGGCGAATACCCTCTCTATCCATCGTTAATTGAGTGGCTTTGGCGGTTGGGATGATGTTGACCCCTTTCGCCTCTAACTCAACCAATGCTTGAGTGGCAATCGCTTCAAGCTCTGGGATCACAAGGTCTGGTTTTTCTAACGAAATGACTTGCTCTAGTGCTGCTGCATCAAGCATGTTGATGACGTGACTGCGGTGAGCTATCTGCATTGCTGGTGCATTGGCATAGCGGTCAACAGCAATCACTTCAATCCCAAAGCGCTGCAGTTCAATCGCCACTTCTTTGCCTAATTCACCCGATCCAAGAAGCATCGCGCGTTTTGCGCCCGCACTTAACGCTGTACCTATCATGGTTTGTACCTTTATTAGTCGTGTAGGGGGCTTACTCTCACACCAAGTAATATCACTGGTTTGAGGCAAGGTTTATTATGATTATTAGTCTACCCTGAGGTTAAACCTTCTAAAGTAAGATAGGTAATAAATGTGTGGCAGATCACGTATTTTTAGAAAAAAAGCGCACGCTAATATAAAGTTTTAAATCAAATAAATATGGCTTTGTACGACATTTGTTGCCAAGATGTTTTTATTGCGGTGGGGATAATTAATTCCCGTAATTAACACATTTAAAGGAGTGCGCTGTGTTTTTAGATTACTTTGCATTAGGAATTATCTTTTTTGTCGCCATTTTTATTTTTTATGGTGTGATAGCAATTCACGACATCCCTTATGAAATAGCAAAAGATCGAAATCATCCTCAGCAAGATGCTATTCATGTTGCTGGCTGGGTTAGCCTTTTTACGCTACACGCTATCTGGCCTTTTTTGTGGATCTGGGCCACCTTGTATCGCGAAGATCGTGGTTGGGGTTTCAACCAAGTTATCGAGAAAGAACAGATTTTAGACAGCGAGGTCAAGGGCTTGACTGAAACCGTGAGAAAATTAGAACAAAGGTTAGCCGCTGTTGAAGGCCGTCATACTGCTGTTGAGCAGGTCGAGCCCGTTGTCGAAGAGACCAGTGGATCACTAGAGGGGAAGGCGTAGCATGGACTTATTACTCGTTCTTACTTATACCGCAATTTGTATCGCTATTTTTAAAATATTCAAGATCCCACTGACAAAATGGACGGTACCGACAGCAATTTTAGGCGGCATCTTTATTGTTGGCGCATTGATTGTATTAATGAACTACAACCATCCTTACACACCTTTCGCTAAAGAGATGTTCGTTACAACGCCGATCAACCCGCTAGTACGAGGAGTGGTCGTTTCAGTGGACGTTGAGCCAAACACATCGATCAAAAAAGGTGATGTATTATTTAAGCTCGATCCTACGGGATATGCAGCCATTGTAAAACAAAAGCGCGCAGCGTTAGTGGCGGCAGAGCTTGAAGTGCCACAACTGAAAGCCTCTTGGGAGATGGCTAAAGCTTCAGTGGTAAGAGCGACGGCTGATAGAGATAGAACCAAGTCAGCTTATGCTCGTTACGAAAAAGGTCGTAAAAGAGGCGGTGCAAACTCACCTTTTACTGAGTTAGAGCTTGATAATAAACGCCAACTTTATTTAGCATCAGAGGCTCAATTGACTGCTGCCAATGCTGACGAGTTAAGAGTGCGATTAGCGTTTGAGTCAAATGTAGATGGGGTCAATACTAAAGTTGCAGGGATCCAGGGCGAGCTTGAAAAAGCGCAATTTGACCTAGATCAGACCGTTGTTAGAGCGCCTGCTGATGGCATGGTGACACAGTTGGCATTACGTCCAGGGATCGTAGCGGTGCCTATGCCGCTGAGATCACTGCTCAGTTTCATACCTGATGACGACCGTATTTTTGCAGGCTCATTTTGGCAAAACTCTTTACTAAGACTGCAGGAAGGTGACGAAGCCGAGGTTATTTTGGACGGTGCACCAGGTGTCGTCTTTAAGGGCAAAGTCGCGCAGATATTACCTGCGATGGCTGAGGGGGAGATCCAGTCTGGTGGTCGGCTTATTACTTCTAACATTATGATGGCACGTGGTAGAGCTATCGTTGTGATTGAGCTAGAAGATCAGGATGAAATTATTAAACGCTTTCCTGCTGGTGTTTCTGGCCATATCGCAATTTATACTGAACATTTTGCGCACGTGGCGATAATGCGAAAAGTATTGTTAAGAATGCAAGGTTGGCTGAACTATCTATTCCATTAATGGCATAGTGTATAAGCGCAGCGTTATGCAATTGTTGAAAGGGACCGTTAAGGTCCCTTTATTATTGGTTTTACATTGAATAGGCAGTAAAGAATGCAAGATATCAGGGATTTGACAGCAGTTTTGCGTTCCAATACCCCCATTGTGATTATCGAAACCTATGAAGAGTACCGAGTCATTGAGTTGCTCAAAAAGGTGTCGCTGGTACTGTATCAACCCCTGTTCAGTTGGAGTATTACGCAAGGGCTATCGCGAGTCGATAAAGACATGGGAGTGCAGAAGTTTAATAGTGAGCCTAGCGATATTTTGGGGCAGATAAAGTCGACGACCCAACGTGGGATCTATGCACTTTGCGATTTTCATCCTTTTGTTATTGATGAACCCAAGAATATACGCTTACTTAAAGAGATAGCATTGGAGTATGAAGCGCTGCAGCACACCATAGTGTTGATTAGTCATGCCTTTGAGATCCCGGCAGAGATTAAGCGCTATTGCGCTCATTTTCGGCTGTCATTACCTAATAGTACTCAGCTACTTAATATTATCAATGAGCAGGTTAAGCAGGCTAATCAACAAGGCTTTAATATTGACGTCGATGAGTCAGCGGCGTTAAAACTTGCTGATAATCTAAGAGGGGTGACCTTTGATGATGCTCGTCGTTTGGCACATAAAGCCATTGTGGATGACGGTGCGATCACTTACTCCGATATCGATATTGTTAACCGTGGTAAGTTTGAACTGCTCAATATGGATGGGGTACTGCAGTTTGAATACGACACTAGCGACTTTTCTCAAGTGGCGGGTTTACATAACCTTAAAACATGGTTGCAGCACCGTTCGCCATCATTAGGTCACGCAAGTGCGATCGACAGTCCCAAAGGTATTTTACTGTTAGGCGTGCAGGGGAGTGGTAAAAGCTTAGCAGCCAAAGCGGTAGCTGGATTGTGGCAAAGGCCTCTGCTAAAGATGGACTTGGCAGCGCTGTACAATAAATATATCGGTGAAACAGAGAAGAATCTTCGTCAAGCGCTCGAACTTGCTGACGTGATGTCACCGTGTGTTTTGTGGATTGATGAAATAGAAAAAGGCCTAAGCAGTGGCGACAGTGACGATGGCACATCGAAGCGGATCCTTGGGACTATTTTGACTTGGATGGCCGAACGAGAGTCCGATGTGTTTCTGGTTGCCACAGCCAATGATATTAGCGCATTGCCACCAGAGCTGATGCGTAAAGGGCGAATGGATGAGATTTTCTTTGTCGACTTGCCGGATGACGAGATCCGCAGAGCGATTTTTCTTATCCATGTTAAAAAGCGTAGTCTTGATCCGAGTATTTTGAACTTAGCTCAGCTTTCTATGGCAAGTGAAGGTTTTTCGGGGGCTGAAATTGAGCAAGCTGTTATCTCGGCCATTTATACCGCAAGAGCCACTAACCAAGATGTTGATCAACCTCTTCTGATTGCAGAGTTAATGAATACACGACCGTTATCGGTTGTCATGCGTGAAAAGCTGGCAGGATTAAGACATTGGGCGGCAGATCGTACGGTAAACGCGCACCGTTAATCAGTCGGTGGATTCATTAGATTGTTATAGTCAGACAAAGCTGTTTGCAATGGATATTTTGTGCTAGTTCCATAGAGTTTGTAGCCTATTTCTTAAATAAAATAGGCTACAAACTCTGATGAATACAGCAGTATTCATCAAGTCCTATTACGCATCACAATTTCCCTCTTATACATCACATGAGCTTGTCGAATCGTTGCAACTTACCAGAAAAAGGCGGAGAAGTTGAACCCTTAAGGAGTGTATCAAAAACGGCAATTTGATGTTTCATATACAGATTATAGTTACCATTGGTAATCAAAACTGATTTCAACTGGAACGCCCTCTACAGTGAAAGGTAAAACATCATCCAATGTTAGCGTTACTTTTAGTGCAGCCTTCTCACCATCGAAAGGGCCAGAGAGCTGCTTAGGGATCTTAGTCACCAGTTCAGTAGGTTCTTCTATCTTGCCCCTTATATCCTGCCCGTTGGGTAACTTAATGGTGGCTTGCTGGCCAATCTCAACGTACTCGAGATATTTAGGATCTAAATAGGCTAATACCACGGGCTTATCTCTGCCGGTTAGCCATAGTAAGGGTTGATTCACATTTACTTGTTCACCAACTTGTACCAAAGTGTCCTCAACCCTGCCGGTAAACGGTGCCATTATCTTCATCTCTGTTTGTTTTGACTTTAGCTTGGCAAGTTGAGATTTAAGTTGATTACGCGTTTGAGTGACTACACCCGCAATGCTCTGAATATGTTGCCGTTCAAGCTCATGTAGCAGGTCAACCTTAGCCTGCTCTAATGCCATTTTAGAAGCGGTATTGGCCTGCATAACCATGGCCATATCAGAGGTGGGTACCACCCCTCTTTTCTGAAAATCTAAGTAGGTAACGAGCAGATCATCTTGGCGCTTTACACCATGATGAGCCACTTCTATACGACCACGTAACCTTTGTAATACCTGTTCTCCATCAAAGGATGCTCCCCCTTCGAGCCCCTTTAGTTGTCGAGTGAGCTCTGTAACTTGGGCATCTAATTCTGGATCTGCAATCACCAATAAATCTCCACCTTTCTCTACTTCACCTCTGGCATGGTTCTCCACACTTTTCACCATACCTTTACTGGGTGCTCTCATCTCCAATGGTTCAGCTGTAATGATCCCCGGAGCAAGCACAAAGATATAAGGCTTTGCCAATATCCAACTCACTAAAAGGACAGGAGAGGCCACCAAAAATAACAGCATGTACCATCTAAATTTAAAACCAGCCCGTTTAGCTGCAGAATATTTAACCTCGACGCCATTATCTACATCTGGCTTATGAGCCTTAGGCGTCGCTTGGTAATTTACTTTCATCTTAATATCCCTGCTTCATTCTTTGTTTGGTAGCCCAACTTAGTAACTCATCATTCAAAATTTACGCCCTCGCTTTAGTACCCACCATGGAGCCATAGAGCTTTCTTCATGTGAACGTCTAACCACCTCGTTAATCAATGCAAAGAAACACACTAGGCGCATAAAAAGTGCATAAAATGGATATAGGGGTAACCAGATGGCTAGCCTTAAATCCTGTTTCGGCCGTTCTGAAATAGCCAACAACACCAAGAGATAGAAAAACACTAAAACCATAGAATATAGGCTATAAATTACAGTGGATATGGATGCGATAAATTGCCATGGGTAGAGTAAAATGATACCAGCCCCATAAAGAACGATAATGAAAGGCATCAACACATTCTGTAAAAATCCATAGAATAAGGTAAATAAAAAAGTACCCCAGCCTAACAATTTTGGCGTAAATGCAGGCCAATGTTTTCTAAAATAGAGAAATAACAGATCGCCATCCCAGCGTAATCTTTGCATCACTAATGTTTTGAGATCTGCTGGGGCATCCGTGTGACCAATCGCCAACGTTGCAAATGGGATCTTCCAGTTCGGATGCCGCTTAAAATACTGTTTAATTCTTACCGTTAAGTCTAAATCTTCAGCGGTATGAGTATCCCAACCGCCAATTTGCATCAAAAAATCTCGCCTGAACACACCAAATGCGCCAGAGATATTATTCAGTAAATTCCACTGAGCTAATCCCGTTTTACCTCCCTGCATGGAGATCAAATACTCGATAGATTGCATTCGGGTCCAGATGGATTCAGTGATGTTTCTTACTCTGAGCGCCCCGCCTAAAGCTGGTACATTTGGGTCTTCGAAATAGGGCACCACTTGATTGACCATATCGTTATCAAAAGAGGTGTCAGCATCGGCATTGATGACAATTTCCCCCGACGCCATACTTAGACCAGCGTTCAACGTAGATACTCTTCCACCCCGTTGCCATTTAGGTAAAACAATAACTCGACGATTTTTCGACTTACAGGCTTTAGCACACGCCATCGCGACTCGATAAGTATCGCCATTTTGTACAGCCCCATCTACCACTGCGATGATCTCAATCTCACCATCGTAAGTTTGCTCGACAAAAGAGTCGATGGTTGACTTAACAGCTGCTCCTTCGGCATAGCAAGTGATAACGCAAGACACTTTGGGCTTAAACAGTGATGTTTTCTGCGGCACCATAAACGTTGTGTAATACCAACGTAAAATACCTCCGACGACAATGATCATCAAAGGCATCTCATACATAAGCACAAGGGGAATGAGCCACACAAAGAAAATTAGATGTTCACCCAGCTGATACCAAATATCGAGAACGATATAGCTGATGGTATTAAACTCACTTAGCATTAGAGTGATTCCACGCTCGCTAATTTGTCTGTTAACCATATCTGAACATCATCACCCCAGTTTTTATCCGGTAGTGCAATTGCCCTGATGCTAACTTCAATATTAGAGACCGTTTGTCTACTTTTAAGCTCAAATATTTTGCTATAGATAACCTTAATTTGATCTATTTTTGTGAATGGCAAAAATAACAATAAGCCATGAATTGGTGAATAGCTGCACGCATCAGTGTTACGAATCGTACTTCTGATCCTTTCCAATAATGCATCTAGATGGGCAAAGCCCTTAGTTTCCCCTTCTTGTGCAAGAAACGCATTTAGGTTTAACATTTGAATCGAGACTATCGTATGCTCATGTCCATGACGAATGGCTAACTGGTTCTGCCAGGTGATTAACCAATCAAACTGAGTGTTGGTCATTGCATCACCCGGGAGCAAAGCAAATAAGCCTTGATCTTTTCCCTGACGAACAATACGTCTGCCAGTTGTCTCCAGACGATAGTCATAAATATTACGCACCTGCAGATCAGCTAGCTTATTGTGAACCTTACAATGTAGACATTCAGCATCCACATTGGCTTCAATAAAAATAGAGTCACAACCGCTACAATGTTGATTTTCAATCGGTCGATCATAATCGACACCAATATGACGTAGATTTTGGGTGCAATTTGGACAACTAAGCCCCAACTTTTTCTTGAAACGATCCTGTTTTCCAATATGGCCACAATTAAAGCAATGCAGACTTGCCTGCATTTCAATCTCGATACTTTGACATTGAGGGCAAGTATCTATGTAGTTAAGGTGCCCAGATTGACAAGCGCCACAAAAGCGCACCCGATTAATTAAGCTATTAGACTCAATCCAACCTTTACGTTTGAGCGAGGTCAGCCAAGAAAAACTCTCTTCAGGGGCAATTCCCCAGGAGTTGAGTAAGGGATAATTGAATAACGTGCTACTAGAAGGCACACTCTGAGGAGTTAAGATAAACTCAGGATGCAACCAGAGGTATGCCAGTAGCTTGTAAGCATTATCATCATAATAGCGTAATTTAATCTGCTGCTTTCGTGACTTATACGTTTGATAATGCTGAGTGTAATCTTCATCCCACGTACCATTAGCCAAATACGGAGACAGCGGACTATCCTGCAAGACTAAAATAAGACAATGAGATGTTAACTCATGATGACGTAACGTCATCAATACCTCATCTTGTACTTCCGTTGGCATAGATAGCACGATGCAATCGGGTAATAATTGCTTAACAATGATTTCGTTGGGCGTTTGTAAATATTCAAACTTAGCGTCAGTGGTTTTTGGCAGATCTTGGCCGATCCATAAAAAGAGCTCCTGAAATAGCTCTCCATCATTACTCATTCCACTTACCAACATACCATTCCGTCCCTTCTATAAATGTAATCGCTGCAACTCAAGTAGAGCAACAAAATAACAAGCAGCTATTAACAGTGTAGGAAAGTTAAGCACTAACTGCCGTAACACTAGCTACATTTAATTAATTTATTCTTGTGATTCAATTGGATAAAGAACAATTAACTGACGGAGCTTATTATTTAACTGTATGACATTCAATCGAAATGAACAAAATTTAATAAGTGAAGCTGGACTCAAACAATAAGTGTAAAACTCGTAGTTAACCCTAGTCGGGTGTTAGCCATAGAGAGTTTTAGGAACAAATTACCTAATAACGCTATTGGTATTTTCATTAGTATGTATTTTGCGAAATTTGTGTGAGGCTCGGAAAAATACGTAGTTGCTGCCGTTTCATTACAACCGACTTAAGCCTTAATAGGGCAAATAGTTTCAATCGTTAATTACTCACTATTAAGTATCAAAAAACGTACATGCCATTATAAACAATATGTATTTTTTCAAATGACTCATAAAAACTCTGTAACATATAGCTTGTCACACATGCGCGAATAGATATTGTTTTTACTATATACTTCTTGCCGGTTTACTTAATATAAATATTAGCAATATAGGTAAAGAATTAAATGAGTTTTAGTGCATGGCTAGGTTTGCTAGCTATCTGTTGTTTGGGAGCGATGTCTCCTGGGCCTAGCTTGGCGATGGTGGTAAGGCATACCCTTGGTGGCGGTAGAACCAAAGGGATTATCTGTGCATGGGCTCACTCTATTGGTATTGGGGTGTATGCACTGGTAACGTTATTAGGGCTTGCCGTGGTGTTGAAGAAGGCGCCAATGGTGTTCAATGCTATAGCGATCATCGGTGCATTGTATTTAGCTTACATGGGCGTCCAAGCACTGCGTTCAAAAGGTGGCATGTCTGATAAGTTAGCTGCAGGTAAGTCGACTGATGCGTTAACGGCTGCACGAGATGGTTTAGCTATTTCGTTATTTAACCCCAAGATTATGTTGTTCTTTTTAGCTCTCTTCAGTCAATTTGTCATGGTGGCAGACAATATGACTGCAAAAGGACTGATTGTATTAACACCGCTGATTGTCGATGGTCTTTGGTATACCTTAATTGCGTTAGTATTGTCGCATTCAGCGGTATTGCCAAAGCTACGTGAAAAAGCCGCACTTATCGATAAACTGTCTGGTGTGGTCTTGATTTTGTTAGCCATAAGAGTGCTGGCGAGCTTATAAGTCTACACGAGTAACAAAAACGCCATCATAACTGATGGCGTTTTTGTTTGTTTTACAGCGTGTTCACTAAGAGTTAAATTGTTGCACTGAATCATCTTTAGCTGGCTCTTCAGCTTTTGGCTGTGATGGATTTTTAATATGATCTTCGATGTTGTCTTTCAACATCTCTTTATATTCGTTACCAAACCACTCTACAGCATTATCTTTCTCAGCGGCTAGATCAGCTGACTTGAGTGATGCTTCAAATGCATTGAAACGCGCTGCGGCAAAACGTAATCCAGTGCCGACTTTACCGACATCCTGTTCTGTTGCTGAAATTTCGTTGGCCAATGCAATGAATTGATCGGCTATTTCAAAAATGGTAGTTTCTTTTTTAGCTTCTGACATTCTGCTTATGCTCTTAGTGATTGATATTCTAAACCCTGATTCTATCGTAAATTAGCACTTAAGAAATCATTAGTTATTAACTATTGGGATCTGAATCGGTAATAACGCTACCATCGCGAGAATCATAGTAGATGGACATAGTCTGTTCTGGAAGGTAGTAAAAGTAGCATTGATCCGGTCCTTGATATACGGCACGATAAACGGCATCTACAGTATCTGCGGAGTTTGAGACAAGTGGGGCATCTTCTAATATGGTTCGCCAAACCGACATGCAGTCGTTGGTGTTATTCAATCGAGGACTGGATTCCAATGGTGGGTAATTCTGAGCCGGAAACCCCCAAAGGTTAATATCTAACTGACCAGATGCGCCACCACCGAACACTTGCAAGTTATCAGCGGGCCCCGAGTTCCCTGCGGCAGCCCATTTTACGTTAGCTAATGTAATACCGCCTTTAAAAGCACCGCCAGTCGCTTCATGTGTTGCTGTCTCGGCATCTTGTCTTAGGTTAATAAATTTTGGCATCGCGATAATAGCGATGATCCCTAAAATGATGATAGCAACAATGAGTTCAATAAGTGTGAAGCCGTGATGACGTTTACTTTTTGTCACGATTAGGTCCATTTTTCAGTACTTTCTCTGAGTTAAGATTAGCTCATTTTAACTGCTTGGATCTGAGTCTACTGTAACTGAACCTAAATTAGAATCGTACCGAATGGATAGATTGGTATTGTCTCTATAGCTGAATGTACAAGTCGCGTTAGTATAAGTCGCTTTGTAATGGGTTTCATTAGTGTTGGCGTTATCAGACACGCTGGGCTCATCACCTTGAAAGAGAACTTCCCACACTGAGATACAGTCTTCGACATTATCAAGTGCAGGTGACGCTTCGTTACCTTGAGAATAGTGCTGTGCAGGCCAACCGTTAGCATTAAAGTCAACCTCGCCATCTTGAGCGGTGCCGAATACGGGTAAGTCTTCAGCAGGGCCGCTGCCAACTTTTACTGCCCATACTGCTCGCGCGAGATCAACCCCAGACTTAAATGCACCGCCCGTGCCCTTAACCATTGATACTTGTGCATCTTCTGAGATATTGACAAATTTCGGTACGGCCACTACAGCCAATATACCTAAAATAATAATGACAACAACGAGCTCTATTAAGGTGAATCCAGATTGGGGTTTAACAGTAGAAGAGTACAACATGTGGCTGGCCATCCTGGGCAAATTTGAACGCGCATTTTAACATCAAAAATACCGAATACCAATCGCTTAACGATAAATTCACGTAATACCAGGGGATAATTGTGATTAACTGCCGTACTCGTTTGATGGCTCTTTAGTCACAAATATGATTATAAATGCCTTAACTGATTGCCAGCGATAATGTGAACTCTTACTATCAATAAAACATTTTAGTGAGCTCTCCGATGACAATTAATTCAACCTGGAAAACCTTCATCCAGGCGCAACAGCAACAAGATTACTATATGGCACTAGAAACCTTTGTTGAGGCTGAGCGAACTGCCGGTAAAGTGATCTTCCCACCTAAAGAACAGATATTATCAGCATTTGAATATACGCCGTTAAATGAGGTTCGAGTCGTTCTGATAGGGCAAGATCCATATCATGGACCCAATCAGGCGCATGGGCTGTGTTTCTCGGTACAAAAAGGGGTAAAAGTGCCACCCTCTTTAGTTAATATGTATAAGGAACTGGCTAGCGATATAGACGGCTTTACGATCCCAGAGCATGGCAACCTGTTACCGTGGGCACAGCAAGGGGTGTTAATGCTAAATACAGTGCTTACGGTCGAGCAGGGTAAAGCGCATTCTCATGCCAAGTCCGGTTGGGAAATGTTCACTCAAAACGTGTTATTGCATCTCAATGAGCAGCCTCAACCTATAATATTTGTGCTTTGGGGGGCTCATGCTAAAAAGAAAGGCAAAGTCATTACCGCAGGGCATCATCAAATCGTTTCTGGCCCACATCCTTCGCCATTATCTGCCTACCGAGGTTTTTTTGGCTGTAAGCATTTCTCTCATGTAAATCAGCTGCTTGAGCAGCAGGGCTCCACAGCGATTAATTGGCAGGTTTAGTTTTCATTACCGGTTGCAATGGCTAGCCCCTAGTCAAATGAGTAGTTTTTTGAGGGGGTAATGATAAATGGTAAAGGCACATCCCAATGTTCGCAAGCCAGCTTAGTCACCAGCTGACAATCATGAGCATAGCCAATGGGGAACGGTTTTCCGCATGTTTGCCAGTTGGCTAAGGTTCTGTCGTAATAGCCGCCGCCCATACCCATTCTGTTGCCTTGGTCATCAAAGGCGACCAGCGGGGTTATCACTACATCCAACTGATGCGGTAAGATCATTTGGGTTATATCTAAGTGTGGCTCCCAAATACCTAAGCTATTTTTCTCAACAGTAGTGTCTTCGTCATAGCGAAGAAAGATAAGATTGCCTGCGGTAAAGGGGTGCAGCCTTGGCAAGTACACATGAATGCCTTGTTGCCAAAGTGTTTTGATTAACACTTGAGTATCCAGTTCGCCGTCATTGGTCAGATATAACGCGACCTTATCTGCCTTCAGTTGTTTGAGTTTTTGCAGTGCTTTTATTGCTGCCGTATTAGCGAAAATAGACTGTTGCACACTGCTTAAGTTGCGGCGAGCAACGCGTATCGCTTGGCGAATGGCTTTTGGCGAGGTGACCGCTGGAGTCTTGGCATGGGACCTAGCTATTTTTTGAGGAGATATCTTGGGCGTCGGTGTCTGGGGCATCGTTGTCGCTAATCCATTTAAGTTCTTATGGAGTCTATCGGCTGTTAATCGGTATCGCAATTGGATTTAGCTGATGCTTCAATTCACGAGTGAGTTAATAGTGAGAGATTACAGGCTACAACGACATAAAAAAGCCCAACACTGTCGGTTGGGCTTTTTTATGATTAACTTGTGGAGTTGCAGGTCTGCCTAATACTCATCTTGCTCAGCGGCATCACTAATTCGCTCTTTACGTTCTTGTTCCTCTTCGAATGCTGCTTGGATCTCTTCCAATACGGCATTGATATCGGCGGTATGTTCGCTCTCAATAAATTCGCCAGTTAATTCACTATCTGCTGACAGATCGCCAGATTCAAATTTTAGCCACATCTCTTGTGCATATTTGGTTTTTAGCACTGAGGGAGCAAACTGGCCATAATATTGGGTCATGTTGTTCACATCACGCAATAACATGCGCTTGGCATTGTTATTTGCTGCAGCATCGACAGCTTGAGGCAGATCGATAATCACTGGGCCTTTATCATCTAGCAGCACATTAAATTCAGACAGGTCGCCATGAATAAGTCCAGCACAAAGCATACGCTGCACATCTTTCATTACTTGATAATGATGGGCAATGGCCATCTCTTCAGTAAGGCTAATATCGTTTAATCTCGGCGCTACGAAGCCGGCGTCATCGGTAACCAGCTCCATCAATAATACGCCGTCAAAACAGCCATAGGGTTGAGGCACTCGCACTCCAGCATCAGCTAGGCGATACAAAGCATCTACTTCGGCATTCTGCCAGGCATTCTCTTGTTCTTGACGGCCGTAATTGGAACCTTTTTCCATCGCACGAGTACGTCGGCTATTGCGGCCTTTACGGCCCTCACGATATTCGACTGCTTTTTTAAAACTACGTTTGTCAGCTTCTTTGTAGATTTTAGCGCAGCGGACATCATCACCACATCTTACGATGTAGACGTCGGCTTCTTTGCCACTCATTAATGGACGAACAACTTCGTCTATTAATCCTTCATCAACCAATGGTTGGAGTCGTTTAGGGGTTTTCATAGTGCCCTTATACCCTACTTAAGCAAGCTATGGAACCAAAGTGCGGATCTTCATCATAAAAGATGCTTTTATGGCGATCTTTTAGCTGTTGTGAGTGCATTGGCGCTTGATGCGTGTGTTGGGCTATTAGATTTAGCAGTGATTAAATGCCTGATGTTTTCATGATTAAGCGCGAGGTCGTTTAAGTCAATTGTAGGGCGTATGCCGATACCTGATACTAGCTTTCCTTGAGGGCTATAGACTAAGGCTGCACTAAAGCTCACCTTTATGCCACTTTGTGTGAGTGAGGCATAGTGGCGTGGGCTTAGACTGCCTCTGGTTCTTTCCCCTATAAGTTGTACGTTTGGCCATGCTGATGCCATCAATGCCAGCCATTCACACTCCTGTTGGCAGCTTGAATCGACTATTAAAACTAATTTTCGTTGCTTAGATTGATTTTCCTCTCTGTTGTTTACTAAGCGACGGACTAGCCATTGGCTAAAGCTTATAGAGTCCTGAATATGGTTATCGAACCCCAATGCTTCTAAGTTAACTTGCTCAAAAAAATGTAGTTCTTTAATTGGAACTATGTTTTTAGTCGAAAATAACTTTGTTGATGAATGAGGATAACGTTTGTATTTCATTAATCCGATAGCGCTACTATATGCCACACTCTGAGGCGCAAATTGGCGTTGTAGCCATTGAGTTAAAGCGGTATCCGGTACGTTTAGGTGTCTGATATCGAGTATAAGATCTTGTTCAGGTTTGCTTAATGCAAGTTGCTCTAAAATATGGGGTGATAATTTAATATTTTCAGGGTAACGAATCACATGCTGTGAGCTAGATGAAGCGGCCATGGCCGCTGCTGTCGGCTGCTGAATATTCTCTTGCTGTTGATTTCTGCTGACTAAAGCAACCTCTCGCTGAGTGTTATCACCCTCTGTATTGGTGAATGTCAAAACGATGCTGTTAGAGGTTGTTAAGCCTATATCTAACCGAAGCTGATTAATGCCGTGTAACCAATGACTCTGCTCCTTGATTGATAACTTGATAGAGTCGGGAATGTACCGCTGCGCAGCTTTCTGCCAGCGTTGCATGGGGAGGCCGTCCATGTGGGTTAAGAAGGGAAACTCTTCATTGAACAGACTATTTTCTGCGGTATACACTAACCAATGTTGACCATCGTAATAGAGCTGGCCTGGAAGCTGTTTTATATCGGTAAGTTGCTTCGCTCGATTGGGCAGACTTATAGAGGTCGCTGGATCATTGAGATAAGAGATCCAACGCTGCAATTTAACTTGAAAATTAACCGCATTACTCGGCTGTAAGTTAGCGCTTAACAGTCGTTGTGCTTGTTGATTAAAAATGTATTTTTGGGCGGGATCGAATGCTGCGAAAGATGACTTTTGATTAATTACGGCTAAAAGTTGGTTAATATCTTGTCGCTGCTGTGCTGGGCTCAGTGTATACGAGGCAGTATGTGGGAAAAAAGACAGTCGAATGAGTTGAGCTGCACTTATGCCCATCATAAGTACAAATAATACGACTATGCTTTTAAAACTGACTGTCATATCGATTCTCGGATATGGCCAGCTTAGCCTTTTCTAGGCTAGGCTGGCATAGCCTCTAACTAATTGACTAAAAAGCATAGTTATAAAATATCGTTGATAGAGATCCCGATACCTATGCGTTGGTTATGTGAATTATAGTCGATAAGACTTTCACCGTAGCCATTAAAGTATTGAGTATAGAGTCTCAGATTGCCCATGATGGGGTAACTCCAGGTAAATTCTACTGCGCCATAATTAGGCTTTTGAATGTAGTTACGCACCATTAAGCTAAATCTATGCTCATCGAGTCCGTACACCCCTGTAAACTCAAGGTTACCCATATAGTCCATTATATCTGGGTTATCATCGCCACTCGGAGAGGTTGGGGTTTCTTTTTCATCTTCAGGTATACGCCACCACGCTTTAGCTTCAAGCGCAAATGGCCCTGAATCGAATATCATCATGCCGTATAAGCGATTCCAGCTCCTGGATAATGATCCTGCTTGCCCATTTGATTGGTGTACGGCGCCGACCCCCCAAAAAGAGTTCTGTAAAGGCCCCACTTGCCAATCATTAGTGAAGATCATGAATATTTCAGGCTCATGATTGGTTTCTCTAAACGGCGAAGATATTTCTTTGTTATACACCTGCCAGTACGACTGGTTGGTGTATGCTGCAAACAGGTGGCCATTATCGCCAAATACATTGTGCCAGAGCGGAAATTTAAAACTTATTTGAAACTTGGCTTCTACATTATCCATCGTAAACGGGGTGTCTTTAACTTCTTCAGCAAAAGGTTCCATATTAGGAGAGGAGTTGTAAGTCACCGGAAGAATGTAGTTAACCTTGTGTGGTGTAATGACATAAGGCAAGTCGGCAGTTGCAATTTCTTTAGAGACTCGCGCTGCCACCAATGATGTTTGTTTTTTGACTTCAATATCTTCTGTTTTGCTAGCGACCTCTGTTGGCTCTGCTTTCGTCGTTGCTGCAAACGACGCAAAAGAGCAGCCCAAACCCATAGACAATAATAGCGTGCCTAGCTTATTCATAATATTCCCAAAAGTTGTTAAAACTGCGCTTCTTTTTGTTTGTCGCAATTCTACCTAGCTATCTCTGTGTTTAACAGTGCTATAGCAAGCTGGCAACTTAACACTCGGTAAATAGGTGAAGTGACTACCACTGTGATATCAACGCGGGTTTTGAAACCCGCCTCTAGATCTAAATGCGATAACTTAGTGCCAAATTGTAAAGTGTGTATTTTCTGCTTTGTATAGGCTTTATCAAGGGTTTAGGTTTAAGCTTCTGATTAATATACGTTTAATGCTTTATTTTAATGTATTGGTGAATACAATTAATTTCTTAATAACTAAAAGTTATAAGTGATCTGAATTTTCTATTTATTATGGAATAAGAGGGCGGCTATATTCAGGTCATCAAATTAGAGTGAGGTAGCGTGATGGAGATTGTATCTTTACCGGGTCAAGCCGCAGGAGGAAAGGTGTGGCTAGTGGGTGCCGGCCCTGGTGATGTGGATCTGCTAACGGTTAAAGCATACCGTGTATTGCAATCAGCGGATGTGGTGCTGTACGACGCTTTAGTGAGTCAGGACATCATGGCCCTCATTCCAAGTAAAGCTGAAAAAATCGCGGTGGGTAAGCGTGCGGGTAAGCATAGCGCGGCGCAAAGCGAAATTAATCAATTACTGGTCACCAAGGCGTTTACTCGTAAAAATGTGGTCCGTCTTAAAGGTGGCGATCCTTTTATTTTTGGGCGGGGCGGTGAAGAGTTACAAACGATTGTTGAGTCTGGCCTCGAGTTTGAAGTCGTACCAGGGATCACCGCAGCAAGCGGCACCGCAGCATATGCAGGCATCCCGTTGACTCATCGAGATTACGCCCAGGGTGTGAGCTTTATTACCGGTCATTGCCAATTAGCGAGTCGGCCGATGGACTGGCAAGGATACGCCAACCCGAATAATACCTTAGTCGTGTATATGGGGATCCTTAACGCCAACATTATTAAAGCGGGTTTACTTGATGCCGGACGTTCACCTAATACCCCTGTTGCTATTGTTTCCAAAGCGACCACTCAGGAACAGCGAACATTCATTGGCACATTAGAGAATATTGAGCAATTAGCGGCAGATCCAGAATTAGTGATGCCCGCATTGATGGTGATAGGTGAGGTGGTTGAACTCGCTGATAGCCTGAATTGGTTTAAGCCTCAAGGTGTGCAGAGTCGCGAAGCAAGCTTAACAACACAAATTAAATAGATGTGCTTAGCACAATCGATTCAAGAAGACGGAGAATTAGCATGGCCGCCAAAGAGTTAAGCCATTTACAACAATTAGAAGCTGAGAGCATTCAGATTATTCGCGAAGTTGCGGCAGAGTTTGATAACCCAGTAATGATGTATTCCATCGGTAAAGACTCCTCTGTGATGCTGCATTTAGCACGCAAGGCTTTCTATCCGGGGAAGATCCCTTTTCCTTTACTGCATGTGGATACCGATTGGAAGTTCAAAGAGATGATCGCATTTCGTGATGCTCAGGCCAAGGAGTTTGGCTTTGAATTGCTGGTGCATAAAAATCCTGACGGTATCGCGATGGGGGTGGGTCCGTTTACGCATGGCAGTGCTAAGCATACCGACATCATGAAAACCCAAGGGCTTAAGCAAGCGTTGAACAAGTATGGTTTTGATGCCGCCTTTGGTGGTGCACGCCGCGATGAAGAGAAGTCTCGTGCTAAAGAACGAGTCTACTCATTCCGCGATAAGCACCACACATGGGATCCTAAAAACCAGCGTCCAGAGCTGTGGCGCACCTATAACGGTGCCGTCAATAAAGGTGAAAGCATCCGAGTATTCCCGCTTTCAAACTGGACGGAACTAGATATTTGGCAATATATCTACCAAGAAAACATAAAATTGGTACCACTTTATTTTGCCCAAAAGCGTCCTGTCGTTGAGCGTGATGGCATGATGATTATGGTTGATGATGACAGACTGCCTTTAGAAGAGGGTGAAACGGTTAAAAATGAATTAGTGCGATTTAGAACCCTAGGTTGCTACCCATTAACGGGAGCGATGCATTCAGAAGCTGACACGCTTGAGAAGATCATCGAAGAGATGCTGCTAACACGTTCTAGTGAGCGTGAGGGCCGACTTATCGATTCAGATCAAAGTGCATCGATGGAACTTAAAAAGCGCCAAGGCTACTTCTAGGCGCGGTAAGTGCTAAGCATTGTCAGATTTCAAAGGAATTAATCATGAACCAAGCAGTCAATAACAACACCCGCTTAGCCGCTGAGCTAGAAGATTTAGGGGTGAAGGAATATTTAGCGCAGCAGCAACATAAAGGCATGTTGCGCTTTCTAACGTGCGGCAGTGTCGATGATGGTAAAAGTACCCTGATAGGACGTTTACTGCATGACAGTGCCCAAATATATGAAGATCAACTCGCAACTTTAAAGAGTGATAGTGCCAAAATGGGCACCACCGGTGATGAGATTGACCTGGCATTACTCGTTGATGGCTTGCAAGCTGAGCGTGAGCAAGGCATTACCATTGATGTTGCTTACCGCTATTTTTCAACCGACAAACGTAAGTTTATTATTGCCGATACACCGGGCCATGAGCAGTACACCCGTAATATGGCCACGGGTGCCTCTACTTGTGACTTAGCCGTCATTTTGGTTGATGCGCGTTATGGGGTGCAAACACAGACTCGCCGTCACGCTTTTATTGCCTCGCAGCTGGGTCTACGTCACTTTGTGGTAGCCATCAATAAAATGGACTTGCTCGGCTTTGACGAAAAAGTCTTTAATGACATCAAAGCTGACTTTGCCGAGTTTGCTGCGCAGTTAGGTGACATCGATATTCGTTATGTACCACTATCGGCTTTAAAAGGCGATAACGTGGTCGATCGCAGTACACAAACGCCTTGGTATAAAGATGGCACGCTACTGGAGCTATTGGAAACCATAGACACCCGCCGTGAATTAAACAGCTTACCGGTACGTTTTCCAGTGCAATATGTATTGCGCCCCGATCTCGATTTTAGAGGCTTCTCTGGCACGGTATCATCAGGTGTTATTAAAGTGGGCGACGAGCTGGTGGCCCTACCATCAGGTAAGCGCAGTAAAGTTGAACGTATCGTTACATTCGATGGTGATTTGAGTGAAGCGATCGCGGGTCAAGCGGTGACGCTAACGCTAGAAGATGAAATTGATATTTCTCGTGGTGACCTATTATCGCAAGTCGATAACGCCCCAACATTGGCAAACCAGATCAGTGCTGATATTGCTTGGATGGATGAAAAGCAGCTACAAATTGGCCAGCTTTATGATCTAAAGGTGGCGGGCAAGAAGCTACAAGCGACTATCACAAATATCGAATACCTAGTCGATATCAATACGCTAGAGCGTAAAGACAGCGACATTATCGGTTTAAACGATATGGCTCGCGTCACGCTAGAGCTAAATGAAGCGATTGCTATCGACCCGTATACGCTGATCCGTGACACAGGCGGCATGATCTTAATCGATCGATTATCCAATGCGACAGTGGCCGCAGTGATGGCTGTTTCAACCGCTAAGACGAGTAAATCAGCGAGCCCGTTTACTGATTTCGAACTTGAGTTAAATGCATTGATCCGCAAGCAGTATCCTCATTGGCAAGCGCTTGATATTAGTAAGCTAGAGGGGTAGTGGTGTCTGAATTGTGGGTGTTGTCGAGCATATTATTTGCCTTAGTTGTTGCTTTGATGGCAGGACTTTGGACACCCGCAGCGCTGTTTTTTACGGCAGCATTAACGACCTATCTTTTAGGCATGGTGGAGTTAGAGACGGCATTGGCGAGTTTTACCAATGCCAGCTTAGTGACTCTAGTACTGATTATTTTAGCGACTGCCGCGCTAGAGAAAACTTCTTTGCTTGGTAAGCTGAGTCAAGTTGTAGGTGAAGGTTCTTTGGCATCGACGATCGCTAAGCTGGGCTTCTCGACCGCACTGTTGTCATCGTTTACCAATAATACTGCGGTGGTGTCGTCCTTGATTGGTGTGGTGAGACGAAATCAGTCTCATGCGCCGGCTAAGCTTTTACTGCCACTGTCTTATGCGGCTATTCTGGGTGGAACTCTCACCTTAATAGGTACATCAACCAACCTTATCGTGAACTCCTTTGTTGAGAACGCAGGCCTAGAGCCGTTAGGCTTTTTTGAGTTCTCTATCATTGGTGTGGTTATTGTGACCCTAGGTGTGGGTCTGTTGGTGTTACTCGCTGATTTTTTACCCGACAGACGTGAAGACGGAACGGAAGAAAGCTTGCCTTACATGCTCGAAGCCAGAGTGGCGAAACAGTCGCAGTTGATTGGTAAAAGCGTGTTAGATAATCGCTTAAGAGCACTGAAAAAACTCTATCTAGTCGAGCTTGAGCGCAGTGGCATTCGAATTTGTCCCGTACCACCGCACCTTGTCTTGCAAAGTGAAGATGTGTTGCGCTTTGGCGGTGCGGTCGAATCGGTGGAGCTGTTACATCAATTTGATGGGCTTGAATGGTTTGGTAAGCAACAAGCCAAAGGGCAAAACTTGATAGAGGCGGTTCTGGCACCCACATCGCAACTGGTGGGTACCTCATTAAAAGCGTCTAAGTTTAGAGAGCGATTTGACGGTGCAGTACTGGCTATTCGACGCGGGCACCATCCGTTAAAAGGTGGCCTCGGTGATATTGAGTTACAAGCGGGTGATGTATTACTGATTACTCCAGGGGATAGCTTTAGCCATAACGCAAAATTGGCATCAGATTTCGCCGCAGTGAGTGGGCTCGATCTCAGTGTACGTTTAGATAAAAGACGCAGCCAGTGGGTATTGGGCGGCTTTGCATTGACCATTTTTGCCAGCGTTGTTGGCGCATTGCCTTTGGTCAAAGGCTTAATTTTACTCTTGATTAGTTTCGTTGCCATCGGCGCTGTGAGTTTAACAGAGCTTAGGCGACGCTTTCCGATTGAGCTGGTGGTGATTGTGGGTAGCGCGTTGAGTTTAGCTAATTTGATGCTGTCGACGGGTCTTGCAAATGATATCGCTAATTTTATCTTGAGATCGTTAAATGGTTTTGGGGTATTCGCAGCTTTTGTTTGCGTGTATTTGTTAACGTTATTACTGACGGAGTTAATCACCAATAATGCCGCTGCGGCGCTGGCTTTTCCTGTCGCGTACGCTATTGCAATGAGCTATGGCGTCGATACCCGACCGTTTATTCTTGCGGTGGTATTTGGTGCTAGTGCCAGTTTCATTTCGCCCTATGGTTACCAGACAAATTTGATGGTTCATAGTGCGGGAAATTACCGTTTTACTGATTTTTTAAGAGTGGGATTGCCTTTGTCGGTGTTGTACTCGTCGATTGTCATTATATTAGTGCCGTTGCTCTTCCCGTTTTAAGGTGGCAATACTATCTCGACCGTTGGAATTGAGTGAGTTTGGCGCATTTTTATTTATTAGATTATTGTTTTTGGAGTGGTTATGTCTGACATCGTTTGGCACCAACATAGTATTGACCAAGAGTCTCGTGCAAAGCAGAAAGGACAAAGTCCGGTATTACTTTGGTTTACGGGCCTATCAGGCTCCGGTAAATCAACCTTAGCGGGCGCATTAGAGCGTGCGCTGTTTGATGCCGGCTTTCACACCTATTTGCTTGACGGCGATAATGTGCGACACGGACTTTGTAACGACTTAGGGTTTAGCGCCAGTGATCGTGACGAAAACCTGCGCCGTGTGGGCGAAGTTGCCAAGCTGATGGTCGATGCGGGCTTAGTGGTGTTATCTGCCTTTATCTCTCCAACGAAAGAGGAGAGGGAGCGTGTACGTGCTTTGTTTGAAGAGGGACGTTTTATTGAAGTTCATGTCTCGACCCCGATTGAAGTCTGTGAAGCACGTGATCCTAAAGGCTTGTATAAAAAAGCGCGGGCGGGTGAGATAAAAGAGTTCACTGGCATCTCTGCGCCGTACGAAACCCCTACTGCAGCAGAGCTCACCATTGATACCAGCAAAGGTGATCTAACGGCGCAAGTCAACGCGCTATTAGATTATCTTACCGCGATTCAAGTGATTGATGGCGCTAAGTTACGCGCGGCGGTATAAAGTCATTAGGGCTAAGACCACTCAGTATGGTCCCAAGTTTACTGCTTGTCTGTGAATTGATTTATTCAGGCGCTTTATAGGCATAAAGCGTCTTTTTTGCGGGCGATATACCTCAATACCAATAACATTACTTATCGTTTCATGGCGGTATAAAATCACCAGGATTGATCTTTATGGGCCAATTTTCGCTCCAGAAAATCGATAAATACCCTGAGCTTTGCAGGCATAAATGCTCGTTGGGGGTACACTGCGTAAACACCGTGTTCCGGCAGATGATATTGTTCTAAAATGGGCATCAACTTACCGCTGATGAGTTCCTTTTCAACAATGAAAAGCGGCATCTGGCAGATCCCGACATCATCGAGCATCAGTTGTTTTAGCACTTCGCTGCTATTGACCTGAATGTTGCCTTCTGGCTTGATTCGAACAGGGCCTTCAGGACCGTCAAATGTCCATTCTATACCCGCCCTGAAATAAGAGTAGTACAAACAGTTATGCTGTTTAAGATCGGCTAACGTGTCAGGCCTACCAAATTTATCAAGATATCCAGGAGAAGCACAGATCACACTGCGGCAGGGCGATAACTTGCGAGCCACCAGATTCGAGTCTGCTAAGGCACCAATCCTCACGACCATATCGAGTCCCTCATCAAGGAGATCAACCAGCCTGTCATCCATTGATAAAGTCAGTTTTATATCCGGAAAATCAAGCATAAACTCACCGAGTAAAGGGGCGATATGAAGCCGTCCAAATACCATAGGTATACTCACTTTAAGGTGACCTTTAGGGCTGTGCTGAAGACTGGCAATTGCATCTTCGGCTTCATTCACTAGATATTTAGCTTTGTAGATATAGCTATAATATTGTTCTCCTGCTTCCGTCAGGCTTAGCTTTCGGGTTGTCCGCTGAATCAGTTTTACGCCAAGATGTGTCTCCAATGCACTAATGCGTTTACTCACCGCTGACTTGTTGATCCCTAGCTTGCGGCTTGCTTCTGAAAAACTCCCCAGTTCGACGACAGCCGTGAAAACGGGAATGGTTGAAAAAGTATCCATGATTTTATTGTTTACCTGAGAGAAACAAAGAGTTCAAAATATAGAGGATTATCAACGTAAAGGAAATTCATTATATTGTGCTCCAATAAAAACCATGAGGAAAAGTATGAAAACTCATCCATTTAATTTGTCACTGGCTCTTGCGGGAGGCATTACACTTGCCAGCATGATAGCCATTAATAGCACGCTTGCATCTTATAGTTCGCCCTTGCTAGCTGCTTGGGTCGCTCACGGCATTGGTGCTATCACTTCCTTTATCATTCTAATGTTCGTAAACATCTTTGTTGCAGGGAAAATGGCTATTCGGCCGACAGCTGGAACGCCCTTCTGGGCCTATTTAGGCGGGATACCGGGGGCTTTGACTGTGATTTTGGCCGCTATCACTGTCAATAGTCCACTGGGGCTGTCTAGCTCGCTTGCATTAATGATGGTCGGTCAAGTGCTGTTTGGTGTGGTCAGTGATAGCTTTGGTTTGTTCGGTTTAGCTAAACGGTCAATAAATTTAATTGACGGTGTGTCATTGATGTTGATGGGCGTAGGCTGCCTGATGACACTGTTCTGGAGGGGGTAATAATGACAATGTTGATAGTTGTTTTTCTTGCGCTATTTAATGGTTGTTGTATTAGTTTCTGTCGGATCCTTAATGGCAGACTTGGGCAAGATACCAGTGCTTTTAATGCCTCTCTTTGGAATCATGTCGTCGGTTTTGTTTTTCTCAGTATTATTGTGTATTGCACATCTTCACTACCCGTGAATATAGTGATGAAAGCCCCCGTGACAGCCTGGCTTGGCGGTGTTATCGGTGCTTTATTTGTTGCTCTCAACAGCTATGTATTGTCAAGGGTAGGGGCGACGCTGACTGCACTGCTGGTTATCGGCGGACAATTGCTGACAGGAGTGCTTTGGGATGCCATTAGTCATGGTGCAGAATTCTCTCAACTGGCTGGTGTTTTATGTATTCTGGCGGGTGTATTACTGACAAAGTACAATCAAGGCCAGCAGCAAAAGAAATAAACGTTTACTGGCAGAAGCTATTAATAACACAGCCTCCTGCCATATACATCACGCCGATGTTAACTAAAATGCCTAGAGTTTGTGTTTTTCTAACCCAGTGTAGATGCGGCAGCGTCTCCCGCAGGTTATTGGAACCACTTTGGGCTGAAGCTAACTCACTTTTACCCGTGCGACGTGAAGTCGTATGAAGCGTTGTTCACCACGATAAGAGTGAACCATCTGTATCACCGGATGACCCTATGGCTCTGAATAAAGTAGCGAGCCAGACAATGTAACGTAGTCCATTGGACGGGAACAGAATCGTGAGAGGACGTTCTTCCTGATAACCACAAGTCAGGTAAGTGCTAGGGACTCAGTATGATGAACATATGTGAATCCACGTAGTGCGTTATATGAGAAGCAGCGGAAGTGGTTAATACGCTGTAGCCAAAAGGCAATGAGAGCTGGAAAGAGATTGGGCAATGCTCTTTCGTGGTCATATAGCTCTCCGCACTAGAGTGGGCATCTAAACTGACATTACGCTTCATACGGAACACGGTAAGCCTGAATCGCTCCCATTGGGAAAGTTATCTGTGAAGATAGCCGATAGTGGTGCAGGTAAAGGAGGCTGGAGAAAGCCAATGCTGCATTGTAATGATGCAGATACAGACCTTGTGTCTGGCACGAAAGTGAGCCCACTTCCAGCTGGTCTCCCGTTGCAATACAATTAGAAGAACTTTGTTAATGGAGAAACGCAAATGATGACTTCGATTGAAGTTAGTGCCTCTCCTTGCTTTGCTCAACGATAATCCAAAGATTGGAAAGTAAAGCCAAAAAATACTATTTAAAGTCAGCTAAGGAAATCGAGTGGCGGCTCTGCCGCCATCCTACTGTAAAGAACTTAATCATCAAGCCGCTAGGGGCTTGTTGCAATATCTAAAGCGTGAATTCACTAATGTCTATTCGTTTACGACTAAGCGTGTGTCGCTTATTGTTGAGATCTAGCTGTACTCTATAATAGAGCTCGGTATTTGAAGAAGACGTGGGGGCTAGATAGTGAAAATTGGTGATAGTCTAATGACTTGTTACTCTTACTCATAACTTGTAGAGTATAAGCTCAAATAGTTAGTGAGTATTATTTTGTGGTTGAAAAACAAGAGCTAATCGGTCGTTTCGAGAGCGTACTCATAACGCTTATTAATCAACGCAGCATTCAATTGAAACATTACCTAAGTCAAGATGCTTTCGCTTTTATGACACTATCAGTGGAATATTGGAATGGTGATATGTATTGGAACTTATGGGATAAAGATGAGATTGAGTTTGTAGAATATGAAGATTTTAACTCATCAGAGTTTATTGCCCTTTGTGATTTCCACGAGGGTAATGCCAACGTATCACAACTCAGTGATTTGCTTTTGAGTATTGGTGATGTGATTGGTAAAGAAGGTGATGAAGTGCTGTCTCTAATTGAATTTACCCACGATGCACTGACTGAGGCGTTAAATAGTAGCAAGGTCAAAGAGTTGTTAGTTGAGGTTTTAAAATCCAATGCCAGCTTTAGTGAAGATGATTTTAATCAAATGGTTATAGCGACAACGTAGTCGAACCATATACAAAATTTATCATCTAGGTCTTAAATTACTCGCGATTATATCTGCAGGGTTGCCGAGTATGATCAAGCGTAAAGTAAAAACAGTGCAGCATTGATTTTACTTTCTTACCTTAATGGAGGCAGTGTCTCCTTTAAGGTAAGCTGTTCTTCTTAGCTGAAGTTTACTCAATTCTGAAATCTTGCGCAAATACCGCTTTTAATGCCTTAATATAATTGGTGTCAGTATTAAAGTGAATTAACTGTGCTAGCTCGTCGCCCACAGGGGTAAAACGGTAATAATTGAAAAAGAGTTGACCGGTTTTGGGGGTCAGTTTGAGCTTGATGTTACTTAGGGCGAAATTAATTGGCTTCTTACTACTCAATAATCCCGTTTCCAATTCACTGCGATGTAAAATGCCAGCCTCAATCAAGGTTAAGATATTGGAATAGGGTAAGCCAAACTGCGATAGACCAATATTTGTCTGAGTCGATTTCTTAAAAAAGTGACCTAAACCACTGGCGTGTTTAAAGCCAATAACCAGTTTTAACTTACTCTCATTGTTGACCAACACTGACATCCCAAGGGCTTTTTCTAATACCTGCGCCTCTTTATGGGTAAGCTGCTTCAAAGTGGCTAATGTACGTAAACTAAAGTTACCTGGAATGGTGATTTCACTGGCTAGAATTCTACCCCATAACTCCTGCATTTTACGATTATGAATTTGTTCAGCCAGCTGAAAAAACTGATGTGCCCAATCGGGGTCGAGATCCACACCTGTGACATCTGACGGGGTTTGGCTTATCGCAATCTTATAAATTGTTTCTAAATTTGACTGATATTGGCTAGAGAGTTTTTGTGCTCTATAGGCAGAACGCTCTGCAATGGAGGCGCTGCTGGGGCGGTAATCATCTTCGCTGGCAAGCCCAAGCATGCGCCCAAGCAATAAGGCTTTTTTTCTGGCCGAAACATCAGCTGACTTTACGTTATCACTGACTGATGATTTCAGCGGGTGATTTCTAGTATCTTTAACTGTTTCAACCATCAACCTAATTCCTCTTTGTTATAAAATTTATGCCAATCAGGGCGTTAATTGTCTAGCTATTTGTCGGCTTTGACAAGTGGTGGCATTTTGCCAAATAGCGCGACCTCTTCACCTTGTTTAGGGTGGCGAGGCACATTCATGGCCAGTATGAGTGAACACACCGCAAAGCCCGCGCCGATATAGAATACCAATGAAGGTGAGGTTAACCACAATAGCCCTAGCAGTACAGGGATGATAACGGCTGCAATGTGGTTAATGGTGAAACTTACCGACATGGTAGCGGCGATATCTTTGGGATCGGCAATTTTCTGGAAATAGGTTTTTACGGCAATCGCCATCGCAAACAAAAGGTGGTCAATCACGTACAGTGCGGCAGCGGCTTCTGCATGCTCAACGACTGCATAACTGGTAAAGACTGCAATAAGCCCTAAATACTCAATAGTCAGTGCATTTCGTTCACCAATTCGAGCAATAAATCGGCCAATCGCGGGGGCAAAAAAGAGATTAACCACATAGTTAATTAAAAAGAGTGAGGTAATTTGACTAATGCTATAGCCAAATTTTTCAACCATCATAAAGCCCGCGAATACCATGAATATCTGTCTTCTCGCGCCTGAGAAAAAAGTCAGCATATAGTATAACCAGTAGCGTTTTCGCAAGATTATTTTCTTGTGCTGTACCTCTCCTTGTTTAAAGGTAGGAAAGTATAGACGAATGGTTATCACCATGATGAGCCCTAAAGTACCAATGATGGCGTACATCCATTGGTAGTCGAGTTTTAGCCAGCTCATGACTAGCCAAATACTGCCGTAACCTATCAATGCAGCGGCACTGCGCCATGCCAGTGCTTTGCCTAAAAATTCGGCGGTATTTTTCTTTTCAACCCATTGCAGCGTCAGTGATTGGTTGATGGTTTCAAAATAGTGAAAACCAATCGACATTAATACGGTGGTGATATAAAGCCCGAGCACTTGCGGAAAGAAACCCGTGACAGCCACACCGATACACAGTAGTGCCAGTGACAATAATGCAAACGCTTGCTCTTTTATCAGTAGTAAGACAAAGATCGCGGTAAACGCAAGAAACCCAGGAACCTCTCTCAAGCTTTGCAATATACCAATTTCAGCACCGGTGAATTGAGCGCGTTCAATAACAAAGTTGTTGAGTAATACCTGCCATACAGCAAAGACTAATGACATGATAAACGTCATCCAAAGCAGTAGCTTCTGCGGGTTGTTTTTCATTTAAACGGTCCATGTGATCCGGCGAAAGGACGAGCAGTATATACTCAATTAATACTAAGGTGCAGTGGGCTATTCAAAAACTCTCCTAGAAAAAAAGTAGCATAAAGCGGGTTGAACTCGCGTGGTATCAACATTATCATCGTTATGTTAGCTGTTGATTAGAATGGAATATATTTCGTAAGTTAACACGTTAACCGCGTACTCTGTTGGCGCTACTTCCAGCTTTTTACCTTTTGATAACCACTTCCTTATTTGGCATAAGCAATTAAAGCACTAACACCCAGGCCAGTTGGCTGTAAAGCGCTTGATGCTGATTTATGGGTTACTGCAGTATCTGGTTTATACACTCCGCTATAGGTTTTTCCCCCATTGATTTTAAATAATGTATCGCCTCGTTTTTAAGCGTTGCAACTGTTGATTTTTAGTGTCCAATGTAAGCTCATTGTAAATTGTATTGTAAAGAGTAATGCAAATCGTTCTCATTTATAGTATTTTGACGGCGAATTTAAGGGATGCTGGCTTTCCAGCAAAGAATCAACTGAGAGCTGTTTTATGAAAAACATGTCTAAGCATGTAAAGCTGAATATATTGGCTGCAACGATAGCAACTGTCTTTAGCGCTAATGCAATGTCAGCAACAGATCCTGAAGTACTCGCCGCAGCGATTGCTAAGCAAGAAGCAGAACTGACTGAACTTAAAGTCCAGTTAAAGGAGCTCGCACAACAACAGCAAGCCCAAACTGAACAGCACCAGGAACAACGGTTAGAACAACAAGAAGCGATAGCGACCGTTAAAGCGGAGTCGGTTAATAGTAAGTTCAGCAAGTTTTCATTTAAGTCATACGGCAGCCTGATTTACACCAGTGATGAATATTACGATAACGTCCAAGATACAACGCCTGAACGTCGTGGACGTTTTGACCTAGAACGCATTGTGACTGAGTTTGGCTATCAGTTTAATGATGACTGGGATATGGAAGTTGAGATTGAGTATGAGCATGGTGGAACCGGTTCTTCACTCGAATACGATGGTTTTGATGAATTCGGTGAGTTTGAAGCTGAAGTTGAAGCTGGCGGCGAAGTGATGATTGAAAAAGCCGAGATCCGATATCGCCCAAGCGCTGCGTTTGGGGTTAAGTTCGGTAATATCCATCTACCCGTTGGCCTTAGCAGCACCCTCCATAAACCTAGCCAATACCTGACAGTGCAACGCCATAAAAGTGAAGCGGCAATGTTGCCAGCGGTATGGAATGAAAATGGTATCGGTATTTTTGGTGAAGTTGCTAATTTCCACTATCAAGCACAAGTGGTTAGTGGATTAAACTCTGAGTATTTTCGGACCTATGATTGGGCTGCATCGGGCCACCAAAAGCGTTTTGAACATGTAAATGCTGATGATCTGGCTTATGTTGCTCGTCTTGATTACGGCAACTTCAAAACAGGTTCTGCGGTGGGTGCTTCATATTACTACGGCAACACCAGTGGTAATCGCCATAAAACCAATAAGTTGAGTTCAGATGGTACTGTCAGCATATTTTCAATCGCTGGTGCATTTGTCGAAGGCCCATGGACTGTACGTGGCCAATACCTTAACGGCACCTTGAGCGATTCTGATGCTATTACTCAAGCAAACAAAACCACGCCAGGTCTAAAACCGGGTAACTTCGCGCAACTCGGTAGCGAGTCTGAAGCTTTCTTCGTTGAGGCGGGTGTCGATTTAGGTCATTTCACTCCGATCCCAATTACGATCTTTGCCAACATCGATTATTCAAACCCATTGAAAGAAGTTGAAACAGGCATTGCCACCAAGCGTTATGAAAACACGTGGATCAGTGCGGGTATTAACTATTTCCCTATTCCTGAAATCGTTATCAAGGCTGAAGCGGGTGTACAGCAAGTGGCTATTGCTTCTATTCCAGATACCAATTTCTTTGCGCTTGGCGTGGGTTATCAATTTTCGTTGTAAATAATCAACTATTTATTCGCTAATTCAATTAGCCCAATTAATTAAATTTATTAAGTTAAAAAAATGGAGTTTTTAATGAAACACTTTACTCATTCAGTGGTTGCTATAGCACTTATTTCTGCACTTGCTGCATGTGGCGGTTCGGGCTCTGATAGCACGCCAACACCAGAAGCTGATAAAACTTTCTCATTTACAGCAACAGAGATGGTAACCAACCTGACTGACGATGTCATTGTTGCTGGTTATACCGATCTGGCGGCTCGCGGTGCTGCATTGTTTGCATCAACTCAAACATTGGTGGCAACGCCTTCACAAGCTAATCTAGTTGCCGTACAAGAAGCTTGGAAAGCAGCTCGCCAACCTTGGGAGCAGGGAGAATCTCATATTTTTGGTCCTGTTGACTCACTTGGTATCGATCCACATTTAGACAGCTGGCCACTAAATACCACTGATTTAACATCGGTATTGTCTACTACAACAGGTTTTGATGCGGAAACCATTAAAGGTTGGAATGATGATGTGCAAGGTTTCCATACGATGGAATACCTATTATTCGGTGACGGTGTGACCACAAACACCAAAATGATCGCTGATTTAACGGCTAATGAGCGTGATTACCTAATGGGTCTTGCTGCTGTATTCCGTGATTACACTGAAAAATTGGATGATGCATGGCTAATAAGTCACGATGCTAGTACAGGTAAAGCCTATGGTGAACTGCTTAAGACTCCTGGTACTCAAGATAATACTTTCTACAGCTCAAATGTGGGTGTTGTTGAAGAGCTAATCAAAGGCATGATCGGCATTGTTGATGAAGTGGGAAACGGTAAAATTGCCGACCCATTCGGTGCTGACACAAGCAGTGCTGACACCTCTAAAGTTGAATCTCAATACTCATGGAATTCACTGACAGACTTTAGTAATAACATCATTGGTGTGCGTAATGTTTATCAAGGTGAGTTAGCTGGTGCTGCAGATAAGCAAGGTATTGTGGATTTTGTTGCTGCGGCTGATAAAGACATGGCGGCACGAGTGGGTACTGAAATATCAAACGCTATTTTGACGATTCAAGCCATTGAAGGTGCTAATAAAATGCCTTTCCGTCAAGCGATCTCCGATGTCGAAGGGCGCAAGCGTATTCAAACTGCTGTTGATGCTCTTTCAAAGCTGCAAACCAGTCTAGAATCTGATGTGCTGCCACTGCTTAAAACGTGGAAAGTGTAAATATATAGTCTGTTGAAAAGGCATTGAGTAACTCCTCAGTGCCTTCTTTTTCATGTGATTTATCTTAGTTTTTTGTTGTGTCTTAAATAACAGAATCAAAATACTAATTTAAGATAAAACGTGTGTGGTAACGCAAATGATAATTAAAAATAATAAAATCAATAATACGAACATAAAGCTAAACATAAAGGTAAGCGCACTCGTGATTGCAAGTGTACTCAGTTTATCGGCATGTGGCGGTAGCGGTGATGAGACTACGCCCACGCCTGAAGAGAAAGTTTATCCTTCTTATACTGATATTACTGCCAGTGGTGGTGATACCACCACCTTTGATGCCTCCGAATCAGGTCATGGTTTTTCTACTCCTTCCCCTAATCTTACGGCAGCTGAACTTGAGTTACACTTAGAGGGCGACCTTGGCTTTGAAACCGCATTTACGACGGCTCCCAATGATGCACATCCAGAGCTAGATGGCCTTGGACCTGTGTTTAATAATACCGACTGTAACTCTTGTCATCAACGAGATGGTCGCAACTCAACACCTCAAATAGCAGCAGGTAAAACTCGGATTAAACTCGGCTCTGAAGCTGGGATTTTTTTACGTATAAGTAAAGCACCAGATGAACCTTGCCTAGAAGGTACTGCCGCTAATAACTATTGTGCTCCTATCGCGGTTCCTGACTTTGGTGATCAGCTATTCCATCGTGGCGTACTTAAAGCGCGCCCTGACTGGGAGCAAAATAAGTTTATTGGCCAGGCTGATGTGTATCTGTCTTATGAAACAAAAGCCATTACCTACAGCGATGGCAGTAGCGTGACCTTGAAAAAGCCACTGTTTGATGTTGAAAACCCATATGATGCGCCGGGTGAAACCAAATCAAGTGCTAATGTTACCTCTAACTTACTGCAAGATGACGTACTCATGGGATGGCGTAACGGTATGCCTGTATTTGGTTTGGGTTTGCTAGAAGCGATTCCAGAGGCCGATATTGTGGCAAAAGTCGATAGCGATGATGCCAATAATGATGGTATCTCGGGGCGTGCTAACTATGTATTTGATGCTGTTAAAGCACAAGCAGGTGACAGTAATCCTGTCTCTTTAGGTCGTTTTGGTTGGAAGGCAAATACGCCAAGTGTCAGAGTGCAGTCTTTGGGTGCATTACGGGGTGACATTGGTATTACTAATCCACTGTTTCCCGATGAAAGTATCAAGGGGACTTCATTGCATGACCATTACTTAACCCGTAGCGGATTTGTCGATACTGGTGCTGGAATAGACGGTGAACCAGAGGCAGACGCAGAGTTTAGTGATTCAGTGGTGTTTTATGCAGAGACGCTGGCTGTCCCCGCTAGGCGCAGAGTTGCCGATGCGGATGTACGCGAAGGCGCGCGTCTGTTTGAGCGATTAAATTGCAGCGGTTGTCATACGCCAAGCTTTGTCACTAAAGCATCGGGTGATATCGGTGGTGCAGAAATGATTGCAGGTCACAAGAGTCAGACTATTTACCCTTTCACCGATATGCTTTTGCATGATATGGGCGAAGGTCTTGCTGATGGCCGTCCTGATTTTCTTGCTGATGGCAGTGAGTGGCGTACTCGTCCATTGTGGGGAATAGGGTTGACTAAAACGGTAAACCCACAAGCCGGTTTCTTGCATGATGGCCGGGCAGCGACGCTTGAAGAAGCTATTTTGTGGCATGGAGGAGAAGCACAGCAAAGTACAGATGACTTTATGGCACTTAATGCGGCTGAACGTGCTCAAGTTGTTGATTTTTTGATGTCTCTCTAATAGCATCCTCAGACTAACCAAAGGGAAATACAGGCTTAATGTATTTCCCTTTTAATTTTGTGAGCTAGATAAAGTTAAAGCAGATTATCGCTTTGTAGCTCGTGATCTGATTCAAGTAAAAATATTCAATTATCCCCTATGATTAATCAATTGAATTTCTATCTAAAGGGGGCCGCCTGATGAGTAACATTCTTATGGTTTATTCAAGCGTACATGGCCAGACTCGCAAAATTTGTGCTTATCTTGAACAAAAGCTAATCGCTTTAGGTCATCAAGTTAACGCCGTTAGCATTAGCGACAATATTGATTTAGCTGAATTCGATAAAGTCGTTATTGGTGCCAGTATTCGTCATGGCAAACATAATCCAACAGTTTATGATTTTATTGAAGCCAATCAAAGTGCACTTGAACAAATACCTAGTAGCTTTTTCTCGGTAAATTTAGTCGCAAGAAAACCACTTAAAAATACAGCAGCAACCAATCCATATATGCAGGCATTTATGGAAAAGTCGCCGTGGTCACCCACTCTTACCGAAGTGTTTGGTGGTAATCTGAACTACCCAAGCTATGGTATTGTGGACAGAAGCATTATCCGTTTTATTATGTGGATGACTAAGGGGCCAACGGCAGCAGATACCAACATTGAGTACACCGATTGGTTAAAAGTCGATGCTTATGCTGACAAGATCCATCAATTATCGGTTGAGACAAAGGTGAGTTAGCCACTTAATGGATCAACAGAGGTCGTCATGGCGAAATCAAAATTACAACGGTTGTTAGATAAGTGCATCGCTCAGCAGCATATTGTTATCATTTTTACGGTTGCTTATCTGCTATTAACCAGTGGCTGGGTGTTAATCGGCCGCAGCTTAAGGGCGAATGCGAGCTTATGGGATTTTAGCCATGTCTACCTTGGATTATTTGCCGCCTTTATTGCACTTTCATTCTTAATCACTACCTGCTTAAAGGGTAAGTGGCGTCAATATTTCCCCTGGTTAGTTGCAGATTTTTCTCAGTTAATCAGTGATTTTAAAGGACTAACAAAAGGTAAGTTACCTATAGCGGGTGGGCGCGGCCTGTTTAGTATTGTTGAAGGTTTAGGCTTACTGATATTTTTGGCCGTGGGTGTGACGGGGGTTTTATGGTTTGTCACACAAGGCTCAAGTGATGCGCTTTTGTGGCGCAGTTACCACATTATTTGTGCTAAAGGCTTTATTGGTTTTATCGGCGTACATATTGTTTTTGCCTGTTTACATCTGCTCGATTTTATTCGTAATTAGCATTTCTACGTTTTATTGTGAAACAAAGCTTTTATCTTTGAGGGCTTTAAATTAACTTACCTTTATTGGTGAACAAATAAAGGTAAGCTATTGCGACCAAAGGTTATCCACCTTATCGATGATGTAAAACTCGGTGGCGTCAATTTGGCGCTAGAGAGTCTTGCTGCCTCAAGGCTAAATCAGCACTTTGATTTTCAGCTGCGGCATATCGAACTGTCACAACTGCAACTGACCCGCTATGACGCTAATATCATTGTTATTCACGGAGCCATAAGTTGGCGAAAAATCCCCGCCCTCGTGATACTAAAACTGGCGAATAGGTCGACTCCTTTGCTGTATCAAGAACATCATTATTGTCGTGAGTTTATGCGCCACTGTGTGCGTCATCCTTATCGTTTTAAGATGATGCTCAAGCTGGGTTACAGATTGATGGATAAGGTGCTGACTGTTTCTGATCAGCAAGCTGATTGGTTAATTGAGTTTGGCGCGCTAAACGAAAAAAAAGTCGCGCGAGTTGGACAAGCAAAAGAGCTCGCTAACTGTATAGCACTTACGGGGGTAAAGCCGTATACGCCATTGAGGCTTGTAGCCTATGGTCGATTAGCAAAACAGAAAGGCTTTGACCTGCTTATTCAAGCAATGGCGAACTTTAGCGAGCAAGAGGTGACGTTAGCGATAGCGGGAGATGGCGAGGATAGAGAGTCGTTACAGCAACTGGCTAAATCGATGCCTCAAGTCACCTTGGTTGGGGAAGTTGATGACGTGGCCGCTTTCTTAAGCACAGCTGATGCGGTTGTTATCCCCTCGCGCTGGGAGCCTTTTGGGCTCACGTGTATGGAATCAATTGCAGCAGGACGGCATGTTATTTTGCCTGAAATTGATGGGCTTGCCGATCAAATTGCAGAGCTGAGTAAGCATCAACAAGGCTATGAAGTGATTGAATCGCTGTCGGTTGAGGGGATCACGCAGGCGATTACGCGCGTCAAAAATGGCAACCAAATCGGTGTCAATGGCGAGCAACGTCAAGCAACGCAGCAGGCATGGGAAAAGATGTTAGTGCGTTGGCAGCAACTGTTAGCGCAATACCTATAACGCTTTATAAAAGCCAGTTCAGCGGGAATGTCGTGAACAGTTGCAATAAAAAAGGTGCCATTAAGCACCTTTTATCATCTAAATAAACTTATGCATTTTACTTATGTTCTACCGCTAGGTAATTAATAAGGTTGATAAGTTCACCTAAAGTACGTACCGAGTTCATGTTAACGGCATACTTGTCGTTAACCACGAATGCTGGAACGCTTTGAATTTGAAATTCTTGTTGCTGTGCACGCCATAAAGCGAGTTTAGCATTGGTTTCTTTGCTGTCTGCGGCTTTGTCGTACTGCGCGGCATCAACACCAAACTGTGCGAAGACTTGCTTGATATCATCGCGGTTATTGATCTTTTGCTCATGCTCGTGGCCTTCAGCACTATGGTCGTGACCACCTTCGTTTCCTTGGATTGCTGCGAACATTGCATTGGTCAGTTGATCTTTTTGACCCACGGCTTGAATCACAGCTAAAGAACGCATAACTTCTGTACCAATATCACTGTTCATGAAATCGACGTGCTTGCTGTCGAAGCTAACAGATTTATCTAAGCTGGCTTTAATATCACCTAAATACTGTTTTTCCATGTTATAGCAGTTGTGGCAGTACAGAGAGTAAAACTCAGTTAGTTTAGGCTCACTGCTAGGCGCTTTGTCTGATACTTGGGTAAAGTGCGTACCTTCAATGAATTGCGCCGCAAAGCTGCTCATTGGAGCAACGACAAGTGTTAATGCTAAAGCGATATGTTTAATCAAGCTAATGTCCTCAAAGTGACCTTTGTCTTTTTAGACAAGGTGTAATCGTAACGAAAAATACAGCTATTAAGATTTCGCGACTTTAATTTATAGTTATTAAGAATAAAACAATATGCTTAATTATGACTTAAATTTTACTTTCTGACATGCACTAGAGTGTGACTTATATAGTGCTTTCGATGAGAAAAGTGACTTTTCATTTTAAAGTTTGTAGTGCTTCACAAACTGAATTTAATTAGTGTTTATTTTTTACTTTTGATGGAACTAATAGACGTTTGTGTACTACTTGAATTTGGTCTGTTTAACATTGGTTTGAGTCGGCGCGTCATTTTTTCCCATTAATTTAAGCTTTTCAGCGACATCAGAGCTAAGATTAAACAGATTAAGCGCATGATTTGTGCTAAATTTTAGTCATTATTTAGTTTTTATGATTGAATTTCAATTGGTTCAACTTTAAAACTTAAACGTCATGTTGGGGGAAATGGATTTGAATATACCATCATATTTAATTATAGGTTCAGTCATGAGCGCCGCAATGAGCATTCCTGCGACTGCTGAGTCTACAGAGAGTACTGATTGGCGTATCGCATTTGGCGGTCACAATACTATTGTCGAGCAAGTTGATTCGCATACATTAGGCGCGCATGCGGGCTTTTTTGTAGAACATATCACTCAGTCTAATATCAGTTGGAAAGGCAATATAGATATCTTTATTGATGACGATAAAGATAAGCTTGATCCAGACCATATTCCCATTTGGTTTGAAACGGCTTGGTCTGTAGAGGGCAACTTGTATCGTTTTTCTCCCACCATGAACCTGCAATGGCAGGTCACACTCGACGGTAAGCGTAATACTGTGAGTTCAGTTGAGAAACAGTCAAAGCTATTCCCTGGTATTGTTGCTCGCTATAACAGTGACAAAATCTATGCAGGATTAACGCTTGCTGGTGGTCATTATATGCTCGAAATAGATGATGATGTGCCAAGAGAACGTGGCTATGACCGAGAGGACTTCCAGAACAAAACTGGCGCTTACTCCGTCGCGGCAGACACTCGAATTATGCTGGGTGAGTCATTTGATATTTATGCCGGCGCGCAAACATGGAATGATGGCAGCGACTGGTTAGAGAATAAATACTCGGCTGTATTTAGTTATCATTCTGATAGCTGGATTGAAGATAGCTTAATCAAACTCAGTGTCGAACATACCGAATATAATCTTGATCCTTTTGATAACCGAGATAAAAATGATCCCGACTATCTGGCTATTTTACCTTGGGATAAAGACACTTTAGTGAGGCTATACGTCGATATGCCATGGGGATAGGTTAATTTTTTAAAGGTTAAATAATATTGAGAGCCATGAATAACATGGCCTTTTAAAGTGAAAATTGGGCGCTATGAAAACCTTATCTTTGTCCGTTTTATTGTTTACTACATTAGTGAGTATTGTTATTTCCGTCGCTATTGGCATACGGCTTTATGTTGAAGAAACTCGCGCTATTGAAGTGGAGTTTACTCAAGATATTGACGATAAAGCGCGAGTTTTAGAACAAGAAATAATGCTTAATATTGAGGTGCTGCATGCGCTAAAAGGGGTTTTTATTAGCTCCGATAACGTAAGCCGTGAAGAGTTTAAGCAGGTTGCTACCAGTTTCCTTATGCGTCATCGCAATATTCAAGCGTTAGAGTGGATCCCAAGGGTTGATGCGCTAGACCGATTGGCAATGGAAACTCGCCAACATACGTTTTATCCAGACTTTGAATTCACCGAAAGAACCATGGATCAAAACTTGGTGACGGCCACGTCTCGCTCCCAGCATTTTCCTGTTTTGTATTTAGAGCCATTCGCGGGTAATGAAACTGCATTAGGCTTTGATTTTGGATCGGAAAGCGAGTTTATGACACTACTCAATAAGTCTCGGGATATAGGCACATCAATGGCCTCTGCTGGGGTCAAACTGGTGCAGAAAGGTGATCAAACTGGTGTCTTTATATTTCTCCCTATCTACCAAGGTGAGCCCAATACACTGATCAAACGCCAACAACGATTGTTAGGCTTTATTGGCGGTGTTTTTCGTATTGCAGATATGTTCGATAGCGCCATTAAGCGAACCTGGGTACAAGGGATTGACTACACGCTCGAAGATATCACTAATGATAAGCATCAGGCGTTATACAGTAATTTACGCGACAATGAGTCGATTGATTTGCACCAAAATAACAGTGAAATTGTTTATCAACGGCCACTAATGCGTTTTAGTGGACGTCAATGGCAAATTCATGCAATGCCAAGTGAAGGTTATATTGCAGAACGACGCACCGCTTTCCCTTACTTAGTCGGTGCTTTTGGGATATCGGCGACGCTAGCTTTAGCCATTTATGTGTTTTTTATCATGCGTCATACACATATGATTGATATACAAGTAAAGGAGCGTACACGAGATCTTAATCTTGCTAAGAAGAAGCTCGAAGCATTATCAATGACTGACAGTTTGACTCGAATTGGTAATCGGCGTTTTTTTGATGAGGCATTTCAAAGAGAGTGGCAATTAGCCATAAAGAATAAAACGCGATTGGCGTTATTGATGATCGATATTGATAACTTTAAGAGCTACAACGATTCCTATGGCCATCTTGCTGGCGATCAGTGTTTAATCGAAGTTGCCCAAGCTATTGCTGAAGCATTGCATCGTCCAAGTGATGTCGTTGCTCGTTACGGCGGAGAGGAGTTTGTGGTGCTATTACCCGATACTCGTGATTGCTTCTCTCCAGCACAACGTTGCTGTAGCAATGTCGAAGTTCTCAATATTCCGCATGCCAGCTCTTTTACAGGGCCTTATGTGACGGTAAGTGTAGGGGTAGCAAGTATCATTCCTACAGAACATGACGATATGATTAAGTTTGCGGCAGTTGCAGATATGGCACTCTATAAAGCGAAAGATAATGGCCGTAATCAAGTCTTTATTGAAGCAGAAAATATTAAGCCTAAACCGGAATTGGTGGGCTAGGAAACCAACCAAATACTATTTGCTGAGCCTAGCTCGTAACTGTGGCTGTAGATCTCGAGAATATTGCCGAACGGATCTTCCATGTAGAGCATACGGTATGGTTTTTCACTAGGGTAATAGTATCTAGGTGCCTTCATACGCTTTTTACCTCCCGCAGCCACAATCTTCTCTGCTAGGCCTTCAACGTCAGGATCTTGGACGCAAAAATGGAACACACCTGTTTTCCAATACTCGAAATTGTTTTCAGGATTTTCTTGGTTTTTGAATTGAAATAACTCAACCCCAATTCTGTCACCCGTTGACATATGCGCTATCTTAAAAGAACCCCAGCCCGCCCCAAATACGTCTACCCTCACATCACACCAATAGCGCTATCATCTTCAATGACATCAGTAGGCTCCATGATTAAATACCAACCAAGCACTTCAGTATAGAATTTTACCGCGGCCTCGATATCGGGAACGGAAATACCAATATGTGAAAACGTGCGTGGATATGCTTTTGTCATTTGAGTACCTTTGTCAGCGAGTTGTTGTTTCGGTGCATTCAGTATAGTCAGCAATAAGAATTAGACTGAGTTATCAATAATTAGCATTTTAATAATTACTTGTTATCATATTGGTAGCTTAAAATTAGAAGGGAGTATTAATGCTGAATCAACAATGGTTAATAACGTTTGTGACACTCGCCGAGGTAGGACATTTTACTCGCACTGCAGAACAATTGTTTATGACTCAGCCTGGCGTGAGTCAGCATATTAATAAGCTTGAAAATCAAGTTGGCACTTTGTTATTAACCCGAAAGGGCAAAAGTTTTGAACTGACGGATGCGGGCCTGCAATTACTGGCTTATGCCAAAGGAAAAATTGCAGAGGAGGAGCATCTACTGCAGCAACTCCAAGTCGATGAGCCTCATAGTGGGATCTGCCGCTTTGCTTGCTCTGGCGCATTAGCCATGCACTTTTACCCTCGTTTTGTGCAATATCAATTACAGCATGAACAGCTTCAAGTTTCCCTAGAGGCTGCGCCGAACAGCGCCATTATTAATAGTATTTTAGATAATAGTGTGGACGTTGGTATTGTGACGCAACAGCAATCTTCATTGGAGCTTAAACAACAATATTTAGGCAAACAGGCACTATGCTTAGTGTTACCGCCAAGCTATAGCGGAGCTAACGTAACCTTGTCTTTATTGGAGAAGATAGGCTTTATCAATCATCCCGATGGCCATTATTATGCAGAGCAACTATTGAGCGCCCATTTTGGCAATGAATTTTCAGGGATGAATAAACTCAAGCAACGGGGTTATATCAATCAGTTGAATCAAATTTTGTTACCCGTCTCTAAAGGCTTAGGTTTTACCGTTCTACCGCAGATAGTGGTGGATGAATACCCTGAGCCACTTTTTGTTGCTAACACCTTGTCAGACGTTGCTGAAGAGCTTTATATGGTGACCAAGAAGCAGCGGCAGCTGCCCAGTCGTTATCAATGGTTTATTGATACGATCTGTCAGCAGCTTAAGCCTTAGTGACATAGAATAGATTATCGCTCTAGTTAGAGGCTAGTTTATGTTGTTTGACTAGGCGATATTCCATCACACTCGAAATGATAAACATCAGCACATAACCACACCCCATCGCGAGGATAACTGCGACCACGTTATCAGTGAAAAGCCGTAAAATATAAAACATAGCAACCAAAGTGACGATTCCAGCGATACGAATCGACAAACTCTGCATAAAGTGGCCGTGGGCTTTGATATAGGCTATCTGAAAGGCATTTAACATCATAAAACCAAAGAACAGTGAGAAATGCATCAATACTGGCGCTGCAGAAGCGTAAGTGGCTGGGAAGATAAGCGTGACGAGTTCTTCACTGAAAAATATCATGCTCAGTAAAAACAAACAGCTTATTGTGACGCCTAAGCTATAAAACCAACGTCGCATTTTGGCTATCTGTTCATACTCCCCCTCACGGAGACACTGCGCTATTTCAGGTAGAATATAGCGATAAACAGGAAAGATAAATAGCAGTGTCATATAAGCAAACAAGGGTCTAACAACGACTTGAAAATCTCCGAGTTCATCCACTGTAAAGTAACCCACGGTCAGTAGAACGGTAATGTAGATCATCAAAATGCTAGCACCGACCTCTAAAGAAGACAGCATGCTTTTTTTTACAAAATTACGCATCTCTGGGTCGAGTTGGACGGGGGCAAAAGGGGTGGTGGCAATCTCTTTGCGACGTTGAATAAACATGTAGCAGGCAACGGCTATACTAGAGAGCATTAGGCTGAAAAACAGCGAGGATATCGCACTTTGGTGCAGGGCGTAGTAACACACTAAGAACAGCAGTATCTGCACTAATGGTTCAATCCAAATCGCTTTATTGGCAATATGATAAAGTCGATACATACCAATTTGATTGGTGAAATACACTTTAAAACCCATGCCGAGAATAATACCCACCAGCTGTACGTATTCGACATCAATCTTGAGCTGATGTTTGATATAAGGCAGCACTACCCCCCAAGTCAGCAGCACCATTAAGATGAGTGAGTAGCGAAAAATATTGGTAATATCCTGCGCGTTTTTTGTTTGGGAAAAACTCACGACCATGGAGCTTCTAAAACCACTTAAAAGGATCAAGGATAAGGAGATAATGTCGACAACGGTGTGGTAGAGCGCAAGATCACTTTTGGCGACCCATTGTGCTAGCCAAATTTTAAAGGCTAACCCTAGGGATATGCTCGCTAGCGTCGCCCATATTGCAGCAATAAATGAGCGCTTAGCCCGTTCAAATGAAGTTTCTGACATGATGAAAGTTAACTCGGATATTAATAACGAAGTATTAGTAGTAAGAAATATTACGTGACAATCGAAACGGCGTCAGAAGTTTCGGCTTAAGGTGTGAGCTTGTTAGAAACAACTAAGTTAAATCAAATACTAGCTGAACCTTTTACAGCGCCTTATTTTGTGTAATTTATTTTGCCGGGGGAATAACCATTATTTGCTTTCACCAAAAGCGACTCCTCTACAGTGAACAGTGGGCGGTAGAGGTCGAATTGCAGGGCTCACTCCCGATGGCAAAAACTAGTCGAACACTCGAGGGCAGGCTGAGTAGTCATTAAAAGCATCGTCCCAGCGGCGAACATCGTTTGCTCGGCGCCAGCGACCGTGCCAAAACTCCATCATGCAAGTGCCGCCATTTAATTCGACTAGGAAGGTATCTTGCTCTTTAACTTGCTCATAGCTTGGGTACTGTTCGCTACTTTTCCAAGTGAGGCCACCACGAGTGTTGACCCAGTTTTGCCAAAAAACTTCAATAGTAAGCCATTGCTGGCTTGTTTGTTCCCACGCCATAGCTTGACCATCTATCATATCAACTTGCCCATGATGGGTGCCAACCGCTGGCGTTGCGGCGGCTGCACTCGTTAGTGTCAGTAGCATGCAACAAAGCAGTGTGATTGGTATTAACACTTTTTTAGCCATCAATCTTGCTCCATTTATTAAAGGCTCTATGAGTATAGTTGCAATTATTGGCTCTTAAACCAGACTGTTATTTAATGACGCAGTAGTCACTCTATTTTCGATAACCTGGTTTACGACTTACTTCACATGAACTCTTAATTGAATCTCCCGTCAATTAAATGCGTATGTCGTTTATTTACTTGTAAGATATCAGATGTTGTTATTTTGTTGGTACTATTTTATTAATACCGTTTTGTTTACTTGGTTGGTATGTGTATTGTGGGTAAGATAAAACTTATATTGACGTTAATTAGCTTTGCTGAGTTTTGGCGTATTCACGCATTATTGAATTGGGGAATTAAATGGGTTTAAAAACCAATATTAGCGCGTTCAATAGCGGTATCTTCGCACTCGCGTTGTTACCTATGTGCACACTTGCAGCGCCAGCGGCTAATGTTAAAACCTCAATTGACAGGGCTGAGACGCCCGACAATGTTAAAGAAAAATTGCTTTTACCTTATTTTTTCAACTCTGAATCTATGGGCCTTAACATTGGTTTAGGTGGCATGCTCAGTGGCTACTTCCAAGATCAGATGACCATTGGTGGCACCGTATTTGGTGGTGATGTGAGCCAAGGTATTGGGCTCGGCGTTTGGAATTTTAAACTGCCAAAAACAGAACGCTTTTTCTTAAGTGCCTACGGTTTTCTTGGTTATTACCCTGATCAACGTGCTTATGCTGGAGGGAGGCAAGAGTTAATTCCCGCGGGTACTCCACTTCCAGGAAGTAATGATTCAACCAATTTACAATTCTTAGAAGCCAATGGTTCATCAAACTGGTTTGATATAAAGCTTGAGTATGCATTACCAATTGGTGCGACGAAAGATAAGGGTATGGTTGAATACAAGCTTAAAAATGGCTTATTAGTGTCAGAGCCAAGTGGTGGCAAAAGCTGGGATCCGCTTGAGAGCGGCGCAACCGTGGTGGTGTTACGCCAGTTTAACCGTTATCAAAGTTTTGAATTTGTCGATGGCGAGCTTGATGGCACCATCCATGCCATAGAATTGGGGATCTTATACGACAACACTGATTTTTCGGTTAACCCATCAAGTGGTAGCAGTCAGTACTTTTCAGTTTCTCACGATGCAGCATGGTTAGACTCTGATAATGAGTGGACCTTTATGAACCTCGATATGAGTAAGTATTTTTCATTTGGAGAGTCAGATTATGCCAGTCAGCGAATACTCGCACTCAACTTTTGGACAGGCTACTCGCCATCATGGGATCTTGAATATGACGCACTCGGTGGGCGACAAGTCACCAACAACGCACCCTACAATGAAGGTGCAACTTTAGGTGGATTTTATCGTATGCGAGGTTTCGATCAAAATCGCTTCCATGACAAAGCGGCCATCTATAGCAGTGCTGAATATCGCTATACTTTGAAATATAACCCGATAGAAGACATTAATTGGTTGAAGTTTTTGAGATTAGATTGGTTTCAAGTGGTTGGTTTTGTTGAAGCGGGTAGAGTGGCACCAGAATATACCGCCAGCACTTTACTGTCTGATCTTAAAGTTGATTACGGTTTGTCGTTAAGAGCATTAACCGCCGGTATTGTGATCCGCTTTGATATCGCTCATTCCGATGAAGCGACTAACGGTTGGGTTATGGTTGACCATCCGTTTTAGTATCAACGCATTGACTCACCCATAAAATGGTCGTTTCTTTCGTATTATTAGAATGAAAACCGCCATATTTCGCGTTATTCATTCTAATCACTGATTGTTACTCTTATATAGTCGATAACTATTTAGGTGAAACATATGAACATTATTAGTCAGCATCAAGCGCAGCGTACCATGGATGGTGACGGTGTTAATATCTCTCGCGTCGCCGATTTTACTCACGGTCACTTTGACCCTTTTCTGATGATTGATGAGCTAAAGTCAGATGATAAAGCGGATTATATTGGCGGCTTTCCTCCACACCCACATCGTGGTATCGAAACCTTTTCCTATATTATCAAAGGCGGTATGGAGCATAAAGATCAGCTCGGTAACGTCAAAGCGATACAGGCGGGTGATGTACAATGGATGAGCACAGGAAGTGGCGTGATTCATTCTGAGATGCCCTTAGCCGATGCTGATACTGGCTTACATGGTTTTCAAATTTGGCTCAATATGCCTGCCAGCGAAAAGATGCGCCCAGCACGTTATCAAGACACCAGCAATACGCCCATCCCAGAGGTGAGCAATTCACATGGCGTTAAGTTAAGAGCATTGACTGGTCATTGGAACTTTGCAGGGAAAACAGTGACAGCGCCCATTCAAGAGCTTGCTGGAAAAGCAGAAATAGCAGACTTGATACTCGACCCCAATGGCAGTGCAGAGCTGAGACTGGATAAACACCCATTTGTCGGGATTTATATCTATGCGGGGCAGCTAACGAGTGACACTGGAGAGCTCTATGAAGCGCAACAATTATTACTGCTCGATGCTAAAGCCGCTTTAACGCTCAGGGCTACGGCTTTAGGGGCTGGAGTATTGTTATTAGTGGGGACACCCATCAAAGAGGATATCGTGCACATGGGACCTTTTGTCATGAATACCCAAGCTGAGATCCGTCAGGCTATTGATGATTATCAAAATGGTCGTTTTGGTGATATTCCGCCAACGTAAGCAGATTGATGAACAGCCCCTAAAATGACTGGGTTAAATAAGGCGAGCGATAATGCTCGCCTTATTGGTTAGTTAATGGCGAGTTACCCTTGAATATCTTCTATATTAAAGACTGCTTTGCCATCGCCCCCAAGTTTGGTGAACTTGTGTTGGCCATATCTGCTAGCATCGTCGTTGAACCTATCACGCTCGATTAAGATAAAGTCAGCTTTCATGTCTGTCGGCACCTTATTCTTGTTGTATTAGACAGATTCGGTTCTCATCAGTTGGATTTTATTACGCAATAAGGTGTGATTTCGAGTTATGATTCGATGCGAGAAGTCATTGCTTAATAGCGATTAAAACCGTTGAGAAACACAGTATGAGCTTATATAAATTTGGATTGGCAGCAGACAAGTCGGTGTTGCTTAGGCAAGCACTTGGTGCGGAAGCAGATGCTTACTTCGCGGCAATGGAAAGTGCTGAACAAGCATTCTTGAGTTCTATCACTAACGAAAAAAATCAGCAAAAACTTGATTGGCTGCTGCTGCGTACGAATTTAATCTGCCGTATGAGTGATAGGGATATCGCCCGTTTGAGCGATTACCGTATCGATAAAACTCAAATGGTAACAGAGAATTTAAACGGTAAATCGCGTCAAATCGTCATCGTGACCGTTGAGGCTTTAGCGGCTGTTATTGACGATATTAAGGCGCAGCAATGGGTTGGTTTTGATACTGAAACGGCGGCAACTTTTGAAAAAGGTCGTCGTAATACCAATCCTATCTCCTTGATTCAAATTGCGACGAGCAGCCATTGTTATCTGTTTAGAATGGTTGGCAGCAATATTTTGCCTTTTAAAACGGCACTTACTGAGGTGTTAGGCGAGGATTCGAATATCGTTAAGATTGGTATCGGCCTTCGCAGTGACGTTAATGCGGTGAAGCGTGACTTTGGTATTGCGCTCAATCCTATACTCGATCTCAATTGGTTGATGAATCAACTTGGCGCAGCAAAACAGATGGGCACCGTGCAAATAGCTGCGACGGTACTGGCGCTTAAATTACCTAAGAGTAAGCGGGTGACGTTATCTAACTGGGCTATTCCACTTGATAAATCACTATCAGCAGAGCAGATTAATTACGCCGCAGGCGATGCCTTAGCGGCATTAGATATTTTTCATGCACTGTTTGAGCAACTCAGTGCTTATAAAGCCTTGTGGCCAAAATCAATACAACAACGTTTTTAAACGAGGGATTGCAGTGATAAATAAGGGACAATTAGTTCGCTGGAATGACAGCAAAGGCTATGGTTTTATCCGGGTAGAGAATGCAGAAGAGGGCTGTGATGTGTTTATTCATATGTCAGCACTACAACATATGGCTAGGCGACCATTGGTTGGTGATATTTTGTATTTTCAAATAGAGACCCAAGCCGATGCTAAACAACGCGCATTTTCGGCAAGGATTGAAGGCGTCGAAAGCAATCCAGAAACCTTTGAAGATGGTACTGAACCGATCAAAACTAACGATAAAAAAGCCCTCGACAATCAAGTTGAACCTGCTAAATCGATAAAAGGCATGTTATATCGTATTGCGATAATGCTAGTGGTATTGGCGATTGCTAGTTTTGTCTATAACCGAGTGTCTACGCCTAATAATTCTGGTGCTTATAGCTCTTCCGCGTATATATCGAGTGCCGTTGCTGCGGATGAGCAGCAGATAAGCCAAGCCTTTTCTCAACAGCGAAGTGGCATACAGGTGCAGAGCGCTGGGGTTGTGAGTCGACTGTTACCGGACGACAATAAAGGCAGCCGTCACCAGAGGTTTATTATTACGCTTTCAAGCGGCCAAACTCTACTGATTGCGCATAATATAGATTTGGCAGCGAAGATTGATAGCTTGAAGATCGGAGATCGCGTCTTGTTTAAGGGGGAATATGAATATAATGATCGTGGGGGCGTGGTGCACTGGACCCATCATGATCCTAAAGGTCGGCATGTTGCTGGCTGGTTAAAGCATCAAGGGCAAACGTATCAATAGTGGTCGCTATCGATAAACGGCGTGTATGATCCGCCGTTTATCTTAAATTGCAGTTAACGTTTGCGACAGGCTCTCTTTTTAGACAGCTTATTCAGCAAGGGATCGCCAAACTGATACAAGGCTAAACCGGTTAATACAAAACAAGCACCTATCGCTAAGGCTTGGGTAATGGCTTCACCATTGAGTTGCGCGCCTAACATCATGGCAAATACCGGAGTAATCAGCGTGACTAACGCAACCGTGCTGGCATTGAGATGCTGCAAAATATAGAAATAGCTGATAAAACCAATAAGTGAACCGAAAACGCCCAAATAAGTAATCGCTAACAGTGAACGAGGCTGCCAAGTCTCAATCGGCAATGTACCATCAAATAATAACCAGGCTAACGCAAACATTGGTGTTGAATAAATAAGTGCGCCCACGGTACTGGCAATGGGGTGGATATTTATCTTAACCGTTTTGATTAATACTCCGCTCAAGCTAAACAAACTCACCGCAGATAGGATCAATAGCAGTCCAATCCAACTATCACTCTCAAGTGAAAGCTTAGATGAACATACAATGCCAAGTCCGATGAATGCCATGACTAACGCTACTAATCGCATTGGACCAAATTTGGGTTCATTGAGTATTTTCTGGGCTAATAAGCCTGAGATCAATGGTGATAAACCAAAGATCAGCGACATGATGCCAGAGGGGATATATCGGGCGGCAAAATAGCTGAGTAGCATCCCGCCAACAATCCCGATCGAAGAAACGGCATATAGCCTTCTCGCGGTAGCACTCCATGGCAGTCGAATACGTGCAATTAGTATGATCAGCGCACCTAAAGTCAGCGCAATTAGCATTCTCAGTAAAACCGCCATCGTTGGATGTACTGATTCACTGCTCCAGACGATGCCTAGCGGCGTTGTCGACCAAATTAATACCACCGACAAAAATGCCGCTGGAACCATCTTGGGTAATGCTGTTGTTGACATTTCAACACTCCTTGCGCTTATAGCAGGGTCATCAATCATGACTCGCGCTAATGATACAGATTAATATCGAACCGCAGGAGAGAAGGGCGAGTAAAGAGGGGAATATCCATCACCGCGCTGCAGACTCTTTGCGGTGTGGAATCGAGAATTAATGGCTAACTATTTATTATATTCCCAATTTACCGCGCAGCTAGAATGCCACATCACACTGGCGAGGAGTCGTAGTGTCAGGCAATTAATTTGCGTATAAATAGAGGTGAATAGAAGCGTCATTTAACCAAGCTGAATATAGTGTCTCGAAAGCTCAATAGTCTAGTTGTTGCAGGCTGTCGTCAACCGATAAATTCAACAATCGCTAATTTAATCAATGGCAGGTTTTTACAGGGCAAAGTAAACGGTCATTCTGCGAGAGTTTAGGGACAGATGTTAGTTAGGTTTTAGGGAAGGGGAAGCTAGCGAGCTATTCTATAAAAAAGGCTCAGTGCCAGATAGTCAAAAGGGGCTAAGCCCTTCAGCTTTTGCCCCTTTTGTTGTTTGCGGTTGTAAGACCCTTTGCCCTTTCTAGGCTTCTCAGTCCGTGTTCTAAACAAGGTACTGGTGACGATTGCCTTTAGCGCGTTATCTTTAATGACGCCGCGACCACTTTCATGCTCAATCTGCGGTTGTTGCTGACGATGTTTTGCCATCATGTGACTCCTCTAGCTAATATACTTATTTTCAAACTTACAGTTGGTGAGTGCTCGCTAATCATGTAGAGCACTGTAGTTAAGCCTTCTTAGTTTAATAGAGTCTTAACTACAGTGCAATTATACGCTTATTAATTGTACGCGCTAATGCTTTTTTGCTTTAGCCATTACAGAGGGGTCAGCTTAGGCAAAAATGAAACTGTAAAGATAGCCTGCACCTATCGCCATACCGAGGATCACTGCTAAAAATGCCGCTATCATCTGGTTCTTAAAAATAGACTTGAGCAAGATTACTTCAGTTAAGCTGGCACCGGCACTACCGATAATCAATGCCATAACCGAACCCAGCGCCATACCTTTGGCAACTAATGCTGAGCTTAAAGGGATCACCGCTTCTGCACGTATATACAAAGGGATACCGATTATCGCCGCAATAGGAATGGCATACCACATACCTTCTCCTGCGTATTTAGCAATCAGTTCTGTAGGCATAAAACCATAGATTAATGAGCCAAGTGAAATACCTATCATTAGGTAAGGTAAAACTTGTTTAAAGTCTTTCCACGTTGAGCGCCATACACGTATCCAGCGGTTGTCTTGTTTAACGGTGTCACTGACAGCAGATGAACTTGCTGCATTAGAACGTGTTCCACAACCACTTTGCGGTGCAGGGCTACAAGTACCAGCCGTTGCCAGTGCAGGTTCTGCGTTGCAACTGCCCTGCATTACCGCTTGCACTTCTTGCTTAGGTACGCAGCCGCTAGAGATTGTTTTTACGGCCTCTGTTACTGGTTTTTTGTCCGTAGTTGAGCAACTAGTCCCGCAACTAGAAGGCGTTGCCGCTTCATAAGCTTCAGGTTTCACATAACGCTCGAATCCAAGTTTTTCTAAAACATAGCCAGCGGTAACAGACACAACCATAGCGACTAAGAAATAGAATACCGCGACTTTAATGCCAAAGGTCATCACAAATAGGCCAATAATGATCGGGTTCAATAATGGACTAGAGAATAAGAAAACCATCATTGGGCCAAAACCCGCTTTTGCTCTGAGCAACCCTTTTAAAAAGGGGATAGTTGAGCATGAACAGAATGGTGTAATGGCGCCAAGTAGAGCGGCGATGATGTAGCCTTTACCTTTTTTAGAGCTTAAAATCGATTGTATTTTTTCGGGCGGGATATACTCCTGCAAAATACCGACAATGTAGCTAATAGCAAGAAATAGCATCGTTAATTCAGCGGCTAAAAACAGGAACATATTCGCTGTTTCTTTTGCCATAGTGATGATTTCAGGACTCATAATATTGACCTTACAAATGTTTGTTTGTTATTTCCGGAATTACCGAAATAATTAAGATGGGCTGATAATAAACGTATTTTAAATTTAGTCAATTTATATTTCGAGTTTTACCGAAATGAGTGTCAGGGTAAATACCAAAGTAAAAGGCTTTATGTTTGTTAAAATAACGGCTGCAATGTTGGTTGTAGCCACTTTGGACTTCAAGGAAAGGGGCTAATAAGCACCAGAAGACCATGCTGATTTGACTGATAATGCTCTGCTAATATAAGGGGGTGTACTTGCCATTTTCACGGTGTTGTCGCTGCATCGTCTTTGTCTTGCTGCATGGTCACGAAGCTATGACCAAAATAAACATGAAAGCTCAATGGCTGTGAATCATTAGTGATAATTTGATTGTTAAAATAGAGCAAATGCTTATGATGGTAACAGTCTTTTCAAAGGCTTAAAGGAAAAATCATGCTTGATGCTGTTTGCCTATATGACGAAACCAAGCCGATAACCTATTCGGTATTTAAGTTTCAAAAGTTATCTGATGCTGATATTGAAAAATATCGCCAAGCACTCTTGTGTCCAGCGTGTGCAGGTAAAGCCTATTACCGTAAAGCGTCAAAAGATGGTAAAGCCGCATGCTTTGGCTCGCGTTATCATCAAGCTGATTGCGCTGAGTTTAAACCTTCTGCCGCCAAAGAGCGTGAAGAGCAACACGCGATTGAAGTTAATCAGTTGGTGGTTGATAGCGATGCGCTGATTATCGATTTTAGCTGTGCGCCAAAAATGACTAAAGCCAAAACACCGTCAGCGGTCACCAAAGTGCTTATCGAAAATGAAACCCAATCTAACAACCCTACAGTCATAACCCCAATGCCAGTGGCGGCAGACTTATCAACAGCTGAGCTATTAAAACCTGAGCTCACTGGGCCTACAGCCGTTAAAACAGAAGATGAAACCAGCGCTAAAAAGCGGGTTGCTACTCAAGGACTGGAAAAGGTATTGCATAGCTTATTGCGCGGCAGTGATCTGGCAACATCGGATCTTTGGGTATATACCGATGATAAATATCGCTGGCGTGCTAAAAACCTATTTGTAAATTTTGCCGATGCCGAGCCGACTGAAAACGGTGCACCGCGTTTGTATTGGGGCACCATCTCTCATACCGATAAAGAGCGTTTGTGGTTGAATCCCGCTGAGACTAAAGATGTGGGGATCCCCATTGATATGTTTGCCAATTCACTGATCTCTCGCTTTGGTTTAGAGGATCGCCGCGACTTTGAAGGTGCAGGGATCATTTTGTTTGGTAAATGTTTTTGGAATAAAGCCAAAAGCCGTAAAATTATTCAGCTATGGAGCAACGACGTTAGTCGTCTGTTTATCTCTAAGGCTGATGAAAGTGACTAGGGATGAGTCGTAAAACGAGTATTTAATTCTCTCTTTTGAGATTTTTAGCTGATTTACATATGAATTTGCAATAAAAACGGCCACCGAATAATAATTTTTATTGACTCAAAAGCCATTGAGGATTATTTTCGGCGCGATGTTTTTCTAAGGGTTCCATTAAAGACCGGTAAAAGGCGGGCTTCTCAAGGATAAAGCAGCAATTGAACTCAACAATTAACGGTATGAGTTTGGTGAATAACCTTGCCATTTTGGCACTTTATATAAGGACCTTAGCGCATGTCTGAGCCGACAGCCTTAAGTCTTGTCCCACCTGTGGTGGTATTGGTGTTAGCCATTGTGCTACGCCGCCCAATCCTTTCTTTGATTATTGGCGCATTAGTGGGTTTAGCGATGTATGACAGCGCTAATATGCTAACCAATTTCGCTGATACTTCGTTATCTGTTATGGCCGATGAAACCATTGGTTGGCTTATTTTAGTGTGCGGTGGCTTCGGTGCTTTAATTGCGCTACTGGTGAAAACTGGCGGTTCAATGGCATTTGGTCGTCACGCTTTAAAATTGGCAACAGGGCAGAAGTCATCACTTTTAATGACCTTCATTTTAGGCGTGGTCATCTTTATTGATGATTACCTTAATGCGCTCACGGTGGGTTCAACCATGAAGCGGGTGACTGATAAATTTAAAGTATCGCGTGAAATGCTGGCTTATGTGGTTGATTCAACCGCTGCACCTATTTGTGTGTTGGTGCCACTGTCCACTTGGGCGGTATTTTTTGGCGGCTTGTTGGTCGATAACGGCATTGCTAGCGAAGGCCAGGGAATTGCGGTTTATATGCAGGCTATTCCGTACATGCTTTATGCATGGTTAGCCGTTCTAATGGTCCTGCTGGTTATTTTAGGGATCGTGCCGGTATTTGGGCCGATGAAAAAAGCGCAGCTTGCCGCGATGCAAGGTAAACCCGCCATTAAGCAAATGGATTTAGATGCGGTGCAAACCTCTGATGAATATGCGCTTAAAGCGATTGAAGATGAATTTAAACATGCCGATGACGGCGGAAAACTGCATAACTTCTTTGTGCCAATTTTGTTGTTGGTTGGCTTTACCGTTTATTTTGATATCGATGTACTTAAAGGGCTGATTGCGACGTTAGCGATCACCTTGCCTTATTACGGCATACAAAAATTGATGCCACTGTCAGATATGATGGAACAGATGATTGATGGCTTTAAGAACATGCTTCCCGCTATCGGTACTGTTATAGCGGCGTTTATCTTTAAAGATGTTTGCGACAAGTTGATGTTGCCTCAGTTTGTTATTGGCAGCTTGAGTCCGTATATGACCCCAGAGTTACTGCCCGCAGTGGTGTTTATAACAATGTCAGTGCTAGCGTTTGCAACAGGATCTAGCTGGGGGATATTTGCAGTCTCGATTCCAATTGTTATGCCGTTAGCACAGTCGGTCGATGCCAATATTTCACTGGTTATTGGCGCTTTGTTATCAGCATCTTCTTTTGGCAGTCAGGCTTGTTTTTACTCTGACTCAACTGTATTGGCCGCTCAGGGGTCGGGGTGTAATCTAGTGAGCCATGCAGTCACGCAACTTCCTTATGCGTTAATCGTGGCCGCATTTACGTTTGTCGGTTTTTTACTGTTAGCGTAAAAATTGGTTGCTTGGTAATAAAGAAAAAGGGGGGGGGACTAATAAGTCTAATGCCGGTTGGGTTTTAACTGACAAGCATTAAAGTATATGTGCCCTTTTTTATGTTCTGTAACGATCTCAGCTAAGCCACTTTTTTAGTTTTAACAACCCAACCATAGTAGCGATAGTAAGCAATAAGATTACTCCCAATAAAGAGCAACTCCATTAACACTGCAGCGGGTGAACCAACGAGCATATTATTGATAAGCCATATACTGGTACCTATGAGCATAAGTTGCCGCAGACGTTGATCGCTTTGACAAAAAGCTGCCATGGTTTGAATTGAGCTGCCGGCAAAGCTCAGTAAGCTCAACATTCCGGAAAAAGTTAGCATCATTACGAGTGTGTTTAAAGATAGAAAAATATACATTAAGCGTTTTGAGTGGCTAAAAATAGTGACGAAATATCTGATGGTTGCGAGTAACATTAACGCTGTGGCCGTCCATTGTTCAAGTAGTGCAAAATGGCTGGTTATGAGTACGCCGGAAACAGATAAACAGGCCACTATTTTTTGTTTTTGTTTAAATTGAAATGAAAGAATATCGAACACAATTGCGATAGCAATTAAGCATTGTGACAGCATAAAAGCAGACATACTGCAGCCTTAATATTATAAGGCTTACGGGTTGTAAGCCTTTCATTTTTTTAAGACTATATTGAATCGTAGCGACAGTAATTAACCTAAGTTCATTAGGGGGATTAAACTTAGCTTTGCTCGAAAAGTCGTGACTTTAACCGAGATAAACTCACAGGACTGATACCAATGTAGCTGGCTAACTGAATATTATTGAGTTTTTTAACCCAAATAGGCCGATGTTCGATTAAGAATTGATAACGCTGCTCAGGGGTATTAAGTAACAAGAAAGCTTCTTTTTGTTCTTTATAAATTAGTTGCTGGCTAAGTAATGCTATTTTACCGGTTTGCCATTGTGGTTGAGACAGCAAACTTAAAGGTATTTGCAGTAGTTGTGCGGTTTCTACTACTTCTATTTGATATTCAGCTACATGTCCGGTTAACCAACAGGCGTAAAGGAAGCAAAGCTCATGCGTAAAATAGAACTCCTTAGATAAGTCAGCGCCACTCCCACTATAATGACAAGCTTTAAGGATCCCAGAAACGATAAAGTAGGCGTTATTCTGTGGTTGACCTTGGCGTAATAAAATCTGGCCACTACTGGCATTGAAACACTGACATTGAAGTAACGTTTCATCAATAGCGCTTTGATCGAGGCCCAATGTGTTTAACGCGGTGGAGAGCACCTTTAGACAGTTATCAACTTGGATAGATTTTGAATCGATATTCATAGCGTTCATCAATTAATTATTACACTCACTCTAGCCAAGCTTCTCATTGTTTTATATGTCTTGAAAGCGCTTCCGATCAAAAAGCGTACTAGGCAAGCGCCAAGGTTACATGGCCAATATCTCCGAAGCTACTCCCACTAAATGGTATTGAGAGAATTAAGTCTCAACGTCAGTGATACGAATCAAAATGTATCTTCAACAAGCCAGCAGTGCACGTCATTAAAGCTTGGAAATAGTGCCATAAGATTGTGAAGGTGATCCAGTGTTAAATCCTAAGGCGCGATTTTAGCTTGGATAACGCTCAATGACCCAGAGAATGGCAGTGACCAGGCCCAAATGGGCCCAAATGATGGTCACTCTGACTCTCACTGTTCATTTATTTTTAGCAACAACCATTTACCATCGTTAATGGGCAGGCGCTTGGCGTGCTTCATAGGCCGCAGACTGAATAAAAGTACGGATTTCACCTTCTAGTCTGGCGACATTGTATTGGATTTGATTGTAATTAAGCTCAGCATAGTCACCTTTTATCGCCCCAGTGGCTTCGATGATTGAGATCCGCTCCGCTAATAGCTCTTTTGAAACACTGTCTTTAATCTTGGCTTCAATGATGATTTTAGCTGTTTTACTCTCATTTCCTGTAACGCCTTTTAACAAGGTAAGTGCAGCGCCAACTGGCATTAGTTGTCTGAGTTTTAGATCGGCATTGACCACTGTGGCACGACTCACTCTGATTGATAACACTGCGACATGTTCACCGGCTTTATCGACCACATCAATCGATGGCGATATGTAATCACCTAGTTTACTGGTGACGTTAATCGCTAAATCATTGAGTACCGACAGCGGGATCTGCGCGTCATAATGGGTATCAGGTGTTAGCTCAACTCGGGACACTATAAGTGAGTGGTAGTAATGAGGTTCTATTTTGTTAGAGACCCACTGCACCCCTTTATTACTATTTCCATAATTAACTTCATGAAACTGGCGGTTAGTCGGTAAATCTGCAGTGGAATAATCTGCCGAAATTGGGGCATTGCTAGCGCATGCGCTCAGTAGTAATACTAAACTTGTGCACAGTATATGAGCGGGAGAAAAATTCATCAGTCGTTACCTTTAAGAAAGAAAGCGCTAAACACGAGTGTGCTTAGCTTCAGTCTCTGCAGTGTATTGATTTAAAGGAGCGGCGTTATCAAATCGAGATAAGCTTTATATAAACGATATATATTTAGCGTTATATAGGCTGATTATTTACTCATGACTCGCGGTGCTAAAGGCAATGTTGCTGAGGTGATCAGCTTGCTCTTAGAGGCGAGAACGGAGAATGTACTCCAAACAAGCGCCACGGCTGCACAGACGATTAATGGTTGCTGCCAACTGCCAGTGTCCTCATGAATAGCACCCATTATAATGGGACCCGTTGCTGCAAAAAGATAACCCAGAAACTGTGCCATTCCTGACAATGTAGCCGCTTGATGAGCGCTAGATGTACGCAAACTGATCAGCGCTAATGCGACAATGAAACCACCGCCAGCGCCAAAACCAAACATCATTCCCCAAATCATTGCGTGGGCGGGCGCAAGGATCAAGCCTAAGATCCCAATAAACGCCATGAGGGTTAAGCCGAAACTCAAGAGTCGCTTATCGTCGATTTTAGCCATTAACGGGATAAGTAGTACGGCGGGCACTGCGGTGAACAGCTGTAACGTGCCATGAATAACGCCCGCTTCATGGTGGCTGTAGCCCTGTTCGACCAAGATTGTTGGTAACCAGCTGATGAAGATGTACATCAAAAATGAGTTCATGGCTAAAAATAGGGTGATGTGCCAAGCGTCAGCATTACGCCAAAGGTAACTATGGCTATCAAGTTCCATTGCATCTTTTGTTGGAGCTGTATGGTTACGCAATTGCGGCAGCCATACCAACATCGCAATGATGGGAAACAAAACTAGACTGACTAACGAAAAGGCCCAATTGGGGATAAAGCTAATAGAGAGTGAATCTGCGAACTCAGCCAGTGGTATTGCCGAACCAGCACTGAGGGCCGAACCTGCCCCCATCATCAATACGTAGATTGAAGTCATGGTGGCAATTTTATTAGGGAAATCTCGTTTCATCAAGCTTGGTAACAGCACATTGGCAATGGCAATGCCGGCACCTATGATTACCGTGCCACTAAAGAGGCCTAATGTATTGCCCAATGAGCGGATAACCAGGCCTAACGTGATTAATAACAGCGATAACATCAGTGCTTGTTCAAGCCCGCGTTTGCGCCCAAGTCTTGCCGCTATAGGGGAGAAAAAGGCAAATGCAAGCAGTGGTAAGGTCGTGAGCATACCAGCTTGAGTGGCGGATAGATTGAGCTCAGCGCGAATGGCGTCGAGTAAAGGGCCTATTCCTGTAATGGGGCTGCGTAAACTCACTGAGATCAGTAAAACACCCAGCATTAAAAAGGCGCTGCTGGCCAGAAAAGGAGATTTGAGCTTTGCCATTGTGTTGTCCTCGAGCAAAAAAGATAACTGCTTTACAGTAAAGTGCGCAGCTTACGCTTCATTGTGCTTACTGAATTGAGCTATAGTGACTTTTTATTGCTTAAAACGGTCAAGTATTTTGTTGAACATTCATTCTTTCCCGGTATTTGATTCTGATGCTTTCCCACAGAAAGTGGTGGCTTTGAAAATGACGGGCGGGGAACGCGACGCAGAAACCCCGCAGCACCAGCACCATAAGTGCCAGTTGGTGATGGCGTTAAGTGGTTACATTAAGTGTAAGATTGCGGATGCGATTTGGATGGTGCCGCCTAACTGTGCGGTATGGATCCCAAGCCAGGAGTTACATGGTAATTTGATCTCTAGTAACGCCAATGTATGTATGCTGTTTATTGATCCTGACGTTCAAGGTATGCCTGAAAAAAGTTGTACCTTATCAATCTCTCCACTGATAAGAGAGCTAACAGTACATTTGACCAGCTTAGAGCAAAATTATCTGCCTAATACTGCCACCGCGAGGTTAGTAGAAGTGTTAATTGACCTGCTCAAACAGATGCCGACACAGCATTATGATTTCCCCACACCAGTGGAGCCGCGTTTAAAGGCGATAGCTTCGCAATTGCTGTTAACGCCAGATGATAGACGGTCGATAGCCACGTGGGCCAAGGATTATGCCATGAGTGAGCGAACACTAACGCGATTGGTTAAGCAAGAAGTGGGGCTTACTTTTGGCCGTTGGCGTGGTCAGTTGCATATTGTTTTAGCGTTGCAAAAGCTAGCCAGTGGTACCTCGGTACAGCGCATTGCAGAAGAACTCGGTTATGAATCGGCGAGCGCTTTTATCACCTTTTTCAAGAAGACCTTAGGTAAGTCACCCAAGCAGTATATTCAGCAACATGATCTGTAGCTAAATCCTTAGAATTTAGAATTTAGAATTTAGAATTTAGAATTTAGAATTTAGAATTTAGAATTTAGAGTTTAGAGCTTAATCGTTTCATGATAATTACCACTGCTCGACAGTCCACACATCTCATCGTATGCCGTCTGGTATTCGAGTTGCGCGACCCGGTAGTGATGATTGCGCAGTAGCTGTTTTGCTTGTGCTAAAGAACTTACACAAACAACGCAGCTCTCTTCAGTGAGCTCGATAAAGTTGTTGTTAGCATCGCTAGCGCCTACCAAATAGTGTGTTGAATCAGCTACGCCAATAATTTTAGGTAAGTATGGCTGTCGTTGCTGAGTGATATTGTTATCCACTATATCCAGATTGTTCGTGCTTTCAATTGCCGCAATAGTGGCAACTTTATTAGATGTACCCATAGCAGAATGCTCCCTTTGATTACTTTCCATTACGTTCAAAGAGGCGAAAGAGTTCACTGTTTTACTTTGCCAATGGCATTTGCGGCTGAGCTCAAGCCATGTGCGCTTGGTGTTGCCAAAATGCCAGTTGATTTAGTCTGTTTAATATAACAGGAAAAAGGCAAACCTGATGGTTTGCCTTTTTTAGTCCTATGCCAGTGTTAGTGCTGGTTTAGCTTACGACTAACACACTTACTTAAGTGTCACTTTTAAGGTGACGTCCTCACTGCTAGGTGTACTTTGAACTGTGATGTAGTACCAACCTGAGTTTGGCTGCTGTACGGTCACTTTTTCCTGAGTACCAAGGTTTGTCGACATACCAGTATTGTCGTCTGCGTTAGGCCAACTCTCACCGGTATAAAGTGCTAATTCACCGCTGCCATGACCCGTTTCAGCGGTTAAGCTTTGGGTGCCAGCAGGCACATTGATATAGAAAGACGAACGACCATTCTTTACACAGATGGGCACACCATTGCTAATGCTGCCGTAATCTTGAGGCAATGTGCTATCACACATATTGCTCAATGCTGATGGAACTCCGGGTTCAACTGGCTCAACCGTTGAGCCGTCGGTTAAACTCACGGTCATCGACACGCCATTGTAGCTCGTGCTCGAATTGATGCTAATGTAGCGCCAGCCCCGATTTGCAACGACATGCAATTGCTCGCGATTGCCACTTGCTTCTGACTTAGATTGTGCATTGGTCGAAGACGCCCAAGTATCGGCATTGAAATAGATATTCGCATCTCCATCGCCCCCTTGAGTCGAGATGTATAGGTCGGTGTTGTCTGCGTCAACCCACACATAGTAGCTGCCTTTTCCACCGCTAATACACTCTTCTTTTTCTAAGGTTAACTTGCCAGAACTGATGGTTGCTGCGCCGCAGCTGATGATCACGCTATTGTCGGGGTCTGTTGGGTAAGCATCGCTATTGTCGCCAATGCCGTCGCCATCAGTATCAACCGTTTCAGTTGCATCAAATGGGAATGCATCGCCATTATTACCGACTCCATCACCGTCACTATCCATTGATTCGGTACTATTAAATGGGAAGGCATCGCTATTGTCACCCACACCATCGCCATCACTGTCTAGGGTTTCAGTGGCATCATTTGGAAATGCATCTTCGCTATCGATAACACCATCGCCGTCTGAATCAATGGGTGAGGTATCGCCACCATTAACTAACTCGTCGGTGATTAGATAATCGTTGATATCATTTTCTTGTGACATCACCGCGACACCTAAACACTGGTTGTTTACGTCGGTAATTGCTGCGCGGCGATGACCAAACCACTTCCAGGTTGTTGCACTATCGTAGGTTTCACCATTCTCTAGAGTAGTAAAGCCAAAGCTTTCACTTAGCTCTCCCGTTTCATTGTCGACACGGTGAACTCGTACAGCGGTGTTACTGTTGTTGGTAAATGAAAAATCAGCTTCAAATGGGCCGGTTAGATGTTTACCCTTAAGATCGCAGCTTCCAATGGTATTAGCTTCTGGAATAATCTCAGGCTGCGCAGCATTGGCAATGGTTGACTCATCAATCGTAAAGTTAGCCGTTGGATTGTTTAGTACACCAACGCTTAAGCAGTTGAGGCGTGCATCGGTAACCACAAAACGACGGTCTCCATACCAGATGTCAGCGCTATAGCTTTCGCCTTTATTCAAGGTACCGTAGCCAAAATCGAAACCAGTGGCAGCACTTGCGTATTTAGGCTTGCCTGTTAGATTATCAATACGGAATAAACGTACTGGGTAGTCAGTTGTGTTGGTAATGGTAAACTCATGGGACTCATCTTTTATTAGGTGAGGTCTTACAAGTTCACAGCTACCCAGCATGTCTTGTGCTGGCAATACTTCAGGTACTACATCTTTGACAAGCTCTTCATCGATAGTAAAGCTATTACTGTCGTCGGTCATGACGCTAACACCGAGGCAGTTCATGGCATTATCGCTTAACATCAATCGATCGCCCTGGCTCCAATTCGTTGATGTATAGCTATCACCCAGATTTAGTGTTTTGTAGTTCTTAGCAAAATTGGCAGTTCCCTTGTTATTGTCTATCCAAAATAGTGATACTGGGACATCGGTGGTATTGGTAATGGTGAAGTCAATTTTTGCTGCATCAATATGGCGAGCGTATTGCTGAGTTAGCGTGCATTCACCAATGACATTGGTATCAGGAATGGTTGTTGCTGGTGGTGCTATTACATCGGCATTCGCCAATACAAAAGCTTCAAATCCTGCTTCTGTGCGTGCCGCAACACCTTTTAGTACCTCTGTGTAGGCATCTTTATCACCCACTTGCAGTGCTTGAGTTATCTTGACGATTTCATCGTTATGTTCTTCTGACAGATAACGCATCGCATAATAGCTCCATGGATAAAGTTCATCATATCCATAAGCCATAAATAACAAATTGTATAACGGCGGAATGGTTTTACCTTCCAGCGTATTATTGGTTCTTGGATGATCGTTACCATTGGCCATGTACTCAGCCATCCCCTCTGACCAAGAGACGTTGTAATCGAATGAACCGTATGAACCTTTCTTGATATAGCGACCATCTAAATAGTGAACGAATTCGTGTCTTAAGTTGTAAATTTGATCTTCATATTGACAAGAGTTACCAACCCAAGCGTCAGGGCACTGCATTGCAATAAATCGTGGTTGATTACCAACAACTTCTGGAGAACCTTCAAGGTACATCCCCCCATTATCAGTGCTTATCCCAAAGAACTCTGGTGCGTATTTTTCATAATCTTCAGGCGAAGCAAATGAGACCACCTCAAGAACGTCGTTAACATCGCCTTGAACAGGAATAGAATTGGTGTTGAAAAAAGCGTGGAACTCGGTTTCTTGCAGTGATAAATCAGCACAAGATTGGTCGAGTGTCGCTTGCGAAATACTGTTTTGAGCACGAATGATGAGCTTATCGGTACACTCATGGCGAACGGTTAAAATGTCTTCCTCTTTTGGCGGTACAATACAGTGACCATAAAGCGGATCACTCGCCTCACACTGTCGCCCCGCAGACTCCAAGTAATTCTTTGTCACAATGGTTTCAGTGGTTTCAATTGATATGTCATTAACTAACTTATCGCGGGCTTCAATAATAGTGCTATCAAAGCGTGCTTTAGCTTCGTCGGTAGCAATAGATGAAATTTTACCTAGCGCGATAAAGCTATGGGGGATAATCCATTTTTTATCAGCTTCAGTAGACCAGCGCATATCAAGTGACGTTTCGCCTAGATAGGCAAACGAGCGCATCACAGATAAGACATCCAACATATTAGCGTTATAAGCCGCTTTAGTCGCGGAGTCTCCATAATACGCGGCTGAACCCACGGCTTTAAGTAACGCCATGGTCGCGTCGCCTGCATTGTTACCTGCAAATGGATCTGTTTGCTCTGAATAGTATTGAATAGTCGCTAATAGGTGCGGCAATAAATCTTTAAAGTACGCGGCGCCGGCGCCACGCTCAAAATTATTAAGTGCACCTGCGTAACCTTCTTGAATCACTCCGCCAGCATCGCCGATAAAACCGGTCATTTGAGTCACTGCCTGCAGTGCAATACTGAGGTTTAGTGCTTCAGGATCCGTCATCGCTGCGGCGTAATATTTATAAGAGGCAAGAAAATACAATAGTTGGTTTAAATCTGGGTCATCTAAATCATCGGTGCTAGCAAGGTAATGCAGTGCGTCGGAAACGTCAGCGATGGGGTCCTGGCTTGCAGCCGCAATGGATTCAAAGTCGCTGTAACTTGCAGCGAGAATAGTCGCAATAGTAGCGCCGTACTCAGACTTTGAAGAAATAGCGGGAGCAGGGACAGTGACATTGATATTGGTATCGAAAACAATGTAATCGCCCATAGGCGGTGGTATGTCCCCGCCAGTAATATTGACTCTTAAGTTGGTTTCTTGGATATTGCCATTGATTTTGAAGTAACGTTTACCTGCTCGAGAAATAAATGAAATACTCTCATCGTTAGTACCTGCTGTATTACTGACAAGCTGTTGATTTCCACTCCAGTCATCACCGTCATATAAGATGATATCTGCGTCGGTGCCGGTATAACTTCCACCGGAAGTGGTAATTGTGACATCACTGTTTTCATAGGGGACATTGATATAAAGATAGTGACCGTAATCAGTAATGCAATGGTCTTGGTTAGCGGAAACTTCTCCTTGCCTATCTAAGGTTTTTTCACCACACATTTCAGCGGATTGTACAGCTCCTACATTTAACGAAGCTAGAATTGCGATTGTTAGAACTGATTTGCGTGAAATGACACAGGGTAAACTATTTTTAATCTTTTTTATCATATTGTGTAGCCTCAATGGGGGAGGGGGTATTGAAGCTAGGCTGCGACCGCCATCACTCCTTCCTCTATTTATTTCTACTTAAATAAACTCAATTACTCGGCAATGCTCTGTTGCGAGAATGTTAAACTTGGGGTTATTTTTACAATATAATGTATGCAATGTCAAAGTGCTGTTGGTTTTTTTACGAGTATTGGGGAGGGCAAAAAAGAATTTTTATCTAAATATTATAGCTTTGGATTAAGCTTGGTAGTTTGTTATCCTTCTGATATAAATGGCTAAAAACAGGAATTAGTTGTTAATTTTCAGGAAGATTAAATATATTTAAAAGTTTAGAAGGAGGTCTCTGGATATACTATTGGCTTAGCTCACTCGCTAGTAGTTTGCTGGAGGAACAATATGTTGTAGTCCCTACGGTTATGTTATTTGGGCTAAGTGGTTGCGGTTATTTCGGTGGTGATGAGAAGCAGAAATTGGAGTAAGCATGGCTAGCCAAAGATGAGCAATTGCTATTACAACAAATTGTCGAGCAGATCCGTAGTCAAGGTATTGAAGCGGTAGCTAAAGGCACCGATGTTGACAGCGTTAGCGCATGTGTGGCGGAAAAGCTAAAGACGGATCCCCTCGTTGAATTGGTTAACGTTGAGGGGGCATTGGCTGAATCCGCCCAAATTAACGCTGATGTAACAGATGAAAGACCGCTGTTAACAGGCCTTTCATTATTGACTTTTATACTAATGAATTACTCAAGATCAATGGTGATGACATTGGTTACACCGGACGCCAATGTCAACATTCCAGTGGTGTAGAACTCGCCACTTTTAGCGTGTGCTTTTAGGTAATATTGACCGCTATTTAGCATTTTTGTTCTGGTATCAAGCGTAAGGATTGATTTCTTGTTCATCCAACCGTTGTTATCCATTGAATATAAATATTGGTTACTCTCTAATGCCGCCCCGCTATCGAGATGAAAGGCAACAAAACGCACCATAGTCATACCTTTAGGGTTTTTCTCTGAAGAAATTGAACGGATAACACCGTAATCTCTATTAGTTTTCCCTGTGCGATGAGCGTTAATATTCTCAGATTCATTGGAATATTGTGGCTTATTATGAGTGTAATCAGTACTCGGTGAGTTAGTGGTCGTTGTCGTTGATGAGCCTATACTGGCTATATCTGAAACCGAGCTTGTGATATTGCGTATGTCAGTGCTTTTACATGCACAAAGGCTTAATAGTGCTGCGCATAGGAGTACTTTTTTCATTTTTTAGTCCATTAATTTGAGCTTCAATCCATGACCAAAATCATAGTTAAATAAGGTTGCTAGTTTGTTACAGTGCTAAAATACCAATCACTTGGATTAGAGTCAACTTAGCTATCTTTATGAGCTAAATTATTTATATCGTTCTATAAAAGACTCTAATAGAGATTGCAGGGGTAAAACCTATTAATTAATCAAATCCGATTCCGCAGTATTTGTGTTGCTAGCGCAGCCTCGGCTTATTTTCATCTAATGATGCTTCTTAGGCTAAATGGGAACCTTGTGCCAGGGGGTAACTCTTAACGTTATGGTTTTTAATGGTTGCATTCGCTATTAAATACAATAATTACAGCTTAATTAACTGCCTTTACTGTTAAGTCTGATTGTAATCACCATGACTTTATTTTTTGTTTCAGTCACTATAGAAGACGCTAAATAAGCGCTTTTGAATTAAATGCTTATTTACAGTAACGGTAAATTCAATCAAGCGCTAAGGGGAAGTTGTGATGTTATCATGTCCAAAAATTGTGATTGTCGGTGGAGGAGCGGGTGGACTAGAGCTTGCAACTCAGTTAGGTCGTAAGTTAGGTAAAAAAAATTTAGCACAAATCATACTTGTTGATCGAAACCGTACTCACATCTGGAAACCCCTTTTACATGAAGTCGCTACAGGATCGCTAGACTCTGATCTTGATGGTGTTGTGTACTCAGCGCATGCTGCAAAACAGGGTTATCAATTTCAGCTAGGGACTTTTTGCGGGCTAAACAGTAACGATAAGCTAATTTCTGTGGCACCAATAACCGATGAAATGGGTAAAGAGTTACTGCCTGAACGCCAAATTAAATACGACAAGCTAGTGATTGCTATCGGCAGTGTCAGTAATGACTTCAATACGCCAGGCGTTCAGGAAAACTGCTTTTTTCTCGATTCACACCAGCAGGCAAATCGTTTTCATAATGCATTGCTTGATAGTTTCACTCGGGTGCATCAATCGGACTCTATCAATGAACTCAATATCGCCATAGTGGGCGGCGGTGCCACTGGCGTGGAGTTGTCAGCCGAGCTTTACCATGTGACCGATCTATTAAAAGTGTATGGCTTAAGTAAGATGACAGCAGACAAACTCAATATTCATCTAATAGAGGCCGGTCCACGGATCTTACCTGCATTAACTGAGCGTATCGCATCATCGGCTCGACACGAGCTGAGCCAGCTAGGTGTGTCGGTGATGGAAAATACCCGAATTAGTGAAGCGACAGCAGCAGGTTTTGTGACCTCAGAAGGTCAGCTTATCGCAGCGAACTTAATGTTATGGGCTGCTGGGGTAAAAGCGGCAGACTTTATTAAAGAACTGCAGTTTTTTGAGCTCAATCGAGCCAATCAAATCAAGGTTCAAGCTAATCTTAAAAGTACCGTTAACAATGATATTTATGTCATTGGTGATTGCTGTGCGTTTGAGCAAGCCGATGGTAGCTTTGTGCCACCAAGAGCTCAGTCTGCTCATCAAATGGCGCAGTGCGCCGAGAAGAATATTATTAAAGAGATGAATGCTGAACCGTTGGTCGATTATGTTTATGTGGACCATGGCTCGCTGGTTAATCTATCTCGTTACAGCACTGTGGGTAGCTTGATGGGTAATTTGACCAAAAGTAGCATGTTTGTTGAAGGCAAAATTGCCCGTTTTGTCTATATATCGCTGTACCGAATGCATCAACAAGCAATTCATGGCACCTTCAAAACGATAGCACTGTGGCTAGCTGAAAAACTGATGCGAGTAGTGCGTCCGAGAATGAAGCTGCATTAGCATTGACGCATCAAGGCGCAGCAGGATTATCGTTCTATAGTCGACTAAGGTAAAGTAAGCACAATAGGAATTTGTTATTTTTCGCAACCAGATGGATATTCGATGAGCAGCACTGAGATTGACTTAGGCGTAAGTTTCGACAACAGCTACGCAAATGAACTCAAAGGGTTTTACGTCTCCGCTAAGGGAGATAAAGCGCCAACGCCGGTGCTGGTAAAGTTCAACCAGGCATTAGCTGAGCAGCTAGGTATCAGTAATAGTAATACTGAGCAGCTGGCCGATGTCTTTTCTGGAAGTGAAGCGCCTCTTGGTTCTGCGCCATTAGCCCAAGTTTATGCCGGCCATCAGTTCGGCGGATTTAGCCCACAACTTGGTGATGGTCGTGCCTTACTATTAGGAGAGGTGCTGGATGAGTCAGGTCAACGCCTCGATATTCAACTTAAGGGGTCTGGTCGTACGCCGTTTTCTCGCGGTGGTGATGGTAAAGCGGTTCTCGGCGCTATTTTACGTGAATATATACTGTGCGAAGCGATGCATGCCCTTGGCATTGCCACTACGCGTGCGTTGGCTGTCGTCACCACTGGCGAGCCCATCTACAGAACGCGATATTTGCCGGGCGCGGTATTAACCCGAGTGGCCACAAGCCATTTACGGGTGGGAACTTTTCAATATTTTGCCGCTCAGGGTGAAGAAGACAAACTCAAACAGCTGGCCGACTATGCGATTGCACGTCATTACCCTGAGCTAAAGCAAAGCCAACAACCTTACTTAGATCTCATCTGTGCAGTACGAGATAAGCAAGCCGAATTAGTCGCCAAATGGATGTTAGCCGGTTTTGTGCATGGCGTGATGAATACTGACAACATGACCATCAGTGGCGAGACTATCGACTACGGCCCTTGCGCGTTTATGGACAACTATGACGCCAATGCCTTGTTTAGCTCTATCGATCAAGATGGTCGTTATGCCTATAGCAATCAACCCGCAATGGCGCAGTGGGATCTAGCGCGATTAGCCGAAACACTACTGCCTTTTATCAATGAAGATTCTGATGATGCGATAACGCAAGCAACCGATGTGATAAAAGGATTTTGGGATGTATTTAAGTCTCATTGGCTGCTAGGAATGCGCGCAAAACTGGGCATGACAACTGAGGTTGAGGGTGATTATGCACTTTGCGAGCAGTTGCTTGAGTCAATGCAAGCTCAAGCAGTAGATTACACTCAGCTATTTCGTCAACTCGCGGTAGATTTAACCTCCGATAGCAGTGATGCTGAAATGCTGTTTTCTGACCCGAGTCTATTCATTCAGTGGAAAGTGCAGTGGCATGAAAGGCTGAGAAAAGAGCCGCTAGCCACAGCAGAACGTGTCACTATGATGAATGCGGTTAACCCTGTTTACATCCCGCGAAACCATCTGGTTGAAGCTGCGATTGAGGCCGCTGAAGAGCGTAGTGATTATCAGCCATTTGAGGCATTAATCTCGGTGCTTGCTAATCCTTATACGATGCAAGCAGGCAAAGAGGAGTTCAGCCTTTCTGCGCCCGCAAGTTTCGGCAAGTTCACCACTTACTGTGGAACGTAATTTACATTTTCAATAAAAAAAAACACGCAATGAATTGTCATTGCGTGGTGGTCGAGTATTGATTACCTAACTATTATTTGGGTGAGGTATCAATCTAGGAACGCTAACTCTAGGTGAGCTTTTTCACCTTTAACTTCTACTGCGACGCGATAGTTGTCGATGGCATCTTTCCATTCAATTGCATCTAACTCTAAGTTGTAGACCCCAGGTTCAGCTTCAGTGACAGCCAGAGTGCACTCTTCATCTTCAATACAATTTGAATTGTTGGCCTGATGCCAAGCAAGCTTATATTTAACGGAAGAATCGCCTTCTTTTGGATAGCCCATGATGATTAAGTTAAACCCGCTAGCATCTGTCACTAGTTTGTCATCATCGCCGGTGAGGGTTAACGCAACGTTGCCACTTGCACCGTCAACTGCTTTCAAACTAACACTCAAAGTATCAGTTTCATTTATGCCAATAGTAGTGACGGGTGGCACTGGTGGCTCAATAGGCGGCTCTACCGTTTTGTTATCATCACTGCCACAACCGAATAGTAGTAACGAACCTAGGCCGAACGCGCAGTATAATTTAGAATGTTTCATAGTCTTTCTCCCTGCATTTAGTGGCCAGTGTGGCAGGTATCACATGACATATTAGTCTGCACGCTTGGTGCAAATGTGGACTCTGAAGTGTGGCAAGATTGGCATCCGGCAACAGTGTCAGAAATCGGATGGTCATTTACTGTTTCACCATCAAATGCTTTATTAAGCATGACCACTAATTCATAAACGACAGAGGCGGATAGCTGCTTACAACGCATGCCTTTTTGGCTAAACGACTTGCCATTTTCTCTCGCCCAAAGGCTGATAGAGGAGTGGCATAAGATGCTGTTTGCAGAGGTAGGAGTGCCGACCTGATCTAATGTTTCGGTCATATCTGCGCCAATGCCCGTAATGAACTCAGCCGTTTGCAGCGGTAAGGCTTGGCTTTCGTAATAGCGCATTGTTGGGCTTAAAAGGGAGTTAGCAGACTCTCCGTTAATTGATAGCAAGTTAGCAAGCATGCCAGTCGCGTTAATATTACCGCAAACTGTTCCTTCACCTAACATGCCAGCATAACCGTATTTGGCCAATGCAGTAGGCACTAAGGCAAATTTCTCAGCATCTGGTGAACCTGATAACGCTAAACTTTTGATGATGCTGTCAAACACTTGGAACATACAGCCGTTGCCCGTTTCATAGGCAAGTTTAGCTACGGTCATAGGGTCTAGCTTGGCGTAAGCGAGTCTTTCATCTACTGCTAGTCTCCACTCACCAGTACTGCCGGTGACTGCCGCTAGAACTGGGTTAGCCACTAAAGCACTACCTGCGGCTACTGAGGAAATGCCAATAATACGGTGTATCGCTTGTCTTCTATTTAGTGTTTTCATCTTAATCACGTCCCATTTTTTGTATGTCACTCAATACTTATGCTGAGTGTTTTGAATTAGCTGCATACAGTTGAAAAGTTGCCCTTATTGAAGTGCAATTCAATGCTGCAGTGGCTTGAGATAAGAATGACAGGGCTGAAAAATGCTGATGAGAGCTACTTCAAAGTAATTTTCACGCAAACCTTAGCGGTATCCTTTGGGTTATCTTTCGATGTTATTCACTGCTTTTTGATATCATATTGGAGGGTAATGCTGAGGCGTGGTTCTTGTAACAGTTATAATGCTGATTACCACTTTTTATCCACCTTATTATTACTAGCGTTTATTGATCTAGATCTAATGAATGGTTGAATCACTTATTAAATTAAATATTAGCCATTTATTTTATTGCGTGGGGCATAGAGTAAATGAGCTATTTTTGACGGGATGAGTCAGCAGTGATACCGAAGTGGGCTTTATTTCGGTTTAGCGTCATACACAATAAGAGCTAGAGCTAATAAAATCATTGATATGGTCTACATTATGACTATAACATTAGATCTATTGCATGTTTGGTGATAAATAATATCGAGCATTACCAAATTGTGATTGGCTGGATGTTTGTGTTGTGTTAATTCCAGTAAAATAGTTCAACGATTTTATATGGACGCTATTGATATGCGGTTAAAAATCTTTGAATTTGATATTGCTAATAGTCAGTTATTCAATAGTGAAACTCAAAGCTCATTTCATCTAACACGCACCGAATGCCAAGTACTTGAACAGTTGGCAGCTCACCCAAACCAAGTCATGAGCAAAGGGCAGCTTGCTTGCGCGGGATCGCAAACTGCAGTGATGAGTGAATCAGCGGTGGCCAAAGCTGTTTTTACCTTGCGAAAGTACTTTGGCGAAGCTCATGCTGAGTTAATCGAGACATTTCCGCGCAAAGGTTACCGCTTAAATATTACCCCGCCGAGCGCGAGTTGGTCCCAGCAATCTAAAATACGTAAAAACTATCTTATATTAACGGTAACCGTGCTGTTTTTGAGCTGCATTGCGGTGGTGACGGCGATGCATCAATACATCTTATTTAAAGAGATTGATGCACCGATTAAAACTAACCGCAACATTGTGTTGGATAACGGCCAGAAAGTGATACTGACTTGGCTGGAGTCACCGAGGATAAGATTGCGCCAAGAAGTCCCTATTGAAGCAAGAGTTATTTCAGCGCTAAATATGTGCCCGCATTTAACATGGGAACGAGTGTACTTGGCGTTTTCAAATGATATGCAAGTGCTTAATGTTTCGATGTTAGGAAAAACGCCAAACGGGGGCACATTAATGAGAAATATAAAAACCAGTGACTTTAGGTTAAGCCCTGAATTTATTTCAGACGATTGGCTCGAGGAGGTATCACTCTGTGATTAAACAGCTAAAAATCGTGTTAAGTAGTGGGCTGCTGGCGCTAATAATCGGGATTATTGTTTATCAACACATTAAAGCCACCGAAGTAGATATCGTATTATCATGTCGCAATGAATTGGTGGCGACGAACCCCAAAACACACGTCATTGAACATCACTCTCTTATCGCTGATTTTGCCCTGCAAAAACGTTCAGCGAGTATTAGTTATCGATACTTCACATCCGACGGCATTCCAATCGCAACTCTGCATTTAAAAGGTGATGTGTTGAGTGCAAATAAAGACAAGGATATTTATATCCTCAATTTGGTCAGTAGTGAGCTTATTCGACATAACAGTGAGTTGTCATTACCCTTGCATGCCAAACATTTAGAAGCTTTCGCCAGTCGTAATATTACTAAGGAGGGAGTGCATAACTTAACGATACAAATCGCCAGCCGTAATCAAACTAAAAATACCGCACTACTGTACTTTTTACCCAGCACTAATATCTGTGCCTGTAGTCTGGTGACCATGGGGTAGTGAATAATCCAAATGACTAGCGCTAAGCTAGGGCTAGCCATTTAAGCAGGTACACTATTCTCTTACGACTAACTCTCCCTTTTGTGTTTAGTCATGGGAATGGCTATGCTGCAAATTTCATGATGAATGTAGTTCACTAAAACTGAATTTTACGTGGAGTGAAGCAAAAGCTGATTGCTGCAGCAGCAAATCATGCCGGCACCGTAAGGTTTACCATGCAGGCGGGAATGTCGCGTTATCAATAACCAACCACTATTCACTCAATCGCTTATCTATGACATTGCAACGCCTAATCCAGTGCTCGCTAAATCAACTATAATTTTAACTAATTGGTTCGCTCTTACATCTTGGTTAGTTGTACCGAAATCACAGTGTGAGACGTATGTATAGGTAGGATTATGACAGAACTTAAGGTTAAAAATGTGGGGAAAGGGCTAGGGGTTGAGTTGCCGCAAGAGATTGTTGAACAGCTGCATCTTGGTGCGGGAGATAATATTAGCTTAGAAAGGATGGCTCACGGCTGCTATCGACTCACCTCCCAAAGTGATGGGGTGTCGGAGCAGATGGCATTAATTGAAGGTTTTATGCATGAAGAAGATGCTTAACTTTTCGCTGTGTTAATTCGTTCACGTCGAGTGATACAAGTAAGGGGGAGGGGGGCTAATTTTATCCCTTAAAGCTGATGCTCTTGAACATAGGTAATGGGGTCCTAGTGGAGGTGTTAAGTTTTGGTATGGGGAATTAAGTCATTTGCTGGCTAAGCGCTATCACTTATCAGCAAAAATCCTGATAGGCTCATCTTCCCTTTGTCGGCTTTATTGTCTTTACCTTCAAATTTACATTCAGCATTTAAGTTAATTGAAAAATTGCTGATTTTAGTTTTATCAATCCTATCCCATTTTTTTTCCAGAAGTTGAATAGACGGTAATTATTGGCGCCTTACTAAAGCTATTGGGTGCAGAAATTGACTCTTTTTCAATAAATTGGCGTTAGCATTGCTAATGATGAGGGCAAGCAGTAACGCTACTATTATCAATAACGAGCTTGGACGAGAGCACTGCATAACAATATTCTTTACCGAAGAAGCTTATCACTAGCATGTACAGGTAAGCGTTCAGTGCTAAGTATCGGCATAGAGAAGCTTGAGCATGACTCAATGCTCAAGCAGGGCTTTAATGCACGCTTTGATGACTGAATCTTAAGTGCTTGGCATCTTTAATCAGCTTGATAAAGTCATCTCGGTTCATGCGTACTAAGTTGCTATGATCCCCAGCCTCAAAGTAGATCTCTTTAGCTTCAACCAATAGATCATCATAAACAGCCTCTAAGTTATAAGCTGCACCTAGGGAGGGGATGGCGCCATGCTGACAATCGTCGAACATTTGATAGATCTCTTGCTCCTTAATTAAGTGAAGCTCTCGATTTAGTTTATCACCGAGCGAACGCAAACTAACTTTATGGTTAGCGGGTAATACGGCCATCACCTTGCGGCTTTCGTGATCTTCTAAGATCACGGCTTTGGCGAGTTGTGTGGGGGATATGTGCGCAGCAATAGCTGAGCTAATAGAACTTGCACTGCGAGGGTGGGGCAGGAGATCGTACTTTACGTCATTATCATCTAAATACTGATTTAATCGGCTTGAAATAGTCATAGTATTACCTCTTTTTGCGATATGACTTTAGCCTTAATTATAGTTCAATCGTATTGATCTTGTCGGTGGTTAAAGACGGTACAGCGGTCAAGTATTTAGTGAGTGTGGAGTGAATTTGATAGCGTGAAATTTAAGCCATTGGTAAAGGTAACCCAATGGCTTGGTATTCTTAGTTTTGTTGCTTGGGGTTATAGGCTAGTTGGCAGCTAAAGCTGGCACCGCCTAAGTGGCTGCGACCGACAAGCAATTTCCCCTGCATTCGTCTTGTTGCTGCTTTGGCAATAGCCAAGCCTAGTCCCAACCCTCCCGTTTGTTGGTTACGACTTTTATCTAAGCGGGAAAAAGGCAGAAAGATGGTTTCAAACTGATGGCTATCAACGCCAGGCCCATCGTCGTCAACACTGACTACAACGAGGCCTTTTCCGCAAGATTTGCGGCTAGAGCTGACTGTGATCTCAACTTGAGAACTTGCGTACATAAGTGCATTGTTAAATAGATTATCAAACATCAATCGTAAGTATGCTGGCTCACATTCAAGCTCAAGTGGCTGCAGATTTAATTTAACGGCGATAACATTATCGGTAGTTAACTGCATTATTCGGCTCTGCAAATATTCATCTAGTTTTATTCGTTGTGTGTTTTGGCTATCATCTTGGCCTGTTACTGCATTTAGCTTAGAAAAGGTGAGTACTTGGCGAGTTAACTTTTCGATATCATCGATATAGTTATCGATATTATCTAGTAATTCTAGCTCTTCATTTTGCAAACTACGTTGACGCAGTAAACCTGTTGCCAGCTGAATTCTACTCAGTGGTGTACGTATTTCATGGGGCACCGCTTGGGCAAAAATTTGATTCTCTTTTACCGTTTCAGTAATGGCATTAGCCATTCTGTTAAAGCTGTCTGCCAACTCATTAACGGGCTCAGAATAGGTCTGGAGAGCACGAATGTTGAGCTCGCCCTGACCAAACTTTTTATTTATATCAACCAGTTGGTTAATCTGTTTTTGTAGCCGCCGAACTGAAAAGTATAACGTAGTACCTAAGGAAATAATCACTACAAGCAGCAGTAAATAGGGAATGAACTCAGAAGGGTCGTCACGTAATAACTCTATAAAACTGCTGCTCTGTTGTTTATTGGTTCTATCAAAAAATAAACTATTTGGCAGCCTATCTGAGATTAAGATAGTGCCATTAGTTTGGTAAAGTGGATAAATGGCTAATAGTTGCTCGTCAGATAATTGATATATTGATATTCCTCCGATATTGCTTAAAAACTCACAATCAGAGCAGTCTTGCTTAGCATTCCAATTTGCTTGCCAAGTAATATTAAATTGAGGATGTTGCCCTTGATAGCTATTAATATATTGCTCTGCAGACAAGTGCGTACGCTGCATGCCTGAGGTGGCTTCAATAAAGATTTGATAGCTATCATCATGGAAATCGACCACATCACTTTGTTCTAAATACTGCTCACTCAAGTAGAATGTTAGGATAATGCTGGCAAACAGCGCCGTAAGCAAACTCAAGTAAAGACGCGTAAAAAGAGGCGGAAGATAGTTAGCCATTGATCAACATGTATCCTTTGTTGCGTATCGTTAATATCGTTTTGTAGGGGGGCATGTCATCATTGAGTTTTCTTCTTAGCCCTGAGATCCGCATATCTACTGAACGATCATTGAAATCATAATCAATGCCTCTTAATGATCGGCAGCAACTCTCTCTAGAAACAATGCTGCCAGCATGGGAAGCTAGTAGCAGTAACATATCGTACTCAGCGGTAGTGAGCACAAGCGTAAGATTGTTATAGCTAACGATTTGCCTGCCGGTATCAATAGTGAGTTGTCCAACGTGCAATTGGTTGTAACTCGGGGTTACGGGTCGACTGCGTCTTAGTAAAGCTTCAATTCTGGCAAGCATGACATGTGGCCGCACTGGCTTAGTGAGGTAATCGTCGGCGCCAAGTTTGAGTAGACTGACTTCGCTAATATCGTCGCAGCAGGCCGTTAATACCAAGATAGGGCCTTGATAAAACTTGCGTATCTGTTTGCACACCGATACCCCATCTAACCCTGGTAGCATTAAATCAAGAATGACTAAGTCGGGCTGCTCCATCCTTACAGCGCCTACTGCTTGTAAGCCATCCGCAATCACGCGCGTACTGTAATCTTCAGCTTCAAGATACATGGCGGTTAAACGAGAGATCTCTTTATCATCTTCAATAATGAGTATATTTGCTTTACTCACAAACATTTACCTTAATATTTAGTCTACCAACGTTTGATAGAAACACCTGCTCAATCAATCTGATTTTACAGATTATTGTTACTAATAACAGTTTGCTTACACCTGCTTACATAGCATGCCGCTTGCTTACTTTCTCTTACCCTATGAATTTAATGGTCATGTTAATTTTATGGCTCAAATCAAAGAGGTTTTAGGAGCAGTATATGGTAGCTAAAGTAGTATTGGCAGGGGTTGTCGCAGTAAGTTTAATGGCCTTAACGGCCTGTAATTCTGATTCTTCAACCACGGCAGTAGGTGATAATAACAATAATCCTGGCTCTGGATTGTCAGCAGAAACAAAAGCACTCGGTATCGAGACAGTGCCTGCGTCACTGTCAACAACCTATAGCGCAGCGCTGAAGTTTAATCGCTACACGCAAATAAAAGCGCCTAATGGAAAATCTATCCATATTATTGCGCAAGACTTGATTAGCGATAACCAGATAGTGCGTGCACGCGCTATCTTGAGCCATTACTTGACCAATTTACCGGGCTCTGAATTTGGTAATGACAAATCAGCAGTGACCAATAAGATAGCAGACAATGGCGCGATCTTATTACTCCTTAATGGCAGTGACGATGGTACTAATCCTGCTACAGAATTAGGCGGGCAACCGCTGTATCAAAATGAAATTCAAGTAGAAGGTGGTGCTTGGTATATCAATCAAAACTATGAAGAACATCGCGATGCGAGTTTTGAAGAGATCCTGCATATGATGCATGACTACGGTATCGGCGTGGATCAGAATAGTGAATTCATCGGCGCCTTGCCTGGCTATCAAGCTGAAATTAGAGCGGCTCAAACCACAGCGCTAAATGATAAATTATGGGGCGGAGATCAAAGCTGGATCACTGAACTCACCGCTGAAAATAGCTTAACTCAAGAATACCTCGCGTCAGTTATCGATGCTTATTATGGTTTATGGGGCGCATGGAGTGGCAGTGAAACCCACAGTATGTGGGGCGGATATATTGCGAAAACACGTGCTGAAATGAGCACTGAAGATCCTCTCGGTGCTGAGTTGATGAATAATAAATTCTTTCATTCGTACCTGACCTATAATGCGCGCATTGATGCGAGCTTTATCGGTGACTTTAGCCTAAAGTTCAATCGTGATATTGGCTATACGCATCACTCGAAATATCTTAAGGATGTGACGTTAACTGGCAGCCTAAACAGCAATGTGGTGGTTAATCAGCTTGATAATAATATTACCGGTAACAGTGGTCAAAACGAGGTGAAGTTTAGTGGTAAGGCATCGCAATACAGCATCGAAAAGCAAGACAATGGTGCTACGATTATTACCGATATGGTGAGTAATCGAGATGGCGTTAATACCTTGACTGGGATTGAGAGTGCGGTATTTAGCGGCAGCAATGTCACACTATAAATAGCCACTAATACGTTTAACATTTAAGCTGCTTATCGAAGTAGCTTTTCTGTCACTTATTACTGCTTTTGTCGTGAATCTATATTAATGACTATATTGATTGTTATAGGTGTATGCTGGTGGTCTCTGTTTATAAAAGTAACTCATCAATGTTAATTTTAACGCCTAAGACTGGATGTAGTTGATCTTACCTCGCACCTCTCAAACAGGTGACGATTCCTCCCTTTTTGCATCAATTGCAAATGACATCGCAAACAAAGGCTACAGCATTAACCCTGCTGCTCTGCCACACGATTTAACCCATTTATTAGCCTCACATATTACCACTATGCCCGACGCTAATTTTAAGCGCGCTGGCATTGGTCGCTCAGTTGATCATAAGATTAATGACTTTGTGCGTACCGACGCGATTAGCTGGATTAATAATGACAGTGAAGCGGGCACGGCTTGGCTTGATTGGACTCAGGCGCTGCAAGTGTTCTTGAATAGAAGACTCTTTTTAGGGCTATTTTCGTTTGAAAGCCACTTTGCACATTACGCTGAAGGTGATTTTTATAAAAAGCACAAAGATGCCTTTATCGGTGAGGGGAATCGAATACTTTCTGTGGTGGTTTATCTTAACCAATCTTGGTCGAAAGACGATGGCGGAGAGCTGGTGATATATCAAAATCAACAATCAACATCTGCGATTATTGATGACCATACGGTTCGCGTTACACCCGGTTTTGGTACCGTGGTGGTCTTTTTAAGTGAAGAGTTTCCCCATGAAGTGCTAGCCGCAAAACGTGACCGTTTCTCTATCGCGGGTTGGTTTAGGCTCAATTGCAGCATTGCCAATAACATCGACCCACCAAGTTAATGTTACTTATCTAATTTTGGACTCATGGCTCAGTGAAAGAGTGATGTCTGCAGTGCCTCATGCTGCACAGAGGTCGTAGCGATCACTTAATGGCGATAGTCACGTATGCAAGCTTCATCAGCGATGAGGTGTGTCTGTAGAGCGGCATTAATGTAAATAAGCATCAACTTCTACTGCCGTGGGCGGTATATTGTCATAAAGTGTTTAACTCATTTTAAGCTAAGCTGCCTATGGCTAGACGTAGTAGTGACTCACTTTTCGACAATAACGTTGCTGAAAATTGAAGGGACTCATTTTCATGGTGCGCACCGCATCGATCCAGCCAACAATCATCGGCACTAAGGTCCAGCTAAAGATTAAGTACAAGCTGCCCTTTAGGTGTTGACCTAAATAGAACTTATGTACGCCCAGCCCACCGAATAAAAGGCTAAACCATATCGTGAGTTTTTGATTTTTAATACGAATATAAGGATCAACTCCAGAGAGTGCCTCTAACCCTTGAACGACATGGCACTGGGGGCAGGTCACCAGATTAATGTCGATTTTTTGGCTGCACTGTGGGCAATCTATTTCTTGCATCGCAAACTCCAATAGTCAATATTGCTAATGAGCCATTATGCGTACAAGCGTGCGCTGAAACATAGGTGCATAGTTCACATAATTAAAATAAACCCGAACGTTAGCGGGGCAGCCATATCATGGGAGGTGGTGAATACTCAATACTGAGTACGATTATCTCGCTTCACTGTGAAGTTAACGGAAGCATCGTTTTCTATTTGAACGGTGAGATGATTTTTAATGAAGTGCTGCAATAGCCATTTGGTTCGAGAGATTCGGCTTTTTATAAAAGAGTTAGCGAAAAGAGGAGGAGTGATGTTCTCCTGCTGAGCTCTTTTGCAAGCTGTTGGCCAGACTGAGCATACTCATGACTGGCCAGCTCGTAGTATACGATTGTTAGGCGTGGTGCTCTTTTAATTTCAGGAATAGGACGTCTTTTAAATTAGCGCGCTGTAATTTTAGCTGATGCATATGCTCGTCATCGGTGGGACTACCGTCAATTTCTAGCTGACGAATTTCATAATCTAATAAATGATACTGTTTGGACAGTTCTTGGAATGCTTCGTCTTTATGATTCAAATAAACAATGTCTTGTTTAAATTCTGGGAAGTCAAAAATAAGTGCATGATTCTCATTTAGCATAGGTACCCCTGAATGGTGAACTGAAAATTATTCTGTTTGTACTACCAACACTACAGCATTATGGATTTTAACAAAGGGGTATATCTAGGTATTTTAGCGATCTAGTTAACAAAAAATCGCAGATTCTACTTGTTTTAAGCACTGAGGGCCGAGTCAAGGTATAAAATACTAATCTGACTCTGCTCTATTTTCGATTAACACCGCAGCAGTCGCCCTCAATTTAGAGTGCCCCAGCACTGATTAACTTGCTTGAAAGTGACCATGAAAACCGAGAGGTAGATGATAGGGCAGCCAAGCCCGTGCCATGGGGCCTGAATTGATATCGTTGGCGGCAAATATGTTAAGACAAGTCCGCTTACTGGGCACATGCAACGCGGTACCAATGAGGTATCCAGTACCTTCAACTGCTTTAGGGCATACGCTAATGTGTTCTTCCACTAGATAGTCTTTGCCAAAATTGAAATGTTGCTCAGCACCGCTATTGATATTGATTGATGATACAGCGTCATTCCACAAGCTTTGCTCATTGCTCGATAAATGATACAGATAATCGTTTTTAAGACCGACCACATGATCACACACGGCTGGAAACTCACTGTTTTTAGCCGTCATATGCATGCTGTGGCTGCCATTGGGGTTTAAGGTATAAAACGCTGTTTTTGCATGTGCGTTGGCTAGGCTCATTTGGCCACTCATCATGTTGCTCAGCTTATGTAAAACATCGACGTTGGGGTATAAACTCGCATCGAAATGTAGCGTGCCATTGGTTTCTTCCCAGGCATTACCGTAATGAAAAGCAAAGCCAGCAGGCAGCTCATATCGCTTGGTTACGGTTAGCGACTGCTTACTGATAACCAATACACTCATGGGTATATCATTGCTGTATTGCGTACTCGCGAAGCTGCCGTCAATGGATTTGTCAGTGAACAATGATGGCAAGATAATCAGTAAGTGCTTATCGGTCATCAAGAAGTCATGCAACATGCCCCCGCGATATTGTGCGTTGATAAGTCCTGCATTTTTAACTTGGCCATTAGCGGATAAATGGTACAACACAATATGTCCGGAACCGTTTAAGCCAAAATTCCAGATATCGCCATTGGGCGAAATTTTAGGGTGTGCTGAAAAAGCCAGACCTCGTAAACTATTGCCATATTTAGAGCCTGCACCTAGACTGACTTGCTGTTTAAATTCGAGGGTTTCTTTGTCTACCTTGGTAGGGGAGCCTGCTTCCCATAGTGCCCACATGTCGTCGCCGACGGTAATGATATTAGTGTTAGCAGTGTTGATTTGGTCAGCTTTAGACACTGGCAGGGCATTTGCCAATTTAGTATCTGGACCAGAGTAAAGAAACTGACCCGCGCTTTGCTCTTTAGCAAACTTGGGGGTGTTGATAAATTTACCGTGATGAACCACTTTTCCTTGGTCAAACTCAAAGCGTTGTAGCATGCCATCACCCTCAAACAGATGCTGATAGCGAACATTGCCACGCTCATGTTTACCAGGGCCATTACGATAGAATACGCCTTGTAGGTCGGCTGGGATCTTACCTTCAACCGTTAGAGATTGTTGTGGGAAATCTTTTTCAATATTGGCAAAGCCAATTAACTCAGGATTGTGCGCTAATGCGTCATTAAATAGCTGTTTAACATTGACCGCTTTTGGCGCGACTGTGGTTGCCAATGCTGACAACGAACCTGGCAGTAAACTCGTTGCACCAACAATACCCATTCCCTTTAAAAAATCTCTGCGTTGCATGGCTTACCCCTTCCCTTGAATATATGGATTTTGGAACTATTTTTTGAAACTACTATTTTTGAATCTATGGTTTTTGCTCAATGGACTCTAGGGGTTAATAAATCACTTCGGTTTTATTAACTAGCAAGGCTTGCTCTTCGGTCACGTTGAACTTAATGTCTTGGTAACTAACGGGTCCAAAGTTGGGCTTAGCATTGTTAGAAAAGCCATAACCCTCAGCGGGAAGACCAAATAGATTGGTATCCAAATTGCCATTATTATTTTGATCATGGAAAAAGCGCAGTGCATATTCACCTGCTGATACATTGGCAAAAGTGATAACCATTGTCCCTTGGGTAGCCTGCATCATAGTGGCGTTTACGGCTTGGTTCTCTCGATAGCTTTGTTCACCTTTAAAGAGCTGAACATAAAGCTTACCTTGTGCGTCGGCTACACTTGATATTTCAAAATTGATATCGGCAGCAGATGCTGAGTGTGCAAAAAATAAAGCGCTCAGCAGTGCAGAGATTCTAACTATCTTTGGCATATTACTGATGTCATTTGTTGACACTTTTGAGTGAGTAGTCGTGTAAAAAGTCATTTAAATATCCTTATTCGTGTCAGTGAAAGGCAGCGTAATGATGGTTTTAATTATCAAGCTCATTAGTGCTGCGCATGAGCAAACCGTATCGGCGTTGCGTCGTGTTGGAAAGACGATAGAATGGATACTTAGCAAAGCTAAAGTAGCTTTACGTGAAGTGAGTCGTAAACTTCGTAGAATGTGACTAAAAAGGAATATGTACCATTGACGAATCGTGAACTACCCCCTGAAAATCAACCATTAGAACCCATTTTCAGTAAGCAAAAGTTGGCCCATGACCTGTTAATCGTCGCAGCGGTAGGCTTGTTTATCGGTTTCTTGGCGCCGTTTGGTATGGATGAACTGCCTGTACTCGTGTCGATCTCTTATTGGTTAGTGACATGTACCAGCGGCTACTTTATCTATACGCCAATGATTCGTTTGGGCCATCGTTATTTAGCTAAATGGGTAACGGCGGTGTGGGGGAGAGTGGCGTTATCGACACTGATTGCCAGTATGATAATGAGCGTCGCGGTCCCGTTAATAAGTTGGTTGTTTTTTAGTATTGAGATTGAACTCGCTAAGGAGTTTTTTCAAGTATTCCCTAAGGCCATTGTGATTGGGGGAGTGATGACATTTTTTAGTCTTGTGCAAGGTTATATTCGCCAGCAAAAAAGCCAGCTAGCAGCATCAAAAAAAGTCATAGAAGAACACGAGCAAAATACTGATGTTGATGTCCATCTGCAATTTGAACAGTTTATGCAGCTACTACCTTTAGAGAAACGTGGTCAGTTGATGTGTCTTGAAATGTCTGATCATTACTTAAAAGTGCATACCGACAAAGGTCACCATATGTTGTTAATGCGACTTAAAGATGCCTTGGAGAAGCTAGATGGCTTCGCTGGTATGCAAACTCATCGCTCATGGTGGGTGGCAACTGAGGCGATAGTTTCTGTCAATAAAGACAATCGTAAAATGTCGCTAATGCTAGCCAATGGTATTGAAGTGCCAGTTTCAAGGACATTTGTTGATGCGGTAAAAGCGGTGAATATCTAGTCTCTTTGTACATCCATGCTAATTGGCATGGATGTGGTTAAAAACATAAACCGCGAGTATGTCCCTGCCTTTTCAACATCTCTTAATTGAAGGTGTTTTTTAGCTGGTTGGCAAAAGCGATAAATTTCTCTTTAATCGTGTGCTTTACCGATACTGAAAGGCTACCGAGAACCACTTTACCCTCAATAGTGATAACTGGTGCTTGGCGGTTTGCCATCGAAGGAGCTGTATTTTCAATACTACTTACAGCGCAGTAGGTTTTACATATCACGTTGATGTTTTCAGGGATAAAGACTTTGCAGCTGCCAAGAATGCAGTTGAGCTTAATGGTGATCTCTTGATGCTGAAAAATAGCATCGGTAAAATCCAATGTGGTTTCGCCTAACACATTGTTGAGCTTAATCTCGCTAGGCACTACCCACTGACCACTACGCTCATTATTACCCAGAATACAGCTGATAACTAGCGTGTCATCTGCCTGCTTGTTTGAGTAATTGGGTGTAAATTGCTGATCTTTTTTACTGCTATATTCGGCGTCTGTAGACATGGACAGATCGGCAACTAAGTCGAGTAACGCTTGATGTGATTCACTGGCCATCGCGTCATCGAGACGACGTTCAAATGCTTCAGCGGATATAATCCCATGGCTATAGTTAACAATGAGTTTATCTATGACTTGTTCACGAACCTGGTTAATGGGTCTATCTTCTAATATGACTGACATCTGCCGCTCCTTTGGCTTTACATGGATGTAGCAATTAACATTGCTAAACTGATTAATAGAAAGACTAATGGGCTACAGAGTAAGCATTATCTATGCCGCTTAACTAAACATCTTTCTAATCAAGTTGTTATGAGTTTGTTGCGTTAAGCTGGTGTTTGAAACTAATGATTTAGTTAGACATAGCACTAAAATGTGGTTGTTTTAATCGTTAGATTAAGTGGCTATATCAGCGAATTAGGTCAGTGTGACAGATGAGAAGTTGGGCTCGCCTGTTCATTTTATGAGAAAAATAAGCCAGTCGGATAGCTAGTCAAGAGAAGCGCAGCAGACAAAGAGGGAAGCTACAGAGGGCTGGTCGTTTGCATGTAAACCGAGTTCGCCCCGTAGCTGACTAAAACAATGAGTATTACTCTTGCTTCAAAGTCTGCCAGTAATCGTATAGGCCATTGATATCAGATGAGCACATTAATGCCATGGCACTTTTTAGCTGTATATCACTCCATAACCACCATTGCATCTCAAGTAGTTTAGCGATCTCTGTTTCAGGAAAACGAAAACGAATATGTTTCGCTGGATTTGAACCAACAATAGAGTAGGGCGCGACATCTTTAGTCACCACAGCACGGCTGGCGATAATGGCGCCATCACCGAGCTTAACGCCACTCATAATCATAGCTTCAGTGCCAATCCATACATCATTGCCTATAACGGTATCTCCTGAACGTTCAAAGCCATCTTTAGCGTCAGTAAAGTGTTCGTTTTCTTGGTAGAAAAATGGAAAAGTGCTCACCCAATTATTCTGGTGCCCTTGATTACCCGCCATCATAAATACTGCACCTGAACCAATTGAGCAGAAGCTACCAATAATGAGTTTATCGACATCAGTTCTATCGGGCAGCAAGTAACGGGCACAATCGTCGAAACTATGGTTGTGATAATAGCCAGAATAATAGCTGTGTTTTCCCACAATGATATTAGGGTTTGTCACTTGCTCTTGCAGTGATTTGCCGACAAAGGGGCTGTCAAAATAATTGTTCAAACTCAATATCCTCTATGAAGTACTTAACTGGTGCATGATGTTAACTCGTTGTAATTTTGCTAGCAGTCCGTCATCACTGTGGTGATTGTTGGCTCACCTGATGTTTGCCAGTGATACTGAAAATAGCAGTTAGTCGCTTTAACCTCTGCGGCACTAGGTTCACTTTTATCTAAAACACTTTTAGGTGCAGCAATAACGGCATAGCTAGTGGGTACGTAAATACGGTAAGCCCATTCGTTAACATCTAATCCAGCACCTTCAAATATTTCGGGTGGAGAGGAGTAATCAGATAAAAATCCACTTGCAGTAGCTGTTGCAGCCCATGGTTGATAGTTACTGCCTTTTACGCCAGAAAACTCGACCACATCAGTAAAAGTATTACCTGAAGTCATGGTTTTGGCTTTAAATAGCGATACTGCGGTTTTAATTGAACCCACGGCCCCTTTAATCACAGCAACGTTTGCATCTGATTTCATATTGATAAATTTGGGCAATGCCGTAACAGCCAAAACACCTAAAATAATAATAACGACAACCAACTCTATGAGGGTGAAGCCTGAATTGTGGGGAAGTGATGCATTTTGTTTATTCATATTCATTTTGAGTAACGCCTGGTTATTATTTACAAGTTTGTCGAGTAGCTGAATAGCTATCATCTACTGTTGAAAGAGTGTGGCAATGCAGACGCAGCGTTAGTTGCTTTGTCTCAATAGCGACGCTGTTTTTGCGGCGAGTCTGTTAATTATGCCGCGCGCTTCTTTCAAGCTTGCACCGGTATCTTTGCGATAAAGCCTGATAGCAGTTAGTTTTTTACCGAGAGTAATGGCAGTTAATACTTCTTTAGATACATTGATGTTGTTATGAAAAAAAATACCGTTGTTTTTTAACAAGGAGTCAATTTTGTGTTCGATGACTCTCAACCGTTTGTCGGTTGACCTCTGTGTGTTGAAGCTAACAATCAGTATGAATAAGCCTATAATAAGTAATTCGTCCATGATATAAAATCTCCATTGTGGTATCGCACTCTCGTTAGAGAGAGTAAAGCAGTAAAGTGCTCTTTTATCCTTATTGATAAGGCGAGTATGTAACATTAACTTATGAGTCTACAAATTTAATGTGTTTACAACAAGTGTGCAGCCTCACATTCACGATACAAAAAAGCCGATAATGACATAATCATTATCGGCTTTTTTACGGTTGTCTTTCAGAGTACCAGTTGCTCAGTCTGTATTAGCTTTCGTTTTCAAGCCATTCAATATCTGACTCCACCCAAGCTAACGTGAGCTGCGCTAATGCGATATAGAACTTACCGGTATCGACATTGGCGACTTTAGCGACAAGCTTTGGTAACCAGTTAGCTAGGTAGTTGCGGATAAACAGTAGTTGCTCTTGGTGACGGCTATGCATACTGATATGTGCTATATAGGCCAATATCACCGCGAGATGATCTGCGGGCTCGGGGAACTCACTTTGCACCTGCAACTGACTCTGTTTTAAAAACTGTGTCATCTGCTGGTGCTGCTCACCAAAGAGTAATGGCTCATTGCTTTTTGTGACAGGTTTATCACTTGAGCTGTTATTTAAATAGAGGCTAGCGTATGGCGAGGCACTGTGCTTGGTACCGACTAAAAACAAACCACAATAATCAGCCGAAAGCTCGAGTAGCGCTTTGTCGCTATTAAGCTTTGCGAGTTCAGCTACCAGCACATCAACATCTGCTTTAAAATCGGGCTCACTAGCAAGTTGAGACCAAAATGCTTGTGCTTGAGTACAGGTCAATTCATGCAATGTTTTATGATCTACCTCTTTCGCAAACAATGATGAAAGTAGCTGATAAATCGTGCTTCTGACTTGATTTACGGGGTTAGCTGTTACTGCGCTCATAGTGTTATCTCAACGGGTCCGCTAAATGAACTTACAACAGGTACTTTACCTTTATACTTTTCAAATTCAACTAAACAAGTGTAAGCAGAGCACGCTTGAGCAAGCTTTGAAGTACCAATATCTTGCGTCAGAGTATTTGGATCCCCGTAGCTACACAGTGCGCCAATTTCTGCGCCGCCCTCTTTGCTGCCATCTTCGCCGACAGGACCATACCAAGCGCCTTCGTGGATACGAATAACCCCTTTAGGGAAGTTATTTGAAACCACTGCACCAGCAAGCAGCTGACCGCGGTCGTTAAACACCCGCACCACATCGCCTGCTTTTATGCCGCGTTGCTTGGCGTCATCAGGGTTTAAGTAGACGGGCTCACGCCCCTTAACAGTGTAAGTTTCACGGTACTCTTCTGACTCGCACATTTGTGAATGCAAACGCTTATCAGGGTGGCAAGACTGCATCCACATTGGGAATTTGTCTGAACCTGGACCGCCATGGCTGCGTTCTGATTTTTCCATCCAAGTCGGGTGACCTGGGCAGTCATCGTACTGGTACTGAGCTATTTTACGGCTGAAGATCTCAATTAAGCCAGAAGGAGTTCCTAAAGGATTGATCTCAGGGTCTTCTCTAAAGGCTGCGTGACGTGTCCAAGGTTTACCTTCACCGAAGTGAACGTAACCCTCTTTCCAGAACGCATCAAAGTCTGGCATGTCAAACTTACCCGCATTGGCATTTTTACAGTCAGTGTAAAGCTTGTTTAGCCAGTCACGTTCCGTCATACCACGGGTGTACTCTTTCTCTTTACCCATTAGGCGGGCAAAGCGAGTGAAAATTTCGAAATCTGACAAGCTGTCAAACAGCGGTTCAACCATCTTCTGCATCGCCAGTACACCGCGGTTAGCATAACTGCCGTAGACGTCGATGTCGTTACGCTCAAAAGTGGTACACGCTGGCAGAACGATATCTGAGAAGCGACAGGTCGCAGTCCAGTTCATATCGATAGTGACCACACACTCAAGCTTTTGGAACGCTTGCTTCATGCGGTTACGATCTTGGTGATGGTTCCAAGGGTTATTACCGGAAAACACCATCATCTTGATATCTGGGAAGGTGACTTTTGAACCGTTAGAGTCAATGGTTTTGCCTGGTTCTAGAATGGCATCAATCCAACGCGCAACTGGTATGGTGCTGCTAGTGCCTTTAAAGTCATTGCTATCGAACAGTGGCTTTTGGTCTTCGTCCAAGTTACGTGGGAAAGCGCCAGGTGCTGCTGCACCTGATGATGGCACGCCAATGCTTGAGTAGTGGTGACCATAGCTAATACCGCCGCCAGGTAGACCAATTTGGCCTGTCATAGTGGCAAGTACCGCTGCCATCCAATAAGGTTGTTCGCCGTGCTGCTGGCGTTGAATACACCAGCCCATGAGCATTTGAGTGCGACCTTTAGTCATCACTTTTGCGAGATCGCGGATGATCTCAGCGGAAACTCCTGTGATCTCAGCAGCCCATTCAGGTGTCTTCTCTACACCATCAGTTTCGCCTTGGATATAAGGTAGGAATCTATCGAATCCTAAGCTGTATCCTTCAATGAATTTAGTGTCATGCAGATTTTTAGCCACCATTTCATGGGCGATACCTAGCATTAATGCCACATCAGTTTGTGGATTAACATACAGCTGCTCACAGCCTAAATACTGCTGCGTTTTGGTGACAACAGGATCGATACTGATAACGCGTATTTCACCCTTAGCCACTTTCTCTTTCAGCTGCGCAAGGTAAGCGTATGACTCATGCGTTTCAGCGTTCCAACCCACTTGTAAGTTCTTGTACGGATCGTTTGACCATAAAATAATGGTCTTAGAATTTTCAAGAATAAGCGGCCATGATGTGCCTTGGGCATACACTTCGGTTGAACCCAAGATGTAAGGCAAAATGGTTTGTCCTGCCCCTGTTGAGTAGTCGCCAACCTTTTTAATGAAGTTGCCATGCATGCCTACGGCGCGTTGCATATGGCTCGTGCTTGAGTGCAGCTGGCCTGTTGCGCGCCAGCCAGTCTGGCCAGCATGTAGCCCTGATGGACCATATTTAGTTTGTACTTCATCAAGCGAGTCTTTAAACAAAGACAGCGCTTTATCCCATGTCACTCGCACAAAGCGGAAGTCGCCTCGTTGCGTGGTATCGCTTTTGTGACCCTTGAGTAAGAAGTCTAAGCGCACCATAGGGTAGCGTACACGCGACGGGTTATAGACCAAGCCTTTAACACCGTTAATCATGTCGGTTGGATACTTGTCTCTTTCAAATGGAATGACTTGATCTATCACGCCATTTTTGCGCTTCATTTTAAAAGCACCAAAGTGCGATCCTGTGGTGAGCCAACCTTCGTTAGTCTTGGCTGCTGAAGCGGCTAACGCATTCAATGGCGCAAGGACTGACGACCCGCTAAGTACAACATAAGATGTGCCGACTAAGCCTTTTAAAAAGTCTCTTCTTTTCATAATGTGATGTCCTATTAGTGAGCCGACTTATTGAAAGTTGATGAATGCTCTTGTAAGTACTTTTGCACTAAAGCTTGAGTATCTTGGTCCATATTGACGAAGGCGATCATGCCTTGGAACATACCAGGCCATGTGTTGGCGTCAAAGTGACTCTCGTCCGGTTGGGTATGGCATACGCTACAGCTGGTGCTATATGTGCTACGCGCATAATCCCAAAGTGGCTGTAGGTCGCTGAGTAGGTAGTCGGTATCTGTCCAGATTACGGTTTCTACACGTTGCCATTTAAGGCCTGTCATTGGGTCTTCTTTCTCTTCGAAGGTGGTGATTACACCCTCTTCAAGTGCTGCATCTTTGGTTAGCTGAGCCGATAGAATATTTAAGCCAAAGTCGTAGTAGATAACGCGACCTGCACCAATTTTCTTTCTCCAACCGTTGATACCAATCTTGGCGCGGTTGCCTTTAAGTTCTAACACTTTCACTTTAGTGGCGATGTTTAATGTGCCAGCCTCAACATCGGTTTTTTCGTTGAAATAAACAGGTTTAGTCAATGCTGAGAAATAGGTTTTGTTAACCTCTAAGCCGTTAACGCCGGAACCGACTTCTGCAATTAACTCTGGTGCACGAGCGGTGCCCATATCGGGAAGCTTATGGGCGATACCTTTATGACAATCAACACAGCTTTGGTCGAGTTTAGCTGCGCGTTTCATCTGCTTTTGCGCTAGCTTAGACATGCTGTCCCATTTCATTGAGTCATAGTTGTGGCAGTTTTTACACGCAAGAGAGTTATCACGGTCGAATCGTTTCCACTCACGGCTGGCCATTTCTAGACGTTTGTCTTCGAATTTTTCAGGTGTATTGACGGTTTGCAGTAACCAGCCCCACATATCGTGAGAGGCTTCAATTTTGCGGCCAATTTTACGGCTCCAATCATGGGGTACGTGGCAATCTGGGCAGGTTGCGCGAACGCCGGAATGATTTGACCAATGCACTGTCTCTTGCAGCTCTTTATAAGGCATGCTTTCCATGCTGTGGCAGCTAATACAAAACTCTTCAGTATTTGTTGCTTGAAGTGCAGTGTTAAAACCACCCCAAAAGATAATGCCCATAATAAAGGCTGAAACACTGACTGAGCCCAGTGTGAGGTATTGTGTCGGTTTGTTTAATGTGCGCCAGATGTTAAGCAACCATCTCATAATCGCATCCTCGTAATAAGTTTAAAAAGTGGAAAAGGGGATTAGTGAGCGACAACGCCACCAAATGCTTGGATCATCCAAATGATGAAGCCATAGGTACTAACAAAAGCGATGCTTAATGCAGGAAATAAAATAAAGATGATAAAAAATAATGCTTTAAGTTCATCCTTCTTATTACTAGTGTATTTTTTTGTGGGGTTTTGATTCGTCATGACTATTTAGCTCCAGCTAACCCTTTCTTTGATGAGGCCATTATAAGGAGAGGTTGTGAACAGCGATGTGGGTAACAATGAACAAGTTAAGACAAGTTATGACAATATATGAACAGAATTATGGTGCAGTGTTTTGGTGAGTTTTTATAGTTTAATATCAGGTGTTTACTGTGTTTTTAGTCGATTGGTGTAGACCCGGTTTTGGAGGTGTGAATGTCGAAGTGCAGGTTAAAACAGGATGATGGCTCAATAATAACGCCGCGCTGAAAAGTGCGCGGCTAAACGGTGATGATTAATCGACAGTATTGTGGATTACTTGCTGATGACGATATAGCTGATAAAGCTAATCCAGCTGAGGGTTAATAATCCCCAGGGTAAGTAGGGGCTGGCCGCGCGATCTTCTATATTATCCTCGACATCATGTTCGTTTTCAGTGGTACGGGCTTTAGCACGCACTTGCTGTTTTTTCTGTTTGTCGCGAACACGTGCTTTGCCTTTTTGCTGTTTTTTATACTCCGCAATGCCTTTTTCAATTCCTAGCGCAATGAGTTTCGTTTGCTCTTTAGTTTGCCCTGGTTTTTGAATTGATTTTGCCACTTTTACGGCTTCGTTTTTAGTTTCGTCTGAGATCGGCTGTGCCATATTTTATGAATGCTTAGCTAAGAATAAGCTCACTATAACATGAGCTCATTTATCATTTACTTACTTATTTTCAGCCAAAAACTCAAACAAACCCGTTTGCATATTCACGTTCCAAAAGCGCCCAGCCAAGGTCAAAGTAAGGGCGTCGTTATTAAGTTGCGCCAGACCATTGGTTTGCCATGCATGAAAGAGTGGCTGTAACTGCTGCTGTAAGCTGGCCTCTAGTTGAGAAAATTGCAGTGTTCCACCGTCTAGGCCGCGTTTAAAAATCGCATCGAGTTCGGCTGATGGATTTGGGCTCAATGCCATTCCGGGCACTTTAGTGGGGGTTGCCTCATCTATAACGTCAGTGGATTGTGAGTGGGCTAGGTGCCAGTTGGTTAAGCTGCGGGCATTCATTACCCCATGGCCATGGATACTGCCACCAGCACCGGCGCCAAACGGCAGTATTTCGATACCGCTTTTGGCAAGTGAGTTATAGATGCTGCGTTCACGGTTGTCGCGACGCCAGTGGCAGCTGGATAACCGTTGCCACTGGTTTGATTCGAGTAAGTTGGCGCCATAGGCGTACATCTGCGCCCGCGTTTGGCTATCGGCCTGAAATTCACTTTCGTCGGTGCCAAGTATTTTGCCTTTCTCGCTAGCCCGGTCGATGCGAGTGCCGCCGAGGCCTATCAATTGATAGAGATCGACCCCATGTACACCACTGTCGATAACGGCTTGCAGATCTTGTTGCCAAATATCTAAGGTCTGACCGGGTAGCCCAAAAATAAGATCGATGACGATACTGGCGCTCGGATGTTGGCTCAACTCATTAAGGCGGCTGAGTAAGGTGTCTTTATCATCAAAGCGTCCGGCGGCTTGGCGTACATGAGTATCGAAGCTTTGCACTCCAAACGAGAAGCGGTTAAATCCGTTATCTAACGCACTGTGCCATTTGTCATCATCAAAGCCATTGAGGCGGCCTTCGAGCGACACTTCGGCATTCTTTATCAATGGGAATTTGCTTATCGCTGCGCCTAACATCGCGATCTCATCGGCCTGCATATCGGTCGGTGTGCCGCCGCCAACATAGACGGTATCAAATGGCTGACTTTGGGCTAAAGGCGTGTCTGCAGCAATCCTTAACTGTTCGCAGAGGCGGCTAACATAGCGGCTAATTCGCTCAGGATTAGTGCCATTTTCAAAGAAATTACAGAAGCTACAGCGCTTACGACAAAAGGGAATATGGATATACAGTGCCCGTTGGTTACTCTTGCTGGGTTGTTGCCACCATTGATGCCAAAGTGCCGGTGTTAAGTTGACAGGGCGACTGCCACTGCGACCGGCATGGGGAACACTTTTGACTTTAAAGGCATTTTGCAATGGTTCAGGACTTGCTATGCCAGTCATGGTCGGCGTTAGGATCATCATTACTCTCAAATCGTAAAATCAATTCAAAGGCAATGATAATCATTATCAAGTAGCACTTTGGTGCGATGGATCAATATCTGTTGCTTTGCATTGTAAATCTAAGCTTTGGATGTTGTGTTTGCGAGTAGAAGTTATCGCACTCTAATAAAACTATTTTGTACCAAGTAATCAACAAAGCGTTTTGACTTTACATGCTTAAACTTAAGTGGTGCGACCAACCCGCCAAATAATGAGATCCCGCCGCCCAAGAGTACTGGAATAGTGGTGATAATCAGCTCATCAATCAAATCTTCTTTTAAGAAGCTCTGTATGGTCAAACCGCCATCAATATAGAGGTTGTTGTAACCTTGACCGTGTATTTTCGTCATGACCTCTGTCAGTGGGCCTTTCACTAAAAACACTTTATCTTCGAGTCCTGCCGGTACCGCCTTCATGGTATTGCTGAGCACAAATACGGGCTTAGTATAGGGCCAGTCAATACCGAAGCTGAGAACGGTTTCTAGGGTATTTCGGCCGATGACTAACGCCTGTACTCGCCCGATAAAAGCGTTGTAACCGAGATCAGAATTATCAGGGTTTGGGGTTTCATGGAGCCAATCGACTTTATTGTCTTTGTCTGCAATGAAACCATCGAGACTGGTGGCGATAAAAACGATATTGGTCATGGTATGTCTCCGGTATAGAAAGTTAACGCTTTGAGCTGAAAAGTATTATAGATGGAGGTGAAAATTGATGCTGTAAGAGAGTGCCATTAATGATGTTGTTCTGGTTTATGCCGTGGCAAATTCATTTTTCAGATTTCCTATGCTGGCACTTCATCGTCATGGATGATGATTTTTAGCTTAATTTGTTTTTTAAGATGAGCCACCAAAGAAACTTAAAGGCTTCTATTATTTAAGTGCACTTAATGATTGTAATGGCAATTCTCAGCGGTGTTATTTAACAATCATTAGCCAGCTAACGTTCTGGACTTACTCTTTTTTCGAAGTTTTGAGCGCTAATTAAACGACTTGTCGAAAGGGAGTTAATGATGAAAAAAATCGCACTTATTCAAGAGTCTCCTTACGTTCTTGATAAAAAACGTACCATAGAAAAAGCTGTAGAGATCATTAATTCCGTCTCCGCCAAAGGGGCTGAACTGATTGTTTTTCCAGAGGCATTCATAGCAGGATACCCTGCTTGGATATGGCGGCTTAGACCTGGTGGTGACTGGGGGATCAGTGAAGAGCTACATGTTAGATTACTCAAAAATGCGATTAATCTAAGTTCGGACGATCTCAACCCTATGCTAGAAGCAGCCAAAGACAATAGCGTTACAGTCGTATGTGGTATTAACGAACGAGATAATGCTAATAGCCAATCCACAATATATAACTCAGTAATAACCATTGATATTCAAGGTCAAATTATCAATCATCATCGAAAACTCATGCCCACAAACCCAGAGCGAATGGTATGGGGGTTTGGAGATGGGCATGGTTTAAATGTTATTGATACTCCAGTCGGTAGAATTGGTAGCCTAATATGCTGGGAAAATTATATGCCTCTGGCAAGGTACTCTCTATATTCGCAAGGGATAGAAATATATATTGCACCAACCTATGACAGTGGTGATGCTTGGACTGGCACTATGCAGCACATTGCTCGGGAGGGTAAGTGTTGGGTTTTATCTTGTGGTGTTGCTTTAGAGCGAAAAGATTTACCTACGGACTTTCCAAATATAGATGAAATTTACCCGGCTGATGAAGAATGGATTAACCCCGGAGATTCGCTTGTGGTATCGCCTAGCGGTGAAATAGTGTCAGGGCCATTATCTAAAGAGAAAGGCTATATCATTTTGGATATTGATGTTGATTTGGCCTCAACTTCTAAGCGTGCTTTGGATGTCGCAGGGCACTACTCAAGACCTGATGTATTTAAACTGGAAGTAGACAAGACTAGACAATCACCCATTCACTTTAAAAACAATCGTTAACAAGGTGCTGCAGCTGGACTGGCATTATTGCTACTTCATATACTTCAGTCTGTTTTATCTATTACTCGTTTTGCTAAATCTAAAACGCACCGAGTCGGTGCGTTTGGCCAGCTCAAAACTAGCCTTGCTTATCCAAGGCTACCGTTATCATTTTAAGCTCGGCTTAACGAGTTGCTGAGAAAGCGCTGTGGTAGTTTACGATGCCGCGAGGCTCTTTATCGGAGAAGGTCAGTTGCAGAAAATAGGCTGCTGGCACGCCCTCAAGTACGATTAAAGCATTTGCCGTAAAGCCAAAACGACTGTAAAAATCGGGCTCGCCTAGCAATACGCAACCGTTAGCACCGAGCTTTTTTAGTTCGCTCAATGCTTCACTTATCAAGCTTGAACCGATGGCTTTATCTTGATAGTCAGGCCTGACCGAAATAGGGCCAAGACCATACCAGCTTACGCTGCCGTCGGAGATAGTCACTGGCGACAGCGCGACATGGCCAATAATCTCGCCATTTGTTTCTGCAACTAAAGACACACTCAATGCGCTTGCGTCTCTTAGGCGACGAACAATAAAGTGCTCGGTATGTGTTGAATGCTCGACATTGATAAAAGCGAGCTGAGTTAACGTATCAATGGCGTCGATATCGGCTTCGCACTCTTTGCGATAATTGATCCGCATGACCTTTTCAGCGTTGATGTTATTGGTTGTCCGGTTAAATTTATAGAGCGTCATCATCCACCCATTTAGTTCGATATAAATAAATACCTATAAGTTGTTGATATTGATTCTAGAACAAACTCTGACATATTGTTTATACCAATTACTTTAAATACTGCTTATAAAGCGGCTTTAAACTTTTTAGGAAGCGTAGTTTAAAATAATAGTGGTGTCAGCTGCCCGGGCTCATTCACTACAATAGGATCGTATTGCCAAACCTGCCTAATGGTTGCAGGGGTTAACGCCTCGTGCGGTGGCCCATCACTGACAACTTCTCCTTGTTGTAAAATCACCAATCTGTCGGCATAGCGTGATGCTTGATTAAGGTCATGAAGTACCACTACGACGGCATAATTTTGTTCATAAGCTAACGATTTTACCAGCTTTAATACTCTGTGCTGCTGGGCTAAATCCAGTGCTGAGGTGGGTTCATCCAACAGTAAAATTGGCGGCTTATCTGATTGAGCTAACTGGGTTAATACTCGGGCTAATTGCACTCGCTGTTTCTCGCCGCCCGAGAGCGTAGGGTAGCTGCGGTATTTTAAGTGGCTCAAGGCAACCTGTTCCAATTGTGCATCAATCAACTGCTCACCTTGTCGCTGGTTGAGCGTTAACGGATATAACCCCATTTCGACTACTTGATGAACTTGAAATGGAAACGTCAGTGAGGCGTGTTGTGGCAGTACCGCTAACAATTTTGCCAGTTTTTGCCTATCCCACATCGTCAGTGGTTGCTGGTGAATGTTAATCCGGCCTGCTTCAAGCTCAATTTCCTGGCATAAGCTTTTTAGTAAGGTTGATTTACCGGCCCCATTAGGTCCTAAAAGGGCAGTGACTTCGCCGGCTTTTAACCTGAGGTTTATGTCGGTTAATACTGGTTTTTGACCAATACGCACTGAAAGATGCTCGATCTCTATGACTGTAGTTCTGCTTGCATTCGATAGATGATCCGCTATACCCGCTGGCTGTGACTGAGTTGAATAATTCATTTAGACCAACTTACTGCGTTGTTTGAGTAATAACACGATGAAGAATGGCGCGCCGATAAGCGCTGTGACCAGCCCCACGGGGAGTTCTGATGGCGCAACAATGGCGCGAGCACCGATATCGGCCAGCACGAGTAATGCAGCGCCGAGTATGGCACTGAGTGGCAGTAGCTGTTTATGATCAGGCCCCACCATCATCCTTACTAAATGCGGCACGACTAGGCCGATAAAGCCAATAATGCCAGTTGCGGCAACCGATATTCCCACGCCAATAGCGCAAAGTACGATGAGCTTGAGTTTTAACTTATCAACATCTAAGCCTAAATGACGCGCTTCAGCTTCACCCAGTAATAACGCATTAAGCGCCTTCGCTGAGCAGTTAAACTGCCAACTAACAACGGCTAAGGCGATCAAGCTTAATATGACGTAATGCCATTGCGCGCCGGCGATAGAACCGAGCTGCCACAGGGTGAGATCCCTCAATGCCATATCGTCGGCCATATAGGTGAGTAGACCTATGCCCGCGCCAGCAAGTGCTGCCACGGCTACGCCAGATAACAGCAGTAATACAACCGAAGTCCCGCTAGGGCTACTGGCTAAACGGTAAACCACTAAGGTGGTTACCAACCCGGCTAGAAAGGCACTGATTGCCACGGCGTATTCACCGCCTTGGGGAAACAGCACAATGCAGATAGCGGCGCCAAAAGCGGCACCTGACGACACCCCAATAATACCGGGATCTGCCAGTGGGTTTCTAAACAACCCCTGCATCACCGCGCCACACTGAGCCAGCACAGCCCCCACAGCTAACGCCAACAATGTGCGCGGTAGGCGGACTTGGTCGATCACTAACTGTTCGTGTGGGGCTACACTGCCTATATCAATTTGAGTCGCCCAGTTAATGACGGCACTGAAGCTCACGCTAGGGCTAATGTGCAGTGGACCTATGCTGACAGACATCAGGCTGGTGATGACCAAAGCGGTCAACAAACAGGGCCAAAGCCAATGACGATTATCCATTTACGAATCCCGTTAAATAATGGCGTAGTGAACAAGGTTTAGTAACGCTTTACGCTAATAAAATCGCTAGCAAGTTTATCTGCCGCTTCGATAGCACTCATTCCAAGGCCGCCTATCAGCGCTTGCGGGTTAAGATTTTGGATCTGCTCATTCTTGCCTGCGGGAGTATGTGCTAGCAGTGGCATTTTCTTCAGTAGCGAACGTACTGGGTTTTCAGTCTCTTTATCAGAGCGGTTTGAGATCAAAATGACGTCTGGTTGTAGTGCAAGAATGCCCTCTTGAGAGACACTCTTATAGCCAGAGAAACCAGCGATGTTGTTGCCACCAGCCAATTTGATAATGATATCGGCTGCGGTGTCATCGCCACCAACACGCGCAGGTCTGTCGGCCTGTAACAGTAGAAACAACACTTTAGGGGCATCGCCTTTGTTAGCAATCTGTTGTTGCTTACGCTCAAGGTCGGTAAATGATTGCTGTAGTTCGGTTTTAAGTTGCTTAGCTTGTGTTTCACGCTTTAGTAGCTGGCCCATAGCATCGATATTGCTAAACAGTTGAGTTTGAGTATTGGCATGAGGCAGCTGCACGACATTAATCTTGGCTGAACTTAAAACATCTAAGGTCGCTTTAGGCCCCATAGCGTCAGAACCCAGCACTAGGCTTGGGCTAAGCGCTAAGATACCTTCAGCAGAAAGCATGCGATGGTAGCCAAGCTTGGCAATGTCTTCTTTGTCTTTAGGCAGTTGGCTGGTGGAATCGACTGCCACAAGTTCGTCACCCGCATCGAGGGCAAAAACCAGCTCGGTCATCCCCGCGCCAGCGCTGATAACTCGCGGTGCTGATGATTGTTCATGCCCATTAACGTGCTCGCCATCATGGGCGTAGGCCGAAGAACTGATTAGCGCCAAGATACTGAAGATGGCTGTGGCGCCCATCTTAGAAGTCGTTTTAAAGCGGGTTGATAATTTAGTTTTTAAATGAGTTTTACAGTTGAACATTAAAAAGCTCCAAAATAATAAAAAGGAATGCCGTAAGCAAGTCGATATTGCTCGTTTAAGGTTGTTAGGGTTCCATCAAAATCTGGGTATTGCTGATCTGTTGCCGTTGCATTAGCGCTAACACATTCATCAGCGGTTGCACTGGCGCGGCTTTGTCGGCTGCAACAATGACTTTAGCTTTCGGGCTGGCTTTCAAGGCGCTAATAAATGCCACCTCAAAATCATCAAACTTCAGATAACTCACACCATCAATCGCCCAGTGTGGCTGATCTGTCATGATATTTATCGCGACATGTTTATCTTGCGAAAGGGCATTTAAATTGGAATCTGCTTCGGTGGGAACATCCACTGGCAGGCTCAATAATTGCGTATTGGCGGTGAGTAAAAGAAATACCAGTACGATAAAAATGATGTCAATCAGCGGCGTTAGATCTAGGCCAGAAAGTGCAACGCTGTCATTCGTGTCACAACCAATCATCAGCTTGGCTCCGCCAGCGTTGTCGCTGATTGGCAGCTGGCTTCTTTACAGGTGGCCGCTTTGCTGCATAGTTGCGCGGCGGTATCGCTGCCGATACTTAAGGCTTGATCAAAGCCCTCAAGCCACAAATTAAGTAGGTTCAATACGTGAGTGATTTTATTGCAGCGTCTCTCGGCCCAAAGGGTCAATAGGTGCGCCATAGTGATCGCCGGAACCGCAATAATAAGACCAGCAGCTGTGGTGTTCATCGCTAAGCCAAGACCTGATGCAAGCTGCGATGGAGTGACTGGACCGTCCGATAACCCAAGCTGGTTGAACATCTCAATCAGCCCGAGCACCGTCCCTAACAGCCCAAGTAGCGGGGTGATAATTCCGATAACCTGTAATATTTTTAGGCCAGACAAGAGTTTACTTTTTTGCTTTACCAACCAGAGACTGACGATCTCTTCGCGCATTAGGCGGTTTTGATCGCTATGGCTTAGCAGTAGCGCGGTGCCTTTAGCCAGCATGCTGCGGCCTTGGCTTATCTGTGCCATTAATTGTTGGCGCTGCTCTGGGGTCGCACTGCGTGCTTGTTGGCGTAGTTGAGTCAACCAACTATCCCGTTTAGGCAACTCATATAGCACAAGCGCGAGCCGTTCGAAAATGATCATTAAGGCTACAAAAGCGCAGATAAACAGCGGCCAAGTTAGGTAGCCAAGTTGTTCTGAAAGTTGTTGGTATAAAGGCTGAGACAACCCTTGAGACAGTGATGGCGTTAGCGGTTGAGACATTTATTTTTCCTCTGCGATAAGCATTTATCGCCTGGTATTAACGGTGTTGGTGGCATGTCCCTAAAACGCACGGGTTAACTTTAATCACACTGCGATTGAAGTTAAGCGGCCTCTCACTCCTAGAAGGGCAGTTGGAATAAGCTGTGCCTAGCGCGATGGGTTTACACGCTCGGCTTGAATTCAGATTTAGTTCAGCTCAAATTTAACCGGCACTCGCACGGTATAGGCGTAAGCGGTTTGCGGTGAGGGCGCAGAAAACTGCCACTTTTCTACCGCGTTAAGCGCAGCTTTATCGAGTAATCGGTAACCTGAACTATCCACCAAGGTGAGTGACATTTGCTCGCCGACCTGATTGAACATCACTTCGATAGTCGCAGTGCCTTGAAAACCGCGTTGACGGGCTTTCTTAGGGTAATGGGGCTGAGTGGGCGGGGCGGCAAAAGTCGGCTGGTTTAGCGCAACGGATTGCTTGCTTACCCCTTGCTTGGCTTCTGCTTGAACTTGATCGTGAGCCCGTTGCTGGCTGCTCTGCTTCTTCGGCTGTTTCTCAACAACCTTTTCACCTTTGCTAGCTAGCTTTTTTGGGGGCTCCGTCGGCGGTTGCTTGGCAACGGGTTTACGCTTAGCCGTGATTTTTGCTATCGGTTTTGCAGCCGTCTTTACGACGGGCTTTGGCTCAAGCTTTTTAACCGCCTTAGCCTTAGGTTTAGCCGTTTCACTTGCTGGCGCTTGGCTGGCTTGCATTGCAATAGACAGATTAACCGCCTGATTGGAACCCATAGCAGAGCCTGAGCTTAGCTGGATTGTTGCTTCACTATTTTGCGAGGCGAGTACACCACCTTGGATCAATAGGGTTAAGCAACCAAAAGCAAAATATCGTTTAGGAGTCATGGCCGTTTTTCTTTTTCAATCATCACTACTGCCATAACCCTGAGTGTTTTTTTATGCTGCAGTAAACTTTACAAAGCTTACAATATACATAATTTACAAAAGGTTACGCTTCATAGTTTTAACAAGTTACCAATACGATATACGAATCTTAAGAAGATCGCAAATGATAATGATTTTCATTTGATCTATGTTTTTTTCTCAGGTAAAGTGCCGAAAATAATAGAAAGGGTGTTCGAATCTACGCAATTAATGGACTAACTGAGTTGTTGTCGCTACCCCATAAACTTACTTTGAGGATTGAAACATGAACAAGAAGCCGCTCGTCGTCGCTATGGCAATGGCTCTTAGCTCCAGCGTATATGCAGAGCAAGTACAGCAAGTTACCGAATTTGATGAAGTATTGGTCTCGGCCACTCGCGTGAGTGAAAAAGTGTCTGAAACCAGCCGCTCTGTCGCAGTGATCTCTGAAGAGCAGTTGCAGGAACAACAACCTGCATCGGTTGCGCAGGCGCTTAAGAATGTAGCCAATGTTAATGTGTCAAATGGCCCTCGCGCATCATCTCAAGGGGTTGAAATTCGTGGTTTAGGCGGGCAGCGAGTATTGCAAACGATTGATGGTGCACGCCAAAATACCAGTTCTGGTCATCGGGGCACTTACTTTATGGACCCTGAACTACTCAGTTCCGTTGAAGTGGTGCGTGGCCCTGCAAGTAGCCTTTGGGGCAGCGGTGCCATTGGCGGTGTTGTGGCGCAAAATACTAAATCTGCACAGGATTTTCTGGAAGAGGAAGACACCTTTGGTGGCTATATCAAGCAAGGTTTCGAAACCAACGGTGATCGTGCTAAAACCAGTGGTGCAATCTATGGCTTAGCAGATACTGCTGATGCTGGAAGTGTTGATTGGTTGCTAAACGGCAGTTATTACGACAGCAACAACATTAAAGTGGGTAATGATCAGACGCTTGAAAACAGTGCTTCAGAGGGAACTAGCGGCTTGGCTAAATTTGGTTGGCAACCGACCAATGATCAACGTCTGCAACTTTCTACCCGTTTTTCTAAAATTGATGAACTGGTGCCGAGTAATCCGACGACGGATGTCGGCAGTTCAGTGCCTTTGGTTAAGCGCAAAACCAATGATCAAAATGTGACCTTGGATTACAGCTTAAACCCAACGGATAATCACTATCTCGATCTTAATGCTACCTTCTATTGGAATGGTACCGATTACGATGAAGACAGGGTTACTAAAAACCAAGTTGATAGCACCGAATACGACACGCTTGGATTTAGTATCAATAATAGCTCTAAATTTGCCAATACCGTGCTGACTTATGGTGTTGATGGTTACAAAGATTCAATTAAAACAGTACGTGATGACAGCGGTCAAACTGGCCAACGCCCGAATGATATTGACGGCGAAACCACGGTCTGGGGCGCCTTTACCCGCGCCGATATCAGCTTAAGTGAAAACTGGTCTGTTGACGCCGCAGTGCGTTACGACGCGTTTACAAATGAAAGTAACAACCTTAATGCGCAATCTGATGACAATGCATTTTCGCCGTCAATAGGATTGGTTTGGACCACCACCGAATGGTTAACCCTAAGCGCGCGATTTGACCAAGCGTTCCGTGCCCCAAGTATTGAAGAGATGTACTCAACCGGTACGCATTACTGTATCCCTCCTATCCCGGGATTCTTGCCTGGTGGGCTATGTAATACTTTTGAAATCAATCCAGATTTGCAAGCTGAAAAAGCCCAGAACAAGGAGATTAAAGCTGATCTTCGTTTCACTGAACTTGCCGGAGATGATGAACTCGCAATGACATTAAGCGTGTTTAGAAACGATGTTGATGATTTTATCGAGCAATCTGTTTCTAACCCATTGATGGGCATTCCTGGCTTTGAGCAAACAACCTCATGGGACAATGTTGATGAAGCTAAACTCACAGGTTTTGAATTTACTACTCGTTACCGTTATGAGCAGACACGTGTCACCTTAAACTATGGTCAAACCGAAGGTAAAGATAAGACGGAAGGAGATTACCTCACTAACGTTCCAGCTAAAAAGCTAGGGTTCGACTTGTCGCAAGCCATCATGGAAGGTGACATGAAGTTTGGTACTCGTTTTACCTACGTAGCAGAGCAAGATCAGTTGCCTAGTGATTACACTGAGTCATACGATTCTTACAAACTGTGGGATCTGTACGTGGCATGGGAACCTGCCATGGGCACTTTTGAAGGGTTAAGAGTCGACTTTGCAGTAGAAAATATCGGTGATGAGCAATATCAACAAGCGTGGCAAACCCTGTATGAACAGGGACGGAACTATAAATTGTCGGCGCGTTATAGCTTCTAAACAAAGCTAAACAATTAACCCTGAGGCTAACAGCAATGATTAGCCTCTTTGCCATTTTAATATTTTGGAGATATTCCATGTCAATGACCATTGAAACCATCCGCCAGCATTTAATCGATAACCCCGCGGCAATGCCCAGCCAAATTGCCGTAGAACTCAACATTAGTGAGTTTGAAGTGGTGTCAGCATTGCCGGTCGATCAGCTTGCGCTACTGCCTATCACTGAAAAAGACAGCTTATTAACGTCGCTGCCAGAGTGGGGCAACATGACCACGATTGTGTCAGTATCTGGCAGTATCTTTGAGTTTAAAGGTGCTTTCCCGAAAGGGAAGTATGCCCATGGTTATTACAATCTCATCACTAAAGGCGAGGGACTACACGGGCATTTAAAGCTGGATGACATTAGTGCAATAGCATTGATAAGCAAACCGTTTAGAGGTAGCGAGAGCCATTCCATTAACTTCTTTGGTGCCAAAGGCGAAGTGGTGTTTAAAGTGTATTTAGGCAGAGATAAGAAGCGAGTGTTATTGCCTGAGCAAGTGGCCCGCTTTAATGCGCTTAAAGCAGAGTTACAAATCGCTACCGCCTAGAACCTCGCCGGTCGTCAATATGACCTAGCACCTGATATGTGGCATCTAGCCCCTTAAAAAATAAGAGAGCCGAGCAATGACTACTGTAAAAGAGCAAAGATTACGTGAGAAACTATTACCTGAAATAGAAGCGTTTAAAGCTGCCCGTTCAACCCTGCAGTTAGCGACCCAAGATGCCAATGGCGTGCCCAATGCCAGCTATGCGCCTTTTGCCTTGGCTGACGATGGTTTTTATATTCTGGTCAGTGAGCTTGCACGCCATGGCACTAACCTTAAAGCATCTAATAAGCTGTCTGTTATGTTGCTTGAAGATGAAGCAGAGGCAAAGTCAGTATTTGCCCGTAAGCGACTGACCTTTGATGCCACAGCTGAGCTTGTTGCACGAGATAGCGAGACCTTTACCAAAGGCGTAGCGGCATTGTCTGCCCGCTTTGGCGAGATGATTGATAATTTAGCGGCCCTGACCGACTTTAACTTGTTTAAACTTAACCCTCATCATGGATTATATGTAAAAGGATTTGGCCAAGCCTTTAGTCTTTCTGGTTCAGAGCTTTTAGATGTCAATTGGAAACGTGACGGCCACCATGGCACGCCTAAAGCGGAACTTGCTGACACGATAAGCTAATGACGAATGCGGCAAATGCCGTGCAGAGATAAGCCTTAAGCGCAAGTTTAGAGGAACATACTCTCATACAAAGCTTTTCTATAAACATTGCCCGCTCTCATGCGGGTTTTGTTATTCTAATGTTGTTTACATTCAAATTTAGGACACTTCATTGAGCCAATCAGCATCTTCTGTCTCATCAAAGACCGCCGAGACCACTGCGCCAAGTCAAGCGCTGCTTGAAAACACTGCGACGAATAAGCCACATGTTAGCCAGCGCGCTGTTTTGCCATGGATTGGTGCTTTTTTAAAACCCTATCGCGTTAAGGTGATAGCCGCGATCATCTTCCTCTTTATTGGTTCACTCGCTTGGCTGTCACTGGGTCAAGGCGTGCGCTTAATGGTCGATGAAGGCTTTTTGCAAGACAATGGCTCACGCCTTAATGAAATTATTCTGCTGGTGGTGGGGATCACCGCCCTCAGCAGTAGCGCCATTTTTTGCCGTTTCTACTTAATGACTTGGTTAGGTGAACGCGTTAGCGCCGATATTCGTTTGAAAGTGTATGACCATCTACTCAAGCTCTCGCCTGGATTTTATGCAAAACTGCGCACCGGTGAGGTTATTTCACGTTTTACGGCCGATTCTACGTTGTTGCAATCGGTGGTCGGCCAAAGTTTGTCGATGGCACTGAGAGCCAGCGTGACTGTGATTGGTGGCATTGTCATGATGGCAATAACCAGTCTTAAAATGACAGGATTAGTGTTACTCGCAGTCCCAATGGTGTTGGGCCCTATCTTCTTTTTCGGCCGTAAGGTGCGCGACTTGTCGCGTAAAAGCCAAGACAAAGTGGGTGACTTAGGCGCTTATGTTGATGAAACACTACATGAGATCCACACCGTGCAGGCCTATTCCCATGAAGACAGAGATCGAGCGCTATTCAATGAGCGGGTTGAAGCGATTATGGACGCCGCTAAAGGGCGAATAAAGTATCGCTCTATTTTAATTTCGTTAGTGATGTTTTTGAGCATCTTGGCGATAGCGTTAGTCACCTGGGTAGGTGCCCACGATGTGATGAATGGCAGTATCACCAGCGGTGAGCTATCAGCCTTTATGTTTTATGCGGTAATGGTGGCAGGTTCTGTGGCAACCATTAGCGAAGTGATCGGCGAAATTCAACGCGCTGCAGGTGCAACTGAACGCCTTATTGAGTTAGTGGAAACTCCGATTGATATTCCGACTGTAGCCGAACCGCTGTCTTTACCTGCAGTGGTGCGCGGCGAACTGCAGTTAAAGCAGGTACGATTTGCTTACAGCAATATTCGCGAGGGCGGCATTGAGCATGACGGAGAGAGTGATGTCATCCAAGGCTTGGATATTTACATCAAGCCAGCCGAACGTGTAGCATTGGTCGGGGCGAGCGGCGCCGGTAAAAGTACCTTGTTCGAACTACTGCAACGTTTCTATGAGTTAAAAAGCGGTAGCATTGAACTAGACGGCGTTGATATCGCCAAATTAAGCCCTCAGTCCTTGCGCCAGCAATATGCCTTGGTGCCACAAGAGTCAGTTATTTTTGCCAGCAGTGTACTGGAAAACGTGCGTTATGGACGTTTGGATGCCACCGAAGCTGAAGTGAAACAAGCCTGTATTGCCGCCAGAGCCGATGAGTTTATAGCTGAGTTTACCGACGGCTATCAAACCTATCTAGGTGAACGTGGTGTTCGTTTGTCTGGTGGGCAAAAGCAACGCATCGCTATTGCTCGCGCTATTCTTGCCGATCGACCGATTTTACTGCTGGACGAAGCCACTAGTGCACTCGACGCCATCAGTGAGCAAAAGGTAAAACAAGCGCTAGATAGGCTAATGGTGAATAAAACCACTTTGATTATTGCCCATCGATTGGCAACGGTTATCAATGCTGATCGTATCTTAGTGCTCGAGAAGGGGCTAGTAGTGGCAAGTGGCACGCACAAAGAGTTAATGCAAAGCAGTGAGCTTTATCGTGAGTTTGCCAGTCTACAGCTACTTACAGATGATGCTGCAACGATTTAAAAAAGATTGCTGGTGAACTTTATTTTGGTGGTAAACGTACTGGTTTTTAACGCGTTTATCGCTAAGCCTTAATCGCAAACCTTAGTCACCAAAATCGAAAGGGAATTATTTATGCGACTTTCAATGTCTTTACGTAAGTGCTCATGCCAGCGGTCAATTAAACACTTTGTAAGCAAATCACTACTGGTGTTATGCGTTTTGCTATTGTCAGCATGTACCAGTTTGCCCAAAGGTATTGAACCAGTAAATGATTTTGAGTTACCAAAATACTTAGGTACTTGGTATGAAATCGCCAGGCTCGATCATAGCTTTGAGCGCGGATTATCTCGGGTGACTGCAGAATACGAGATGAAAGATGATGGTGGCGTTAAAGTCACTAATCGCGGCTTTTCTGAAGCAAAGCAAAGCTGGAAAGACGCCGAGGGCAAAGCTTACTTTGTTGATGCTACTGATATTGGTTATTTAAAAGTATCTTTCTTTGGGCCATTTTATGGTTCGTACGTGGTGTATGAGCTTGATAAAGAGGGTTACCAATATGCCTTTATTACCAGTTATAACCGTGATTACCTTTGGTTTCTATCACGTACCCCAGAGGTGAGTGATACGCTCAAACAGCAGTTTACTGAGCAGGCTAAACGGCTTGGGTTTAGTATTGAGCAGATTATTTGGGTTAAACAGGTTTAGGCTGCTTTAGCGACGAAAGCTATAGTGTCATTGGTGTGTTCTGTTTTACTTTTTTGTAATCAGGTGGTCAAACTACTTTTAATGACACGATGGCCTGCGGCCACCAAGGTCGTGGCGCTTCGCCCATACCTGAGGCTGAGATGATCAAACTTCGCTTGATAAAGGTCGTGAGCTTCCAGCTCACACTCGGCCAAGAGGGGATCAACAGCAATCCCCTCTTGGATCACCCCTGCCGCCCCGACGAAGTTACATGCGTTGAGTACAGGCCTCGTACTCCAATAAAAATCGCCTAACGGCTCAGATGGGACATTCATGTCCCCCTAAGCCTGAACCATCATCTGATAGGCAGGATGCCTGAATGTCTTGAAGTGTATGGATGCACGGGAAAGACCATGATGGTTCTACGGCATTTTTATCTACGTACTTCGGCAACTCCGATGGGGAGTTGGTGTTTTCTGTTATTTCTGCAGTCGGTTGGCTTTTATGTTTTAAATTGAAAACTCAAATGCTGAGAGTTTGCGCTTTTAAAACCCAGTGTAGATGCGGCTGAGGCCTTCGAAAACAGTGCCAATTCTGTTCCATACAGAATTTGGCATTTCCTCCGTCCTTGGAGGTCAGATGTCTTCGTTGAGCTTACATGGACCCTTTCTTTGGTGAATAGTTGCAGCGGGCCTCAGTTGCGTGTGCACATAAGGTCGTTTATTCACATCCATGTGATCACGACATTCGGACATCCTGTCCAGCACCTGCCGCAGGCAATTGGAACCACAGAGGCAAAGTATTGACCTTTGATTGACGAAGATTGTAGTGGTCAAGTCAGTCTATGGTTAATCCTAGTTTTCTAGGCATCTTTCTTTAGCTCAAATTATACTTATTCTTGGCTGTGTTATTAGATATAAAATATTTACAACAATTTCTTAGCAGTGATAAGTTGAACGAAATTAACACAGTTTCTGAGTGCGTTATCGAGCGACGAATGAATAATCTATTATGCAAAGTGGGTAAATGAACAAATTTTGGCTTACTCATAAAATCGATATTTTCATTTTAGCGGTAATACTTTTAAGTATATCGGCTTGGATTTTTCATGTTTGGTCAGATGAGAATTTCGAAGAAATAGATTTAAGTAATAGCGTTATATCATGTGAACTCAATGGAAAATTTAGTACCTATTCAGTTCAGTTTTCAACAAATGGCACTTACTATTTAATGACTAAAAAATACAATTTTTGCGAATTGTACAGTGATGAAATACGTGGTAAATCAATAAAAGGGGAGTACCTTAAAGGTAATAACCTATTGAAAAAGCTTGAGGTCGATGGTGCTAACTACCATGAGCAGATAGCACTAAGTGCTTACTTTTCTGGCCTACTAGTAGCATTTATCTGCTGGGTCTTTATTCGAAGCCCCATAACGTGGGTTTTACTTAAAATGCAAACGAGCCTCCGAATTAAGATTCACCAAGGCTAATTTCTAGTGGAACTGCGAACATTTTACGCTGTTTCGCAGTAGTGCTACATCATTTGATCAAACTGTCATCAACCTCTTAAATGGGTGTTAAGGTCTTCTAGATAATATGGCTCGGAGAAATGAACTAGGAAGTATAGCTAGTGGATTAATAGGTTCATTTAGCAGCCGAAATAATGATATCGGTGGTTATTGGGGGCTCGGGAAATTACACAAGTTTGTTGAGAATGATTCTAAAAAAGAGATTATGATTGATCTTCTATCTGGGAATATCAGTCCTCAAACAGACGAGTTTGATTCACTGATTGAGTCCTATCGAGATAGATTGGACTCACACCTAACTACTGGCTCTATCCCCAAAGCTTGGCTAGTTTCTGTGGAACTCACCGTGCTATTTGAACCTGAATATGAAAAGAAGCATCATTATTGGCGCTCCGGACTGGGCAAACCATATAAGGCAAAGTGCGATATCTTAGATGATAATGGTAAGCATCATGTGGCATATGCATATAACAATAGTCAGCCGCATGACCCGAATAGAGAAGCAAGGAGTTGCCGCTAGAAGCAATAAGTTTAGTCTAACTGGCGTAAATTCTACATAGTAAGACAAAGGAATGACCAGAGCTAAAAAATTTAAGTTACTGATGATTGTTCAATTAATTGTCACAGTAATGTACAAAACGATTCCTATCGAACTCACATACTATATGAATTCATTTTTTATCGTAGGCATGGCGCTAGGGGCTTACTTGATATTAAAGGCGATTGTTTATGCCTGCCCAAACTGTGGAAAGCACCAAATAATGCTTGGTTTTTTTAAGTATCGTTTACCAACTGACAACTGCTATGTGTGTTGCGAGAAAATTGATAGCTAAATATATTGGCAGCGTTGTCAGTGAACCTAAAATTATCAGAGGGTGTGTCGACTGTTACTGAGGTTAGGTACTATAGAGTTGCAAGTAGCAATAATAACAAAAAGGGAGCCTTCGGCTCCCTCGTATCACTCACTACTGTAATTTAAACCACCTGAACCAAACCCAGAATCACTTACGCAATTCTCTGCGTAATATCTTACCCACTGTAGATTTAGGCAATGCATCGACAAAGATAACCACTTTGGGGATCTTATAGGCGGTTAGCTGCTCGCGGCAGTAGCTGTCGATTGCCGCTTTAGCTTGTTCATGATCGGCATGAATATCGTTTAATACGATAACCGCTTTAACGGCTTCACCGCTACGATCGTCTTCAATACCAATCACGGCACATTCGAATATTGCTTCGTGATTCGACAGTATATCTTCGACTTCGTTTGGATAGACGTTAAAACCAGAGACGATAATCATGTCTTTCTTGCGATCAACAATTTTATGGAAGCCGTCTTCAGTGGCAATCGCGATGTCGCCTGTTTTAAAGTAACCTTCGCTGGTCATGACTTTTGCCGTTTCCTCTGGGTTATTCCAATAACCTAACATCACCTGTGGACCAAAGACGGCAAGCTCGCCGGTTTCTCCTGTGGCGACTTCGTTATCATCCATGTCGAGAATCTTTACCAAGGTGCCAAGGACGGGTTTGCCAATCGTGCCGAGCTGTTCGAGTCCAGGTGCATTGAGCGACACCACCGGTGATGTTTCCGATAATCCGTAACCTTCAGAGATGGTGCAGCCAGTGGTTTGCTGCCAAACCGAAGCCGCTGCTTGAGTTAATGCAGTACCTCCGGAGATGGTCACTTTTAAGTGGCTAAAATCCAATGCCTTAAATTCTGGTTGGTGACATAGCCCGACAAATAATGTGTTGAGCCCTGCAAATCCAGTGAATGAATATTGTGCCAGCGCTGAGATCAATCCTGAAATGTCGCGTGGATTTGGGATCAATATAGAACAACCGCCACGCTCGTAATAAAGCACTAAATTCACCATGAAGGCGTAGATATGGTACACAGGTAGCGGCGCGACAAAAATCTCTTCACCTTCAACTAGGCGACTGCCAATACGCGATTTTATCTGCATGGCGTTGGCGAGTAAATTACCGTGGGTTAACATTGCCCCTTTTGATAATCCGGTGGTCCCGCCGGTATATTGCAGTGCTGCAATCTGTTCTGGCACGCTAATCACAGGCACATATGTCAGTAGCTCACCCGCTTTTAGCACATCACAAAAGGCGATGGTTGCAAAGGGGACTTCTGGTTGCGGTTGCGGTGCAATCAAGTCCATTGCATGCGTGGATATAACGGTTTCAATACTGGTGTTAGCAATCACTTCAGTCAATGTTGGCAACAGATCCGATAGCACCACTAGGGCTTTTGCGCCTGAGTCATTGAATTGGTGGATGAGCTCCCGTGGGGTATACAAAGGGTTGGTATTGACTAACACCATACCTGCTTTAATGGCGCCATAAGCGGCAATCACAAACTGAGTGATATTGGGCAGTTGAATCGCAACTCTATCGCCCTGTACTAAATTCGTTTCTTGTTGCAGGTAAGCGGCAAACTGGCGTGAAGAATGATTAATCTCGTTGAATGTGGTTTCTTTCCCTAAACAAGAATAAGCGGCTTTATCACCGTATCGGGCACTTGCAAGGTCAATCAGATCATTGAGTGAGGCGTATCGGGAGAGATCGAGTGTTGAGTCTGAATCATATGCCATGGAGATACCTTCGTTAGCCAGTTTTTGATTGTTTTTGGGGTTGATTAGTGAATCAAACAGGCGTTTAGATTAGTGCGATTGTCACCCTAAGGTCAATGGTCAACAATGAAATAAATTGTTTCATGCCTGCAGAACAGAGCAATGGCTATCAGCTTGTAACAATTAGATTTTTTACTCTACTTTTTTACCGGCGAGATTAACCCCCTAGATTAACAGGTAAAGCAGCGGTTACTTTACCTGTTAACTCAAGCTTGCTTGATGATGGTTATAGCGGGCTAAAGAAATTAGATTGTTGCGTTACTTGGTTGTGACTGTGCTGCTCTGACACGGTAAAGGTTATTGCGCTGCGGCTGCTTTCAAGTTCATTTAGATCTGCCAAGACGGTTACCGGGTAATCTAGCAGCTCACCCGCATTAATTAACAAACGGGTATTTCCTGCGAGTTTATAGCTACTGTTACCTGACACATAGATTTGATAGTGACGAGCCTGCTGGGTTTTATTACGGATTTTTAGCGTAAAGCTATTTTCAACTTCATCGGTTAATGTTTCACGGTACAGCGTTTGTCTATCACGAATGATGTTTAGCTCAATGGCAGAACGATTACTGATATCAATCCCAATCACGGTGAGCATGATCAAGGCTGCAATACCGTAGCCAAGAAATTTGTAAGATTCATAAAAAGGCACGGCTTTGTCGACTAATGCATTCTCACTGCTGTAACTAATTAAGTCAGGTTTGTAGCCGAACTGCGCCATGGTCTGGTTACAAGCATCGACGCACGCGCCGCAGTTAATACACTCATATTGCAAACCGTTACGGATATCGATACCCGTGGGGCAAACATCCACACAGAGGTTGCAGTCAACGCAATCACCTAAACTGGTTTCTTGTTTGCGTTTACGATGACCACGACTTTCGCCACGAGTTGCATCATAGGTAACGGTCTTGGTATTGGCGTCAAACATCGCTGACTGAAAGCGGGAATAAGGGCAGCAATGTAAACACATCTGCTCACGCATCCAACCTGCATTAAGGTAAGTACAGATGGCAAAGAACCAGACCCAGGTGCTGATCCAAAAGCTGGCATCAAAAGTGAGAATATCCAGATATAACGCTCTGGCTGGAATAAAATAAGCGATAAAGCCACAACCCGTGAGAAGGGCAATTGCGCCCCACGCCAGATGTTTGCTGGTTCGTTTGGCTATTTTGTTTAAACTCATGGGGGCTTTGTCTAAGGTAATACGCTTGTTGCGGCTGCCTTCAATTTGCTCTTCAACCCATACGAACATGAATGTCCAAGCGGTTTGTGGGCACAGGTATCCACACCAAACTCGGCCCCAAAATACAGTGGCAAAAAACAGTAAAAATGCAGCTGCGATAAGCACCCAAGCAAGAATAGTGAAATCTTGAGGCCAAAGCGTGGTGCCAAAGAAAATGAATTGTTGGTCGCTAATATTAAACAGAATGGCTTGTCGACCTTGATAAGAGACAAACGGTAGTAGAAAAAATAGCGCAACCAATAAGCTATTCATCCCGGTTCGAATGCGTTGAAAATATCCTTTTTGCTCTCGAATATGGATCTTACCGCTAGGCGGGCTGTCGACCTGCTTAATGGGAATGCGATTATTCGGTCGTTGGCTATGGGTGTTTTCTATTACTTTGCTATTGTTTTTATTTAACATTGGCTTCTCTATAGGCACTGACATTGTTCACTCAGTGCCTATATAGCAAGCTCTAGGCCATGTTTTAAGTTATTGTTTTTGCTTAGTATTATCCTTTTGATTACACTCTTTGATCGCGATATATCGCTAATCCATTGTATGTCGTGTCTTGCCGTTGATGAACGCTTACTATATTGGCCGAGCAATAGCGAGTTTAAGCATACGAGAGCGCAAGGTGCTGGGGGGCATTCCCAGTATTGCTGCAGCACCGATTGGCCCTGAGATCCGCCATTGACTCTGCTTTAATATTTTTAAAATATGTGCTTTTTCTATTTCGGCTAATGTCTGTTTAGCGTTGGTTGCCGCAGTAGATGTTTTAGCTTGAGGCTCTGATGCTAGTTGGCCAAACTCGAGCACTGGCCCCGTTGATAAGATCATCTCTCTTTCAAGCACATTCTGCAGTTCACGCACATTACCAGGCCAGCTATGTTTGGCTAAATTTTGCATACCTCGTTGGCTAACCTTGCTTATTTTTTTACCTAATTTACGATTTAGCTCCTGAAGAAGGTGACTAACGAGTTCAGGAATATCCGACAAACGGCTGCGCAATGGCGGTACTACAATGGGAAAAACATTAAGCCGATAATAGAGATCCATTCTAAACAGACCTTGTTCGACCCGCTTTAGCAGATCGTGATGGGTCGCGGTAATCAGTCTGATATCAACTTTAATTGTTTGGCTACTGCCAACGCGTTCAAACTCTTGTTCTTGAATGACCCTGAGCAGTTTTGACTGGGCTTCTAGACTCAGTTCAGCCACTTCATCGAGAAATAGAGTGCCATTATTTGCGAGTTCGAAACGGCCTTTTCGACGACTTGTCGCACCTGTGTATGCGCCTTTTTCATGGCCAAACAACTCACTTTCAAGTAAGGATGTTGAAAATGCAGCGCAATTGACACTCACTAATGGCTTACCTGCACGGTTACTTAAGCGGTGCAGGTTGCGGGCGACGAGTTCTTTACCTGTGCCATTCTCGCCACTAATTAACACCGTGCTTTCTGTATTAGCAACAAGCTTAATCTGCTGAATCAACTGGTTAATTTGTTGGCTTTCACCTGATATACCAACATCTCCAGTACGGTCTGCAAGCTCTAATTGCAAATATTGATTTTCGAATGATAGCTTCTCTGACAGGGCTTGAACTTGCTCTAGCGCTTGGCGGAGTGACTGTTCCGTTTGCTTTTGAATACTGATATCACGAAATATCGCGACAACTCCCATAAGCACCCCATCTTTATACACCGGGGTTGAGGTGTAATGGACTGGAAAGCTAGAGCCATCTTTACGCCAAAACACTTCATGGGTTATCTCTCTTGCTGTGCCATCTCTGAGCGTGTTGTAGATGGGGCAGTCCTCTTTAGGATAATGGCTACCATCGTTATGGCTATGGTGATGGCAGTCATGAATATTCTTGCCTAACAACTCCTGGGTTTGCCAACCCGTCATCTTCTCAGCGGCTGGATTGATGAACACGGCATTGCCGTCGAGATCAAATCCATAAATACCTTCGCTGACCGCGTTTAGTATCAATTGGTTCTCTGGCAGAAAGTCTGCATGAGCGGTTTTTTGTTTAAGATTGATAGCTGACATGGTGGTTCCTGTCGCGATATGAAGTGACAAAGCTAGCGTAAGTATACGTTAAACCATTGAGTCACGATATCACGTGCTTTGGTAGTGGTTTCAAATATGCAGAATAATCGCTCAATATTTTTAACTAGATGAGTCATGGCTGCTGTTTGTTTTGAACATGGGTCTAGCGGTTTTATGGCCCTGATGACTCGACTTTTTTATGTTTAATCCACTCAGGGTTGAATGGTGAATATTTGAATCGTTAGTCTGTTATCCATCCAAGCTGCAGTATATGAACAGAATAGGGCAAGTAGACGTTTATTAAGTTAAAATGAGGTTAGTTGAAGTCTTACTGAATTTTGAGCCTGATTATGGAATACGATTTTTTACGCAATACAATGACCGGTACAGCATTTGCGCGGTTCAGTATGGATCATGAAGCGATGGGTTTTTGGTTGTCGGAAGAGCTTGGTGACAATCCTGAGAAGCATGTCGAGATCTGTCAGCAGCTTGAAAAGCTACAAACTGGCCAGCTAAGTGATTGGCGCTTAATTGGTAAGGCACTGTCGATAGAGTTTGATTGTGAACAGGTCAGAGTGTTTGCCAATAATATCGAAGAGGGCGAGGAGGAGGATGCTGAGATGGATGAATCAATGTCATTCTATAATGGAGAGTCTGAAGCATTTTGTGGTTTAGAGGATTTCTATGCGGTATTGGTCAACTGGCGTAAGTTTTTGGATGAATACTAGTTGGCTATAGAGCATATTAAAAAAGGCAGCCTAGGCTGCCTTTTTGCTGTTTAACTATCCAGTATAAGCGATATCAGTTATTGGTTTAGGTATCTAACAGCCATCTCTGTACGTGACTTAGCATTGGCTTTGCGAAGTAGATTTTTTACATGTACTTTAACGGTGCCTTCGCTTATATGTAACTGCTCTGCGACCACGCGGTTACTTTGTCCTTCAGCAAGGTGCTTTAATATCTCTAGCTCCCTTGGTGTTAGGTTTTCAATCCAGTCCTGCTCATTAACTGAGGTATTTAGCTCAGATAAGTAGTCTTTAACATTCTCGCTAATAATACGATGTCCTAACATGGCATTCTTTAGCATCTCAAGCAGCAGATCTGGCTCGGTATCTTTAAGTAGATAACCATCGGCACCCGCTCTAACCAGTCTAATCACATCTTGTTTAGCATCCGAAACGGTCAAAATAACAATACGGGAGGTGACGCCCTCTTGTCGCAAAGCATTGAGTGTATCGAGGCCTGTCATCCCTTTCATATTGAGATCAAGTAACACTATATCGGGCTCATTTTCAGCGACGGCAGAAAGTGCGTCTAGCCCACTTCCCGCTTCACCAAAGAGAGTGAAATCGGAGTCTGAGGTAATAAGCTGACAGATCCCGCGACGCAATAGCGGGTGATCGTCGATAACTAGCACTGAATAAGGCTTACCCATTTAATGGCCTCCTACTGAGGTTAACTCGCAATTCAAAAGTTAAAGATGTCATTTTTGCTTTAATAGCTGTTTTATATAGCAAAAAATCACACTGGTTCTTGTTGAGGTGGGAAGGTTAACGTCACTGTGGCACCACCTTCCTCATTTTGGCTAAATTCTACCACACCTGATAGGCGACTTGCGCGCTCATGCATGATCCCTAAACCAAAATGTTGATCTCTTTCTTTGAGTTTTTCTATTCCGAGCCCATCATCACTAATACTAATAATCACTTTGGTATCAGATATTTTTTGGCAGCTGATATGAATATGCTGGGCGCTAGCATGCTTAATCGCGTTGAGTGTGGCTTCGCGAGTGAGCTGTAAAATATGAATATGTTGCTGGGCACCGAGTAGCTGTACTGGCAGTTTATAATCGAGTGTTATGTTAGCATCACTTTGACTGCGTAATTGCTCAACCATTGCTTCTATAGCGTGTCCTAAGTTGGGATCTTTAATTGTCAGCCTAAAGGTGGATAGCAACTCTCTGAGCTGCGCATAGGCGGTATTGACGCCTTCATTTATTTCTTGTAACTGCTCTGCTGCTCGCGGACTTTTCGATGTTTTGTCTAACTCTTTGGAGAGCAAATTAACTTGGATTTTTAAAAATGACAGTAATTGGCCCAAGGAGTCATGCAATTCGCGCGCGATAACCCCTCGCTCTTCCATGAGTGCGAGTTGCTGTCGTTGCTCACCTGCATTGTGGATCACCATTGAGCGTGCCAGCATGATGGCAAAGTTACTATATAGCGCTGTTGTATAAGGTCGCTCAGAAATGACTTCTAAATAACCTAGGTTATTTTGCTCAAACTGTAATGCAAATTTCTGTGAATTCTTAACGTCATGCGGCCACTCACCTTGAGCATCGATGATGTATTGGACTTGCTCATCTTCCACTACAACCAATCTTAGGCTGATGTTAGGTTCATGGGTTTGCAGCTGGTTAATGGCATCGGTCAGCGTATTGATGTCTAATTTACTCGAGTGCAGCATGACGACATTGTCATAGAGTAATTTCAGCTCATTATTGGCACGCGTTAATGCAAGCGTCTTTTCTTGTACCTGAGATTCTAACCCTTGATAGACGCTGGCCAGTTTTTTTATTGTACTATCGAGAGCGCTGCTTAATGCACTCAATTCGATATACTCTGTTTTAGGCATTACTACATTAAAGTCGCCTTGTGAAATTGTATCAGCAGCCTGCATCAATTGTTGCAATGGTTTAACAACCTTACGTTTGGCAATCCTTACCGTGACGAAGGCAATCAACAGCATTATGCCCAAACCGACTATCTGACTAATCGCCAGCAGCTTAAGTTTAAAGGCGGCATGTTGCTCAGTTTCTAATACGAAAAGATCAATGGTATCGACAAAGTCTTTTAGTGCAGCGGCATACAGGCGTGAGTTCTCAGATTCAATGTAATAACGCATTATTTGCCACTTATCGATGACGGTGAGGTACTTATCCTTCATGTCTTGTGGAGTATACCAAGCGAGCGTTGCCTTAAGCGCTTGAGAATTGAGGGTGTTTTCAAATTCTTCAATTTTTTCTGCCGCCGATTCACTGCCTGAATTGGCATAAAACATAAGTCGATAACTTTGCATTCTCAGCGATCCGGAGGCATTAATCGCTCTGGCATCTCCTAAGCTATAGGACAAGTTAACGATGGCAAAAATAGCCAGTCCGCTGGACAGTAATATCAGCGTTAACATGAATCCCCATATCGCTGATGTAAGTCTGCCTTTTTTCATTCAAGAGTTCTCATTTATTGGGGTTATGAACTATTTTATTAATAGCATTTATTAATTATTGCATACTGCAATATGTTACTAAAAACACAAAGTGTGAGCAACAACACGTTTACAAGTTGATCTAACGCAAGTTTTAAGGAGGATACCCCTAATGGGGTATGTTTTTGTTAGGTGCAAGAGGCTAAATTCACCTTGGAATAGGTGGGACTATACTATAAATATTATAAAGTAAAATGGAGATGAGATGGTGAGAACATTAACTAAAAAGGCTTTTGCACTGAGTGCAATGGTTGCTGCAAGTTTAATTGCTGGTAGCGCATTCGCAAGTGACAAAACTGAACCACGTAACGAAGTGTACAAAGATAAGTTCAAGAATCAATATGAAACTTGGCATGAAACTTCAGAAAGTAAAGAAGTTGTTGATATGCTTGAGCAGGTTCCAAGTTTAGTTGTGCTTTGGGCTGGTTATGGTTTTGCTAAAGATTATAACGCTCCACGTGGTCACATGTATGTAATCACTGACTTAAGAAACACCTTACGTACCGGTGCCCCTAAGTCTGCTGAAGACGGTCCAATGCCAATGGCATGTTGGTCTTGTAAGAGCCCAGATGTACCTCGCATGATCGAAGAGCAAGGTGAAGACGGGTATTTTGCGGGTAAATGGTCTAAAGGCGGTCCAGAAATTGTTAACGCTCTTGGCTGTGCTGATTGTCACGTAAAAGGTTCTTCTAAGTTACGTATGTCTCGTCCATTTGCTGAACGCGCAATGGAAACATTGGGTACACCATTTGATAAAGCGTCTAAGAAAGACAAGCAATCAATGGTTTGTGGTCAGTGTCACGTTGAGTACTACTTCGAGAAGACCAAAGATAAGAAAGGCTTTGTTAAATTCCCTTGGGATAACGGTACAACAGTTGAACAGATGGAAGTCTACTATGACAACATCGAGTTCTCTGACTGGACTCACGCTGTTTCTAAGACTCCAATGCTTAAAGCACAGCACCCAGGTTATGAAACTTGGCAGCTAGGTGTTCACGGTAAGAACAACGTAAGTTGTACTGACTGTCACATGCCTAAAGTGAAAAGCGAAAAAGGTCGTAAGTTTACTGACCATAAAGTAGGTAACCCATTCGATCGCTTTGAAGAAACTTGTGGTAGTTGTCACGAGCAAAGCAAAGAGTTCATGGTTAACTTAACTGAAGATCGTAAGCATAAAGTTGCTGATCTTAAAGCACGTGCTGAAGCTCAGCTAGTGAAAGCTCACTTCGAAGCAAAAGCTGCTTGGGATGCGGGTGCAACTGAAACTGAAATGAAGCCTATCCTTATGGATATCCGTCATTCACAGTGGCGCTGGGACTATGCAACTGCATCACACGGTGTTGCTGCTCACGCAGCTGATGAAGCACTTCGTGTACTAGGTACTGCGGTAGACAAAGCGGCTGATGCTCGTATCAAGCTAGCTCAACTACTTGCTGTTAAAGGTGTTAAGCAACCAATTGCTTACCCTGACACTTCAACCAAAGCTAAAGCACAAGCTGCTCTAGGTATGGATATGAAGAAGATGAATGCTGATAAAGCTGAATTCAAGAAAACTTTAGTACCACAGTGGGAAGCTGAAGCTGAAAAGCGCGAAGCAACTTACAAGTAAGTCTATTGTTTCTACCTAGCTCTATATAGAAAAGCCCTCGTTGATGAGGGCTTTTTTTTGCTCTAAATTAACTCGTTTGACCTTAATGTCGGTCTACTTAATCAGTGCCAGTAAGGCCTTAAACCTTTCCCCTATCGCTTCATGTTGCAGTTCAAACAGCAATGACTCTACATTGGTTTGTAATGCACCATGGGCTTGCATCATCTCTATTCCGAGTTTTTTATTAACAGGATCTCGCGAAGACATTGCATCTACAACGAGGTAAGTCGGGTAAGCATTATCTAATAGGTCCATGCAGGTTTGGTACACGCAAACATGGGTTTCTATGCCTGCGACAAGGATATTTTTTTGCCCCATTGCTGACAATTTCGCCCTGAACTTTGGACATTGCCAGCCGCTAAAATGTTGTTTTGCAATTGGCTCCGTAGTTTTGATTAGCTCTGTGGCTAATACATCACTAGTGGCACCCAATTTATCGGGTAGTTGCTCGAGCCATAGGATCGGAATGTCGAATAACTGAATGCCTTTAATTAATAGCGCTAATTTATGGTGTAACTCTTCACTTTGATGCATGACTCGTGCGAGTTGCCCTTGCACGTCAACAATGACTAATACGCAATCTTCTGGCTTCAACATTTTAATGTTCCTAGTACTTGTTGCAAAGGTTACTAGTACACCTCAAAAGTCGCTTTTAACCAATAGGCGATAAGTCTAAGCCGCGACATCTTTGCCTTATGAGCGTGCAGTTATTGAATAACTGCACTTTTTTGGTGCGTTTATATTCATTTTTCAATGCCTGGTTTTTTCTATCTCATTGTTTTTATGGTATTTGATTTGTTGGCCTAATGCTTGAAGAGTCTTTGTTAGAATTAAAAATAGTCTTCAAGGAGATCGCCATGAAATTGGTCAGTGCCATTATTAAGCCATTTAAGTTAGATGATGTAAGAGAAGCTATCGCCAATGTAGGCATTGAGGGGATGACGGTGACTGAAGTAAAAGGCTTTGGTCGTCAAAAAGGCCATACCGAACTTTATCGAGGTGCTGAGTATCAGGTTGATTTCTTACCTAAGGTGAAGCTTGAAATTGCGACTAAAGCTGAAAACGTGGAGATGCTAGTTGAGGCGATAACGAGTGCTGCGCGTACAGGTAAAATTGGTGATGGCAAGATATTTGTTACCAACCTAGAACAAGCAACCAGAATACGAACTGGTGAACTCGACAACGAAGCACTTTAAAGGGGGATTGGACAAATGGATGAATTAACCAAACTAGGATTAACGGTCACTGAGCTTCGCTTTGCCCTTGATACGTTTTATTTTCTTATCTCAGGTGCGCTAGTGATGTGGATGGCCGCCGGATTTGCGATGTTAGAAGCTGGCCTCGTTCGTTCAAAAAATACCACTGAAATTTTAACTAAAAACGTCTGCTTGTATTCAATAGCCTGTGTCATGTATCTAATCGTTGGTTACAACATTATGTACGTTGATAATGCTGAAGGTGGTTGGTTACCCTCGCTGGGGTCATTGATTGGATCACAAGCTGATGGAGCAGATCATGCGCTTGAGTCCGACTTCTTTTTCCAAGTGGTGTTCGTTGCAACGGCAATGTCGATTGTGTCTGGTGCCGTTGCTGAACGGATGAAGTTATGGGCATTTTTGGCATTTTCAGTGTTTATGACTGCGGTGATATACCCTGTTGAGGGTTACTGGACCTGGGGTGGTGGATTCTTATCTGAAGCAGGCTTTGTTGACTTTGCGGGCAGCGGTATTGTACATATGGCCGGTGCTGCAGCGGCAGTTTCTGGGGTGCTATTGTTAGGTGCAAGAAAGGGAAAATATGGCGCTAACGGACAAGTAAACCCGATCCCGGGTTCTAACTTACCGATGGCGACATTGGGTATGTTCATCTTGTGGATGGGTTGGTTTGGTTTTAACGGTGGTTCACAGCTTTTAGTCTCGGATGTTGAAAATGCTAGCGCGGTGGCCAAAATATTTGTTAATACCAACTCTGCTGCGGCGTTTGGTGCGCTTTCTGCTTTGATTGTATGTCGATTGGTTTGGGGTAAAGCCGATTTAACTATGATCTTAAATGGGGCATTAGCAGGGCTTGTGGCGATTACCGCTGACCCTTTATCACCTTCTTTAGCGATGGCTGGTGTGATTGGTCTTGTGGCTGGCGGCGTGGTTATATTCTCGATTGTTGCATTTGACCGAATCAAAATTGATGATCCCGTTGGGGCAATCTCTGTCCATGGTGTGGCCGGACTCCTCGGGTTAATATTGGTGCCAGTGTCTAATGCCGATGCGTCTTTTGGCACTCAACTTTATGGTGCTGCAGTGATATTTGGTTGGGTATTTGCGGCCTCTTCAGTTGTTTGGTTTGGACTCAAAGTGACGATGGGGATCCGCGTGACAGAAGAGGAAGAATATAACGGCATGGATGCATCAGATTGCGGCATTGATGCGTATCCTGAATTTGTCTCAGTGAAAAGTGCTAACTAATGCAGTGATGATATTGCTAACAAGCAGGGCTTATGCCCTGCTTTTTTATTTGAGAGAAGCATTAACACCTCTAAGCTATTTCATGATCTGCGGCTAATGTTCTGCTAATAATGGTTTGGGATTAATGTCTGAGACTTAATGGAATTGGGCTGGTTAACGGTATACGATGAGCTAATACTGGCTTCTACTATTATTGGGTCGTTATCGGATGAATAAAGTGTTCAGCATTAGTCTATTGCTACTATTTACCACCAGTTTACCCGCGGTAGCTGGACAGGTTGTAGTGCGTAAATCTAGCGAGCCATTTGATGCGTTTGCAGTGCGCGATCAAGTGTTGGCTGACCATGAGTGGCAAGAAGCGCTCAGGTTTCAACAGCAAATAAAAATCTTACAAGCACTGCCTATGGGCTGCTTGCCTATTGCTATTCCTTATCGCCATTTCACTTGTCGTGGCCAGTTCTACAGGCCTTATGAATATCAAAATAAACAGCTCTACATTGAAATAGAACCACCGCAGGCGGTTACCCCCTAAGCTTGCTAGGGCAGTTGATTGCTTTACTGAATGAGTCGTACTTTTGATTTACGCTTTGTAACGTTTTTTGCCGAACGGACTCGTTTTTCCAACTATGCTTAAAGGTATGATTTTTTGCGTTGAGAGCGTTATGAAATTCATTTCTTTAGCACTATTGTTCTCCCTGCTCATTTTACTGCAAGGTTGCAGTTCGACCAATGAGTCAAGCCATCAATATGCGCTTGAAAGCTATTATCATGATGAGCATTTTACGCGAGTGAACGATCTTCCTGCTGTAGAAAGCCTATTTGCCTTATCTGTTAGTGATATAACCAGTGTACGCAATGACCTCAATAGGGCGAGATTGTCAAAATCGAGCAATGTCATGCGCCACCAATGGTTAGCTAATTATATTAATGCCCAAGATGGCGGCTTTCGTTATGCTGATAATCTGACTCGTTCAGCAAGCGATACATTTGGCGATCGAGAGGGCAACTGTTTATCTTTGGTGTTATTAACCGCGGCGATAGCGCAGGAACTGGATATTAGAGTCGAATATCAGGAGATTGATATCCCGCCCGTTTGGGATAAGCAAGGGGGATTCTATCTAGTGAATGGACACATTAATTTGAAACTGTTGCCGCAAGAAAGAGGCAATGTATTGAATGTTTCTGCAGGTGCTATTCAGATAGATTTTTTACCCGAACGTGCCATGCAAGGCTACGATAAACGTCGAGTGAGCCAATCTATGATCGCTTCAATGTTTTATAATAATGTGGCTGCCGAAGCGCTGGTGCAAGGGGAGTATGACAAAGCCTACGGATTGCTTAAATTAAGCTTACAGCAGGATAATCAGTTTTTACCTGCTATCAACACCTTGGCTGTTTTGTATCGATATAGAGGATTAAATACGGAAGCTGAAGCATTGTATAGGTTGGCGTTGAACATCAACCCTGACGATATGAATGCGTTGTATAACTACGCGATTATTTTAGCCGAGCAAGATAGGCTTGATGAATGGGCGGGAGTGCACAAAGTCTTGGAACTTGCTCGTATTCGTAACCCGTATTATTACTATGGTATGGCGCAACAAGCGTATTTTGATAAAGAGTATCAAGCGGCATTGAACTGGTATCAACGTGCGATTGATAAAGCGGATTATCGCCATGAATTCTACTTCGGACTGTCAAGAACCTATTGGGCTACGGGGGACGAGCGTAGAGCAGAAGCTAACATGAAAAAAGCGTTGGCCTTGACCAATGACAGTAATAATAAGCGCCGCTACCAATCAAAGCTGCATGCTATTCAAGGTCACGACTAAACTGAGCCAGCTGTATGCATGCACATAATGGTATTGCTATAAATTTATCTATGCAAACTGCTATCAGCCGCAACCATATCGGATTTTTGCTTACTTTTGTCAATCTTAGCGCTTTAAGCGATGTCATCATCCTACAGACCATGGAGTTGCTCTGCGTCTAGCGTTGTGGCGCTGCCCTTGAATGCATTATTGCGAATAGGAATAAGTTATATAATGTTTACTAAGTGTTAAATGCTGATTGTGCGCCTGAAGTTAGTGCGGATTATTTTTAGTAAACCAATCTAAAACAAGTAGTTAAATTTATTTATTGTTATTTTTACTAACTTGATTGCAATGTGAGTAGATACTGGGATAAATTGAACTCAGTATCGCAATTGAGAGTTATGTTTTCATATATCACACGCTAGACGGAGCGCAGTATTACCATGTATTACAAAAATGATGATGTTCGAATTAATAAGATTAAAGAGTTGTTACCTCCAATTGCTATTTTGGAGCGATTTCCAGCAACAGAGAACGCATCAGCGACCGTATTTAATGCGCGTGAAAGCATCCACAATATTCTGGCTAAAAAAGATGATCGCTTATTAGTGGTTATTGGCCCATGCTCTATTCATGATCCTATTGCTGCGGTTGAATACGGTAAACGTCTTGTGGAGTTACGTAAGCAATATAAAGATCAATTAGAGATCGTTATGCGAGTCTATTTTGAAAAGCCTCGTACTACCGTTGGCTGGAAAGGTCTCATCAACGATCCAAACATGGATAACAGCTTTAAGTTAAATGATGGCCTGCGCACAGCACGCAAGCTATTGCTCGACTTGAATGATATGGGCTTACCTGCAGCGGGTGAGTTTCTTGATATGATCACGCCACAGTATGTTGCCGATTTAATGTGTTGGGGCGCCATTGGCGCACGTACCACGGAATCACAGGTACATAGAGAGCTAGCTTCTGGTCTTTCAAGCCCTGTTGGATTTAAAAATGGCACCGATGGCACGATTAAAGTCGCTATTGATGCGATTGGCGCAGCCAATGCTCCACACCATTTTTTATCGGTGACTAAATTCGGTCATTCAGCGATTGTTGAAACTAAGGGTAACCCTGATTGCCATATCATTTTGCGCGGTGGTAAAGAGCCAAATTATAGTGCTGCACATGTGGTTGAAATAAATAAGCAGTTAGATAAAGCCGGCCTACCTAACAATATAATGATCGACTTTAGCCATGCTAATAGCTGTAAGCAGTTTGCATTGCAGATGTCGGTTGCTGATGATGTTGCTGGCCAAGTCAGTGCGGGTGAAGCGTCAATATTTGGTGTGATGGTTGAAAGTAACTTGGTTGAAGGTCGTCAAGATCCAGTAGAAGGCGAACCGCTTTGTTATGGTCAGAGCGTCACAGATGCTTGCATTGGTTGGGATGATACCGAAAAAATGCTCAGCGTATTGAATCAGAGTGTTATCAACCGCCGATAACGGGTGCGTTAATTTTTTATCGCTGATATAAACCTAGTGTTCGCACTAGGTTTTTTTATGGCTGGCTTTTGGCATGGTTAAATCATACTTATTGCTATTGGGCGGTGTTAGCGGTGAGGCTGACGTTGCTATTTAGGCTGATAATGGGGGTAATTTGGTCGTAGCCTGCTTAACCGGCATTGCTCATAACGGCAGAGTTACTGGCAGTGACGCTACCGAACGATTATTTTTGTTGAAAATCCTCTTTTATGTACCACTTTACGTTGATAAACGATAGAATGTTGCGCAATTAATACCCTAAACAAGGATTGTAAAGGTATGAAAGCAAGTCAGCTTCGGTGCTGGGTTTCCTATTCAGTACTTTTCTATTTCAGTTTTTCGCAAAGTCTTTATGCATCCGACGATGTAGATGTGGCGATCGACAAAATAGCCAAACGCCTGCCTATTTTTAGTCAAAAACTGAGTTTTTACCTACCACATGATTGGAAATTAGCTTTTTCTCAGTCAGAGGATGGCATGTTTACAGCTGAATTCTTACCTAAAAACGAACAGCTACGAAACTGGTCTTCTATGGTGTGTATTCAAGGTTTTAAAGATTTGTCTGCCAATATAGAGCCTAGCGATTTTCTCGATACGATGGCGGAGGCTTATCGAGATAACTGCTATGGCGACGTGTTATATGAACGTGTAGATGACGAATTCATTGATGGCCATCAGACGGCAAGTGCCATTATGGGCTGTACTCGAATGCCCAACACGCACCTTAATGGGTTACAAGCTAACGTTTATAAAGCGCTAGAACACTTAGGTGAAATTGGCCATTACACTGCAGTAAAAGGCGAAAATGACCTGTACCTTATTCATAAGTCTATGAGAGGGGAGGAGTTCACTTCAACATCTGCACCGGTTGAAAGAGCTAACTATCGTGAGTTCATGTCTGCGATAACGCCCTTCAAATTAAATTAACGCATTAGGCGCTTAGTCGTACTTTTGTACTGGGGTTAGCTTTTCAATTATCAGGTCTTAATTATAAATAATACGTCCCGTCTTACGTTTGAGCCATTTGTCACTGTTAGAGTTAAACATAAATGGCTCAAACTAAAGTATTAGCGAGCATTTTTGGTTAAGCCGGCCCCTTTTCGTTATCTGCAGATTTTCTCGGTTGAACATTTGTAATCTAAGCTAGAACAAATCGCTTTTTGATAAGTTAGACATTTAACCGTATAGACGTCTATAATGCGCGCACAAAGCGGTAACCTAAGGTTATTGCAGTGTAACAACAATTAAAAATAACTAACTAGTCAACTTTATTGGTGCCTTAACTTTCAGCTTAAATGTTGAGTAAGGATAATCGGGAAGTCAGTTAAATTCTGACACTGCCCCCGCAACGGTGAATGGTGAGAGACAGGCGTATTAAAGCTTGTATTCGCATATCGATACTTAAATCGATATAGAACCTAAGTCCGGAGACCGGCCTGTAAAGTGATTTCGATGATTTCGGCGGGCAGATCTCGAAGTGCGGCAGTGTGCAAATGTAGCGATGGAGTTTTAGCGCTTAACTATTTGTCATTCCGTGACGCATTGCCCCGTTTTCCTTTAGGAGTCAAGGGCAAATGGGTATCAAACCATCTAAAATTGCGTTGCTTATCAGCGGCGTATTCAGCTTAACTGCATTGCCTGTACTGGCAGCAGAATCCAGCCAACAACTTGTCGTTGACGAAACGATCACTGTCACCGGTGCACGTTTTGACAGAACGACTGATCAGCAACTTACCGTCATTAATACCATTGAACGTGAAGAGATAGAGCGTCTGAATCCCAAATCTATTGCAGACGTTTTAGAAATTCTGCCGGGCGTAAGCGTCACGCGTAATGGTGGAGCGGGTCAAACCACTTCAGTTAGCATTCGTGGCAGTAACTCAAGTCATGTCTTAGTTATTGTTGATGGCGTAAAAGTGGGCTCAGCGACACTTGGCTCGGTTAGCTTCAACAGCATATCGCCAGAAAATATTGAGCGTATAGAAGTCTTAAAAGGACCTAGAGCCTCTGTTTGGGGCAGTGATGCCATTGGTGGCGTGATTCAAATATTTACTCGCCAACTTAAAAGCGGCGAAGGCTTTGTTGGTGCTGAGTACGGTACTAATGATTATCTTCGTGGCTCAGCTGGTTTTGGAATGGAGCACGGGGAGGGCAGTAGCACACTAGTTGTAAGTCGTGAGCAATCAAATGGCTATGATGTTTATGACGGTGCAGAATCTGAAAATGATGCTGATGGTTACGACCGTACCTCTATATCACTTAAAGGTTCACAATTACTTAGCCAGCAGTGGCAGGCACTCTGGAGCGGTCAATACGACAGAGGCAACAATCAATTTGATGATATTTATGGCAGTGGTGGTGTGGATGAGTCTGATTATGCCAATTACCTTTGGAATTTAGGTACGCAATATACTGGCGGAAAATATACCAGTAAGTTGACGTTTAGCCAGTCTCGAGATTATAACGAGAACTTCCGTGGTGATAACGTGGCTGCCGGAATTGCCAAATATGAAACTAAGCGTAAGCAAGTGAATTGGAGCAATCAATACCTCGTTGGAAATGGCTTGAATTTAAGCGGTGGCGTTGATTGGTCAAATGAAGCTGTGCTTGGCGATTACGCGCAAAATGACCGCGACATCGTTGGTGCTTATCTGTTGGTTGAGAAGCAATGGCAGAAGCTACTTGCTGAAGTCGCAGTTCGTTATGATGACGTAGAAAATGTCGATAGCGAAACGACTTATAACCTAAGTCTGGCTTACCAGTTTAATGAACAATGGCGTTTGTCGGCAACAACCGGCACAGCGTTTAAGGTGCCAACGTTTAATGACCTGTACTGGCCTGGTTCAGGTAATCCTGAACTGTTGTCAGAAACATCTGAAAGTTACGATATGACCTTGAACTATCGACGTAATGATGTTCAAGCTTATGTCAGCTTCTTCAAGAACGACATCGATAACCTAATTGCTTGGGCTCCTACGGGGATCATTGGCGATAACGGTTGGGAGATCTGGAAACCTGCTAATGTTAACAATGCCGAAATCACTGGCGCTGAATTTTTTACTAAGTTTGGCTTGTTTGGCCTAGAGCATCAGTTAGCGTATACCTATTTAGATACTGAAGATAAAGCGACTGAAAAGGCACTTACTGGCCGTAGCGAGAATGAGTTTAACTATTCGTTGAGTTATCAATGGCAAGATTTTGATCTGTTGGCTAACTATCATTATCAAGGCAAGCGATACGCAGGCTACGACCAATACTTGGACGCATATCATCAGTTAGATCTGGGGCTAGGGTATAAGGTGACTGATAATTGGCAACTGCGTTTAAAAGCCAATAATGTGTTTGATGAAGAGATTGTCTCAGTGGCAAACTACTTCAGCCCTGGAAGAGAAGTCTTCTTCAGCGTGAGTTACAACGCACTGTAATAGAGCGTGCAGTAGAAGCTCAGCCAGAGTTAAGTAAAATAAAGCCAGTCATCAAGGTGACTGGTTTTTTTGTATCTGCAGCTCGTGGTGAGTCTAGCGCTATCTGAGTCCGGCATACCGGTTTTGAGGCTGGGTTGGTTGTGTTCGCGGTTTTCAAATGGCAGATGCAAAAAAACCTCGCTAGGCGAGGTTTCATGTTGAGTACTTAAGGTCTTACTTGCCTTAGACTCTGGTCTAAATGTTGCTACACCTAAACTAAATATTGGTGCCCGAACCCGGAATCGAACCAGGGACACGAGGATTTTCAATCCTCTGCTCTACCGACTGAGCTATTCGGGCAACGGCGCTATTAAAAGGCTTTTACTGATTTGAGTCAACTATTTTTTGCTAAATGGTGCTTTCTTTTGTTCGCACGTTGAATTATCCAGCGTTTAGCTGCAGAACTAAGCGATTCATTGCAATGGATCACTTTGGTAGCGTTACGATGAAGTAATGTTAAAGTTATGTGAATTTATTAGGCCTTTCCACGGTCTTGTCTTTATACAGAGAAAAAGATCGACGAGGAGAAATTGTTTGGGGCTTCACATTCGAACTGTTTGGACTATTCAGCGCCATCCATTAGGACTGTTTGTCAGTATCATTTTGTTGATCCTGCTCTCTTTGTTAGGTCTGCATAGACTCAACCTCGATGTTAACTTTAGTGATTACTTCTCACCAACCGATCCTCGGTTTGTAGCGTTTAACCAGATGAACGATAGTTTCGAACGCCACGACCAATTATGGCTACTACTTGAAAGTAAGCAAGATTGGCGAGAAGCGGAGCTTACTGAACCTCTTCTCACCTTTATAGAACAGTTAAAAGGCAATCCAAATGTATTAAGTGTTCAGGGCTACAATCAGTTTCTTCAAGGTGATGCTAGCGCGGATAAGATACTTAATTATAAAAAACATCCACGCCTAGCGTCTGTTTTATCGGAAAATGGCCAAGCCATACTATTACAACTAAAACTAAATGAGGCACAGTCTAAATCCTTTGCTACGCGCAGTGTGTGGTTGATGAGCACACTTGATGAAATCGATGCTGCAACAAGTGCTTTCTGGCTGCCAATGAATGTAAATTGTTATCTCAACGGCACGCATGCCTTAAATTGGCAATATGCCAAAGTGCTACGTCATGACTTACTTTGGTTTGCACCCTCGTTATTGGGTATTATCTTTTTGATGGCAGCGCTTTTTATCAGGCAAAAAGTGTGGATTACTGCGTTATGTCTTAATAGCGTTATAACCCTTATTTTGACCTTAGGCATCGCGGCTTGGTTAAAGCTAACATTGGCTGCGATAAGCGCCTTTGTCCCTGTGATTATTGTGACACTGGCTTTGGCGTATGCATCTCATCTCTATTTTGCTTGGCGGCGTGCAATCAACTTAGGTAAGTCAAATACTCAAGCACTTGAGCACAGCGTTAGCGTCAATCAAGCGCCACTATTTTACTCTACCTTGACTACCATATTGGGTTTCTGCTTATTAATGTTTAGCCCATCGCCACCCATACAGAGCTTTGGTTTATTGGTAGCATTTGCGGTTCTGTGTAATTACCTATTAAGCCTAACCACATTAATCTACTTTGCTGGTTTTTCTAAGCCCACTAAACAGACTGAAATGAACTTTGGTTCAGTACTATCACTCGCCAAATATAATGTAAAAAGACCCAATGCTGTAATACTTGGGATTGTATTGCTTAGTGTTCTCTCACTGATAAGCGTATCCAAGCTAACCCTCAATGATGACCCCTTAGGTTACTTCGAATCGAATAACTCCTTCACAGTATCTAGTCAAAAAATGCGACAGTACTTTGCGGGGATCAACTTACAACACTATGTTGTTAGTAGTAAAGCAGGTGCTCAGCTTGATAAAGTTGAATTGGCTTTTATTTATAAATTTGCTCGTTATCTAAAAGCACAACCTGAGGTTAATAAGGTTCAGCATCTGGGTGATTGGATCAAAAGTACCGGTATGGGGCAGAACCAGTTTAAGCGTTTATTAACTGAAAAGTCAGTCGTGCAATTACGCTTACAAAGCGAACTAAATAAGCGCAAGAATGCCAGTTTAGTGACCTTGTATTTAGTGCCAATGACAGCGATGGAGTTGGTGGTATTTGAAACTAAAGTGAATACTTGGTTAGCAAGCAATGCTCAAAATATTGATGTCAGCCCGTCTCTTGGCAGTAATTTATTGTTTGCCCATCTCAGTATCGACAATGCTAATAATATGCTGATTTCATTCGGTGTGGCGTTACTTGCGCTAGCGGCGCTGCTCAGTATATTGAAACGCTCGTTAGTCTTTGGCTTGATGGGACTATTACTTAATTTTTTACCCTTACTGTGGGTGTTTGCTCTATGGCAACTCAATGGTGGTTTTATCAGCCTCGGTACCGCGGTTGTATTGGGGATGATGCTGGGCGTTATTGTCGACGATACTTTGCATTTGATGCTTAGATTGCCCAGTAAAGATTGCGGTGACAGTGACACTACTGTGATGTGGGATGCATTAAGCAAAGTCTTACCCGTGATCACCTTTACCACGCTTGCCATCGCCTTGGGGTTTTCTATCGGGTTAATGTCTGATTTTGCGCCTATCTCACAACTGAGTTTGCTCTCTTGTTTGGTGGTGCTATTTGCTTGGGGCTTTGATGTTTTGATGTTACCTGTGCTTTACCAGCGCTGGATATTAAGGAGAAAGCATGCAGACTAAGGTACTTACTCGCTGTTTTCCGCTTAAGCCTGTTACAGGGGCTAATACAGCTTTGACTGCAAATAGTCAGCGGATCATGTGTTGGCTCGGAGATACTCAACACAAGCCAGTGCAATTTAGCGATACTCAAACAGATGCAATGAGTCGCCTATTACCCTTATTACTGTGCGGTGAACAGTCGGCACAGTTAGTTTTTAACAGTGAGATCCAGCGTTTAGCCGCAGAGCACCAGCATTCTTTAGTGGTCTGCTTACAAGATGTCGAAGCGGACGAGCATCGTCATGATATTGCACTGCAACAGGTAGCGCATTCATTGAGTGAATTGCCCGAGTTCACTCAAGTGCAAAGAAAAGCAAAACGCTTTTATGCGCATCTGGGACGGGTGAGTACTTACAGTGAACATTTTGTCCGAATTGCCATATTAGATACCTGTGTCACCCATATTATGCAAGCGTTTGAACATTGCCATTTAGGCGAGGAACATCGCTTTTCTCAATTGTGTGGCCTCATTAAGAAAGATGAAGCAAAGCATGTCTACGTTAGCCGTAAACACGCGATAGCACTTGGAGCAACGTTGAATCAATTTTCCCATCAGCATGAGTACGTCGTGGGTGATTTGATGACGTTACTGCAGACTCAAGGCGATGCATTTGAGTCAATGGGGGTCTGTTTGGATAGACTTAATCAAAAACTGGAGGCTAAATGGCGGTAAAATTTGCAAAGCATTCGCTGTGTTTAAAAGGGATCGCTCACGCTTTGCCTCATACCAACATTAGTAACGAACTGCTGCTTGAAAAGCTCAAGTATCAATGTGGCTTACTAACTGCGAGAAAAGCCAAAGCAATTGCTCGCAGAATTGGCATACAGGGGCGACATTTAACCCGCAATCTTGATACCGCGACCAGTGCGCCGTCACCGACGAGTATCGAGCTGAGTGTACAAGCGTTAAAGGGGGCACTTGCCGCGGCAAACGTTGAAATGGAGCAGCTAGACTATCTGCTTTCCCATACATGCACACCCCATACTCAGGTGCCTCCAAATGCTGCGTGGATAGCAGACAAACAGGCATACCATGGTCCTTATTTAGAATTACGCCAAGCCTGCACCGGTTTTGCCAATGGTCTGCAGATAGCGTCTGCCTTTTGTGCTGTTAATCAGCAACCAGTGGCAATAGTGGGCTGTGAGACGGGGTCGGTCTTCTTTGATATGGATAATCGATTTATCGATACTGAACAGTTAGTCAATTATGTGCAAATGGGAGATGGTGCTGCAGCGGTAGTGTTGGCCCCTATTGAGCAAGCAAACGGTGCCTCTGGGATTATTTCTGATATCTATTTAGGTCATATCGGCATTGGTAAAGACGCTGGCTTTTATCTTGATGGTGGTTCTAATGATGTTGCTAATAAGCAAATGGCGAGGTTTCACCATAATACTGCGGCTGTTAGGAAGCAGGGCAGCCAATTATTTGAACTTGGATTAGCGGCTCTGCAGTCTCATGGACACCATCTTGATGACTTTCGTTTTATTTTACCTCACCAAGCGAACGGTCATATTGATACTCTCTTAGCTGAAGCGCTGAGCATTGAACCTAGTCGTGTTATTAACGATGCTAAATGGCTGGGTAATTTAGGCTCAGCGGCAATATGGGTCAGCCTCTCTAGACTGATCAATTCTGGCGTATTAGAAACGGGTGACAAAGTGATGATATTAGGCGCAGAGGCAACTAAATACTTATATGGTGGATTTGTTTACCAACATTCGTAAATCTATTAAAAAAAATAAAGGCCTCATTTGAGGCCTTTATTTTTTATAACCAGTCATAAAACACGGTTATTAATTACTGTTTCGCGAGTAACTTATTGCTTGGAAAGTTAGCTTTCATGACCATAAGTGCATGCTCTTTAAGCTTATCTTGTCCTAACTCACCATATGCTTTAGACATGATCTCTAAAGCTCTTTCGGTGGACGGTGTACCAGGATAACCTTCCATTACTAGCTGGGCACGAATAGCGGCTGCACTCCATGCATTCATTTTTATGTAGTATTCAGCTACCTTGATCGAGTAAAGTGCTAGTCTATTTTTTAAGTGTTGCATGCGTTTTTGCGCATCTGCTGCATACTTGCTGTTTGGATAAGACTTAACCAGTCTGTCAAAATCCTTAAATGCATCTTGTGCTGCTTTAGGATCACGATCAGATCTATCGATATTTAACATGTCGTGGAAAAGGTAGCGATCAGACTGCATATTGACAAGACCGCGCATATAATAAACGTAATCAATATCTTTATGTGTTGGATTTAATCTAATAAAACGGTCGATGTTAGCAATGCCTGAAGCTGGGTCATCAAGCTTGTAGTAAGCAAATATTAAATCGAGTTGGACTTGTGTTTTATGAGGTCCAAACGGGAAACGGGAATCTAAAGCTTCTAAAGAACGAACTGCTTTGCTGTAGTTTCCCAGCTCCATAGAGGTTCTTGCTTGAGAATAAAGCACTTCAGGTGAACTTTTGATCATTGCAGGATCTTCGCCCTGTTTACTACTACAGGCCGTAGCAGCAAGCGAAATTAGCACTACAGCAACACTTTTGGCAAATTTATGCATACTTGAATTCGATTCTTTTAAAGTTATAGTTATGAATTTTTCCATTTCACGATAAAATAGAAACAATCCGATTGTAACAGATAGTAAACATTTTTGGACCCCGAAACGTGGGTACGGTTCATATGACTCAAGAGATTAAACTAAAAAGCGAGATAACATCAACACAATCAGGCCAAAGATTGGACCAGACTCTGGCTGATTTGTTCCCTGATTACTCGCGAACACGCATTAAAGAGTGGATTCTGTCCGGTGCAGTATACATCGATGGCACAGTTGCTGATAAACCCAGAGTGAAAGTTCTGGAAGGTCAGGACGTCGTCGTAGATGCAACACTGGAAGAGGAAACATCCGCAAAAGCCGAAGCGATAGATCTTGATATTATTTATGAAGATGATCATATTTTGGTTATCAATAAGCAAGCAGGTCTAGTAGTACATCCTGGTGCTGGTAATCAAGACGGTACGCTAATGAATGCATTACTGCATCATTGCCCTGGTATCGAGTTGGTACCGCGAGCAGGTATTGTGCATCGTTTGGATAAAGACACTTCCGGTTTAATGGTTGTGGCTAAAACAGTTGAAGCACAAACTCATTTGGTTACGGCACTGCAAGCTCGTGAGATCACTCGTGAATACGAAGCGATTGTTCTCGGTGGGATTATTGCGGGCGGTACAGTCGATGAACCTATCGATCGTCACCCAAGCAAACGTACACATATGGCTGTAGTGCACAATGGCAAGCCGGCGATGACACATTATCGCGTGGCTGAAAAGTTCAGACTGCATACGCGTTTACGCCTTCGCCTAGAATCTGGTCGTACACACCAAATTCGTGTGCATATGGCTTATATCGGCCATGTATTGGTCGGTGATCCTGTTTATGCAGGTCGACCGCGTCCTCCAAAAGGGGCTGCGCCAGACTTTTTTGAAACCTATATGGCTTTCAGACGACAAGCATTGCATGCGATTCGACTTGAACTAGCACATCCTTTCACTTGTGAAGTGATGAGCTGGCGAGCGCCTGTTCCTGCTGATATGGTGAAGCTGACTAAAGCTCTTCGTCAAGATACGATTGATAATCCACCTGTTATTTAATGACAGATGTTTTCGATGAGAAACAAGCTTGGTTTATTCCTCCGGGGGTAAACTTAGCTTTTTCGACTCGACAAGGTGGCATAAGCTTACCCCCTTTTGATAGCCTCAACCTCGGTGCCCATGTCGGTGATAATATCACTTGCGTCAACGGTAACCGGCAAATCATTTTGCAACGCCTAAACCTTCCTGTAGCCCCTGCTTGGCTTGAGCAAACTCACAGTATTAACCTTGTTGATGCCGATAACAGCAAAGTCCATCAGGCAGATGGGAGCTACTGTAATAACAGCAACCAAGTGTGTGTGGTGATGACTGCTGATTGTCTTCCTATTTTACTGTGTGATAAAAACGGAACCGAGGTCGCAGCGGTTCATGCTGGTTGGCGCGGGTTGTGTGACGGTATTATTGAAGCGGCAATAAACAAATTTTCGCATTCTCCACAAGAGATCGTTGCTTACTTAGGACCTGCAATTGGGCCTAGAGCTTTTGAAGTTGGCTCTGAAGTAAAACAACAATTCGAAGTAAAGCATCCAGAGGCTCGGCACTGTTTTGTCCCTGCAAGTGAACATCTTAGCCATAAATACCTCGCTGATCTTCAGGGATTGGCAAAACTCAGATTAGCCAAAGCGGGTGTGAAAACCCTTTTTGCTGACACGCGTTGTACGGTAACGGATCATGAATCATTTTTTTCTTATCGCCGCGACGGTATCACTGGCAGAATGGCATCATTTATTTGGCTCGATGCTTAAAAAATAACTTGAATTTGCTCGGTTAGCCCCCATATTTTAGTTATCAGATGCTTTACTGTCTTGTAGAGCAAACCTATTCTTGTTTGTATCAAAGCGTGAATGGATTAAGTACTCCAATTAGGAGTTTCCAACTCGGTGCGCCATGCATGTCCCAGCTACAAACCTAACTGAGTTATCGGAGGAATGATGCGACTCGACCGTATGACAAATAAATTCCAAATTGCTATCTCGGATGCTCAATCATTGGCATTGGGCCGAGACCACCAATTTATAGAGCCAGCCCACTTGATGATGGCATTGCTGAATCAAGACGGCGGTTCCATTCACCCATTATTGACCCAAGCGGGCATTAAGGTGAGTACTTTGCGCTCGTTACTGAGCCAAGAGTTAGAACAACGACCAAAAGTAGAAGGCACGGGCGGAGATGTTCAGTTATCTCAAGCGCTGATCCGTGTGCTGAATTTGTGCGATAAATTAGCGCAAAAGCGCAAAGACAAATTTATCTCAAGTGAGCTATTTGTATTAGCTGCACTCGAAGGGAGTGATGCCCTAGCACAGGCGTTAAAGAAGTCTGGTGCAACAAAAGCGTTAATGGAGTCGACCATAGAACAGATGCGTAATGGCCAAAAGGTTGATGATCCTAATGCTGAGGATCAACGTCAAGCGCTGAAAAAGTTCACCGTTGATCTCACTGAGCGAGCAGAGCAGGGCAAGTTAGACCCCGTAATTGGTCGTGATGACGAAATTCGTCGTACGATCCAAGTATTGCAACGTCGTAGTAAAAATAATCCTGTATTGATCGGTGATCCCGGGGTCGGTAAGACGGCCATTGTTGAAGGGTTAGCACAGCGGATCATTAACAATGAAGTACCTGAAGGCATTAAAAATAAGCGGGTACTATCTTTGGATATGGGCGCATTGATTGCTGGTGCGAAATATCGTGGTGAATTTGAAGAACGTCTAAAAGCGGTTCTTAATGAGCTTTCTCAAGAAGAGGGCCAAGTTATCCTCTTTATTGATGAACTGCACACTATGGTCGGTGCTGGTAAAGGCGATGGCGCAATGGATGCGGGAAATATGCTTAAACCAGCATTGGCACGTGGCGATCTACATTGTGTCGGTGCGACAACATTAGATGAGTACAGAAAATATATTGAAAAGGATGCTGCGTTAGAGCGTCGTTTTCAAAAAGTGCTGGTGGATGAGCCTAACGTTGAAGATACCATTGCTATTTTACGTGGTCTCAAAGAGCGTTATGAGCTGCATCATCATGTTGAAATTACTGACCCTGCAATTGTTGCGGCTGCGACCATGTCTAATCGCTATATTTCAGACAGAAAGCTACCTGACAAAGCGATCGACCTGATTGATGAAGCTGCATCGAGCATCAGAATCCAGATAGATTCGAAGCCCGAATCTCTCGATCGACTCGAACGTCGTGCTATTCAGTTAAAACTTGAAGAGCAAGCGGTAAGGAAAGAGGAAGATGAAGCGAGTTTACGACGTTTAGAGGTACTTCGCACTGAGCTAAAAGAGGTTGAGGCAAAAGCGGCTGAGCTAAATGAGATTTGGCACACCGAAAAAGCCGCGCTTGCTGGGACCCAGCATATCAAGGCTGATTTAGAGCAGGCTAGAATGGATTTAGAGGTCGCGAGACGTGCCGGTGATTTAACGCGGATGTCAGAGTTACAGTATGGCCGTATCCCCGCGCTTGAAAAACAGCTCGACTTGGCAGCCCAAGCTGAAATGCAAGATATGACCTTACTGCGTAATAAAGTGACAGACGTTGAGATCGCTGAAGTGTTATCTAAAGCGACCGGGATCCCAGTGTCAAAGATGCTTGAAGGCGAGCGGGAAAAGTTATTGCAGATGGAAGATGCGTTACATGAACGCGTCATCGGTCAGAACGAAGCGGTTGATTCTGTATCTAATGCGATTCGTCGCAGTAGAGCAGGCCTTTCCGATCCGAGTCGTCCTATCGGTTCTTTTCTATTTTTAGGTCCGACGGGAGTGGGGAAAACAGAGCTTTGTAAGTCACTGGCCAAGTTTCTATTTGATACTGAATCTGCACTAGTACGAATTGATATGTCTGAGTTTATGGAGAAGCATTCTGTATCACGTTTGGTCGGAGCGCCTCCTGGATATGTAGGTTATGAAGAGGGCGGCTATTTAACTGAAGCGGTAAGACGTAAACCTTATTCTGTTATTTTGCTTGATGAGGTCGAAAAGGCACATCCTGATGTGTTTAATATCTTATTACAGGTATTAGATGATGGTCGTTTAACTGATGGCCAAGGTCGAACTGTCGATTTTCGTAATACGGTAGTGATCATGACGTCAAATCTCGGTTCTGATGTTATTCAAGCAGGCTTTGGTGCACAAAGCTACGAAGAGATGAAGTCCAATGTGATGCAGGTCGTGACGCAGCACTTTAGACCGGAGTTTTTAAACCGTATTGACGAATCCGTGGTTTTCCATCCGCTGGATAAAGCTAATATTGCCCATATTGCTGCGATTCAAATAGAGGCGCTACAGCTTAGGTTGGCTGAAAAAGACTACGAGCTTGAGATCAGTGCTGAAGCATTAGCCGTTATTGCGGATGCGGGATACGATCCTATTTATGGGGCGAGACCGCTAAAACGAGCTCTACAGCAAGAGGTTGAAAATCCACTAGCTCAAAAGATCTTAAGCGGACAACTTCAACCTGGAACGCCGATACAAGTCTCGGTTGTCGCGGGACAACTCAACTTTACGCAGTAACACCGTCGTTTAGTCGGTAACTCTGTTCGTTTTATAGTGGCATCAACGAAAGTTGATGTCACTTTTTGATGTATCACTAGCAATTTATATTCTATTGCTAGTACAGCTTTACTTCCCTTGTAGTGTCAAGCCTACCGAATAGAACGACTTCTGCATCATATTGACCATATGTTTGTATTATCCAATTATTCAACAATACTTAATGTTATTAAAATAATATAGATAGCGGTCAGTAGCAGTGTTCAAGTACCACGGCTATTGGGGGCATTTAACTTAATTACAGGGAGGCAATAGTATGAAACGTCAGTTAACAATTATCGTTTTAGCGTCAATGACAATCGTAGGTTGTGCAGACTCAAACCGTGACAAAGAGCAAACATCGGCGCCCTATATTGGTGAGGGTAATCAAGAATATGAAAGCTTGTATCATTATGGATATTATCGTGGTTGTAAAAATGCTTATGTAATGAAGAAACAACAAGCAGAGCTTTATGACTCAGTAGCGAAGGATACAGCCCTTGATGGGCTTGATAAATTTGATGATGGTTGGAAAGCGGGTCTTAAAGCATGTGAAGATGGTGTGACGCGTTCAATGTATAACCTTACGGCTAGCAAGTAGCTCGTGGGCTTGAAACAGACTCAAACGGAGTCTGTTTCTATATTTGCTCGTTCAATGTTCGTTAGTTCTCGCAAAATAAAGAGACACGCTCTTTTTGTTCGGTAATAGCAGCTTGTCGCTGCTCTTCTGTCATTGCTACGGTTTTGCCTGTATCTGCACTCTTTTTATTAAGTTTTGAATGACTGCTTAATACATTCAGGCTGTGCTTAGCACTTTCGCAAATTGTTTTAGCTTGTGCTTTATCTGATTTCTTTATTGCGAGTGCCGACTTCTCTAACTCCGTAGGGACTTTTACTAATGGGGCCGAGACTGTTGGCGCTACACTGCCTATTTTAGCCGGCTGAATGTCTTCGCTATAGATTTTTTTAGCTTCTTTTTGCGCGGGAGGTTCCTGACTAAAGTGAGTTACGCCTTGTTCATCAACCCATGTATAAATTTCGCTAGCATATGAATGAGTGCTAAATAGACTCGCGAACAGTAAAACGCCACAAAGCTTTATCCAAAGCGATTGAGCTAATACACCTTGACTATGTCCGCTTCTAGTAAGGTCATTTGTTGGTTCTAATATCATTTATTACCTTCCATAGCTTTATCTATGATTAGTTTCGAAGATGCAACTAACATCACTCATGCTAGCGTGATAACGAGATTAATAGCAACTGAGAAAGTTTTACCTCTATATAGGTGAAACAAAACGCTCTTACTCTATTTGCCCATTAAAATACGCTATGAAGACGTAAAACAATCAGAATAATAAGGCTGAGTATTAGAACAAATGGCAATCAGCGGCCTGTCTTGCATGATATATATTCATTGTGAGTGGTTTATGCGCAGGCAGCGCGTTTAATTACTTTTTATTCAGAAAGCCTCTTGTGCTCCATCAGTATTCCCCTATAATGCGCATCCACTGACACGGCACAGCAGGCCAACTACTTAGGTAGTACGGGACTTGCAGCAGTGTTAGAGAGTTAAAACTCTTCGGAGATTTGAT